>PALE01000057.1 GCA_002706445.1 Erythrobacteraceae bacterium
GACGGCAATTCGCGCCAGTGTGTGGTCGGCGCCTATCTGCTCGCAGCCGGTCTCGGCGCGCTGGTTCCGGGATCGCTGGCGGACCGTTTCGGCCGCAGGCCGGTGCTGTTTGCCGGACTTGCCGCCTATATCCTGCTCTCGCTTGCCTGCGCACTCGCCACCAGCTTCGAAGCGCTGTTAGTGCTGCGATTCCTGCAAGGTTTCGGCGCCGCCGGTATCGTCGCTCTCCCGCCTGCGATCATCCGCGATCGCGTGGGCGGCGACAAGATGGCGCGCATGATGAGCCTGATCTTCGTCATCTTCCTGATGGTCCCGGCCGTCGCGCCGAGTATCGGGCAGGGCGTCATGGCTGTGATGGGAGACTGGCGCTGGATCTTTGTCTTCACCGCTCTGGCTGGAGTGGCGATGGGCGCGTGGGCCTGGCGCAATCTGCCCGAGACCTTGCACCCCGAAGACAAGCAGCCCATCCGCCCGCGCGTCATCGCCCGCAATATGCGCGCGACGCTGATGATGCCGATGGCGCTGGGTTATACTTTGGGAAGCGCGGTCATTTTCGGCAGCCTGTTCGGCTTCATCAATTCCGCGCAGCAGCTGATCGGAGAGGCTTTCGGCGCGGGCGACTGGTTCCCCGCAATCTTCGCCGCATGCGCTGGTGCCATGGCGATTGCCAGCTGGACCAATTCGCGCATCGTCGAACGCTTCGGCGCGCGCAGGGTGAGCCACACCGGCCTGTTCCTGTTCATCCTCGTCGCAGCCGCGCAGCTGTGGTTTGCGAGCGATCCGGAAGAAAGCCTGTGGACCTTCGCCCCGCTGATGGCGCTCAACATGGCGCTGCTCGGCTTTATCGGGGCGAACTTCGGTTCGATTGCGATGCAGCCCTTCCGCGAGACGGCAGGGGCGGCGGCCAGCGCACAGACATTCCTGCGAATGGTGACCGCTGCGATCCTCGGGGCCACCATCGGCTATGCCTATAACGGCACGGCCCAACCGCTCGCGATTGCGCTCGTCAGCGCGGCGCTGACCAGCCTCGTGCTGGTGCTGTTTGCAGAGAAGGGCAAGCTGTTCGGCCCGCCCACTCCCGACGAACACTAGGCCGCGGCTTCGAACTCCTCGCTGTCGATGGAGGCCTGGCCTTCCGAATTGTAGCGGTGGCCCGAAACGGTGCCGTAATTGATCAGCTTGCCCGCCTGTTCAAGCAGATCGAGGGCGACCGTCACATCGGCGGCGGCGAAATTGTCTTCCAAGTGTTCGATGCTGGTGGTGCCGGGGATGACGTGGACGTGTTGACCCTGTGCCAGCACCCATGCGAGCGATAGCTGTGCGGGCGTGATCCCTGCCTCCTCAGCCAAATGGGAGAATTGCGCGATCAGCGCAGCGTTGGCGGGCCAATGCTCATCGTCGAAGCGCGGCATGGTCCGGCGCAGGTCGCGCTCGCCCAAGGCGGCAGGATCAAGCCCGCCGCACAGCGCGCCGCGCCCGACCGGCGAGAAGGCGACGAAGGCGATCCCCAGCTCGGCGCAGGTCTGCAGGGGACCCAGTTCCGGATTGCGGGTCCAGAGCGAGTATTCGCTTTGCACTGCCGTGACGGGATGGACCGCGTGGGCTTCGCGGATATGCGCCGATGACCATTCGGACACGCCATAGCCGCCGATCTTGCCTGCTTCGACCGCCCGCGACAGCGCGCCGACGCTATCGGCAATCGGAACCTTCGGGTCAAAGCGGTGCATATAATACAGGTCGATGTGATCGGTCTTGAGCAGGTCGAGGCTGATATCGAGTTGTTGCGTGATCGTATCGGGATGGCAATCGATTGCGCGGCGTTTGCCGTCGACGATGATGCCGGTCTTGGAAGCGAGGAAGAACTCGTCGCGGCGGCCACCGAGCGTATCCCCGATCAGCGTTTCATTGTCGCCAAGGCCATAGATGCGCGCTGTGTCGAGGTGATCGGTCCCGATGTCGAGCGCGCGGTTCAGCAGCTGCTCGCGATATTCCTGCGGCGGGCGGTCGCCATAGGCCCATGACAGGTTCATGCAGCCAAGGCCGACCGGGTGGACCATGCGGTTTCCAAGTTTGCGTTTGCTCGCCATCGCCTTGCTATCCTTGATTTTAAGATTTCCGGTATGGTCGCGGAAGCTGCGTCGATGCGCAAGGCTCTGCGCGTCCTAACCTTCGGATTCGAGCCTGCGCCACGCCAGCTGAGCAAACTCGCACAGCAGCGGCCGCGTGTCGCGCGGGTCGATAATGTCCTCGACATTGAAGCGTTCGGCACTGCGGAAGGGCGAGGTGACTTTCCCCAGCCGTTCGCGGATCGCTTCCAGTTCGGCGGCGGGGTCTTCTGCGGCCTCGATCTCGGATTTGTAGGCGACCTCCAGACCGCCCGCGATGGGAAGGCTGCCCCAATCGCCCGAAGGCCAGCAGAAGCGGTATTGATAGGTCTCCGCATTGCTCATCGCGCTGCCCGCAATGCCGTAGGCGCGGCGAAGCACGACGCTCGCAAGCGGGACGCTGGCCTTGTAGATCGCGTTCATCGCGTTGACGCCGTAGCGGATCGTGCCTGCCATCTCGGCTTCGCGCCCGATCATGAAGCCCGGATTGTCGACGAGGTGAACGATCGGTAGGCGGAACTGGTCGGCGAGCTTAACGAAGCGTTCGACCTTCTCGCTGGTCTTGGCCTCCCACGAGCCACCCAGATAGGAAGGATCGCTCGCAACAACCGCGACCGGCCAGCCGTCTAGCCGGGCGAGCGCGGTGATCGCGGCGCGGCCCCAGTTTTTGCCGATCTCGAACACGGTCCCTTTATCAAGGATGAGGTCCATCGCGCGGCGCATCGAATAGACCTGCTTGTCGTCGCGCGGGACGAGAGAGAGCAGCGCTTCCTCGCGGCGGTCGGTCGGATCGCTGGGCGCAGTGCGGCGCGCCAGTTGGCCTGCATATTCGGGCATGAAAGAGAGGAAATAGCGCGCGCGGGCAAAGGCCTCAGCCTCGCTTGCCACCTCGTCATCGACCACGCCGTTGCGGGTGTGGATGTCGACTCCGCCAAGCTCTTCCTTAGCCTGTTGGTGGTCCTCGGCGCTCTTGTATTTGTCGCCGAGGCCATCGACCACGGCGGGTCCGGCGGCGAACAATTGCGACAGACCGCGGACCATAATCGAATAATGCGAGGCGACCGTGCGCGCTGCGCCAAGCCCCGCCGTCGGCCCAAGCGCCAGCGTGACCACGGGCACGGTGTCGAGGTTCCTGACGATATCCGACCAGCCGGGAACCGCCGGAATATAGGTCGCGCCGATCTGCTCCAGCGTCTTGACCGAGCCGCCGCCGCCCGTGCCGTCGATCATGCGAATCAGCGGCAGCTTCAGCTCATGCGCCATCTTCTCGGCCTGCACCATCTTGCGGCTGATCCCGGCGTCCGCCGCGCCGCCGCGAATTGTGAAATCGTCTGCGGTGGCGACCACGGGCCGTCCGTTGATGGTGGCCTTGCCGAACAGGAAGGGGGCGGGGAGGACGCCTGCAAGGTCGCCGTTTTCGTCATAATGACCCTTGCCTGCAATCTTGCCGATTTCGCGGAAGGAGCCGGGGTCGCAGATCGCCGCGAGCCGTGCGCGCGCATCCATCTTGCCGCGCCCATGCTGACGCGCAACCTTGTCCGCGCCGCCCATCTGTTCGGCGAGCGCTTCGCGTTGGCGCAGTTCTTCGAGTTCTTTTTCCCAGGTCAAAACACTCTCCCCGCTCGCCCTGAGCCTGTTTCTAGAAATCCGCTCATCCCGAGCTTGTCGAAGGATTGTCCTTCTTTTGGAGCTGTTAAGCAAAAGAAAGTGCCGTCCTTCGACAAGCTCAGGACGAGCGGGATAGAAAAGTCAGTCCTCTCCCGCAGGCTCCACCACGCATAACACCGCTTCGACCTGCACCTGCCCGCCGACGCTGGCGGAAAGCTCGGTGACGGTCCCGTCAAAGGGCGCGGTGAGCGCGTGCTCCATCTTCATCGCCTCGAGCACCATGAGCCGCTGGCCTGCGGTGACACTGTCGCCATCGGCCACATCGAGCGCGATGACCTTGCCCGGCATGGGCGCGAGGATAGCGCCGTCGGCGGCGGAGGCGTGGCCGGTGCCGTCATGGCGAAGGGACAACATGAATGTTCGACCACGCGCGACCACCAACGCGCTTTCAGGGTAGATCACCTTGATGGCCGTCAAACTGTCATGAGAATCCGAGCCGTTTGGCAGGTCAACCCAGACTGCATCGAGGTTCGCTGGAAACGTCGTCCCACCGACGTTAACGGCTGCAACCCTGCGCTGCGGCTGGTTCAGTCGGAACCCCATCGGCTTGTTCTCGACCGCAAAGTAAGTCCCTCCGAATGTCTCAAGTGCAAAGTCTGTGGCAAGTTCGCTCGCCGCATCATCAATTAGCGTTTGAGGTGGTATATCGAGGGGCTTCAGGTCGTCGGCATGGTCTTCAATGAAGCCGGTCGAAAGGGACATTTCGCGGAAGGCCTTGTGGTCGAGGCATTCGAACAAGAATGCGCCGTTCGAGACGACCGGCCAAGTCCAACTGCGCGCGATCATTTGCTTGAGATTGTCGATTGCTTCTTCGCGGCTGTCCGCATGGGTGACCAGCTTTGCGATCATCGGGTCATAATTCGGGCTGATGGCGTCGCCTTCTTCGACACCTGTTTCGATCCGGTCACCGGGCCCATAATCGCACAGATTAAAATGCTCCAAGCGTCCCGTGCTCGGCAAAAACCCTTTCGCCGGGTCCTCGGCATAGAGCCGCGCTTCAATCGCCCAGCCGTTGATGCTCAGCTCTTCCTGCTTGAGCGGAATCGGCTCCCCGCTCGCCACGCGCAGCTGCCACTCCACCAGATCGACCCCGGTGATCTCCTCGGTCACGGGATGTTCGACCTGAAGGCGCGTGTTCATCTCCATGAAGAAGATGCGGTCGGCGCGCAGGCCCTCGGAAGCATCGGCGATGAATTCGATCGTGCCTGCGCCCTCGTAATTGACCGCCTTGGCGGCGCGCACGGCGGCGGCGCAGATTTCTTCGCGCGTGGCCTCGTCCATGCCGGGGGCGGGGGCTTCCTCGATCACTTTCTGGTGGCGGCGCTGCAAGGAGCAGTCGCGTTCGAACAGGTGAACGACATTGCCGTGGGCATCGCCGAACACCTGCACCTCGATATGGCGGGGCGAGGTGATCCACTTCTCCAGCAGCACCTCGTCATTGCCGAAGGAGGCGCGCGCCTCGCGTTGGCAGCTTTCAAGCGCGCTGGCGAAATCCGCCGCCGCATCGACCTTGCGCATCCCCTTGCCGCCGCCGCCTGCGACCGCCTTGATCAGCACGGGATAGCCGATGGCCTCGGCCTCCTTGGTAAGCCGCTCGACGGACTGGTCTTCGCCCAGATAGCCCGGCGTCACCGGCACGCCCGCTTCCATCATGCGCGCCTTGGCCGCGTCCTTGAGGCCCATCGCCTCAATGCTCGCAGGCTTCGGCCCGACCCAGATCAGGTCAGCATCGATCACCGCCTGCGCAAAGCCCGCATTCTCCGACAGGAAGCCGTAACCCGGGTGGATCGCCTCCGCTCCGGTCTGCTTGGCCGCCGCGATGATCTTGTCACCGACGAGATAGCTCTCGGCAGCGGGCGAGGGGCCGATATGTACCGCCTCGTCTGCTTGGCGCACATGCAGCGCCTTGGCATCGGCATCCGAATAAACCGCGACCGTCGCGATCCCCATGGCGCGCGCGGTGCGGATGATGCGGCAGGCGATCTCGCCGCGATTGGCGATGAGGAGTTTAGTGATCATGATGGTCGATCCATGTTGCGCCGACTTCATAGCAGCGATCCGGCGCGACCATGGTGAAGCTGGTGTTCCCGACCTTCCACGCGCCGTCATCGCCGCGCACAAGGCTGATCGAGTTCACGCCGCAATGCGTCAGCGCGCCGTTATAGGTGAAGGAATAGGGACCCCAGACCTGCGCCATGTCGCCGCTGACGAGGACGTGATCGTAGCTCATCGTCTCGGCATAATCGCCCGTGCGCGCCGCCCAGCGTTCGAGGTGCTGTGCAACCGGCACGATGTCCACCCGCGGATTGGCGGGGTCCATCTGGTTATGGACGAAGATCAGCCCCTCTGGGACCATGTGATTGGCAAGCTCGGTTTTGTCGTCGCTCGCGATGGCAGCCATGAAGCCTGTCACCGCATCGGCGGCGGCGCGGTGGTCGGGGGTTTCGTAGTCTTCGGCCAGCACGGGTGTTGCTGTTAGTGCCAACCCCAAAGCGGCGATTTTGTGCATCTCTCTCATGCGAAGTGGATTAGCCACAGCGAACCAAAAAGAAAACCGCTCGTGCTGAGCTTGTCGAAGCACCGTACTTCTTTTCTCGCAAAGGCGCCCCCAAAGAAAGTGCGGCCCTTCGACAAGCTCAGGGCGAGCGGAGTTGAGGGATCAGAGTTGGGGCCGAAAGTCGGCAATGCCCCAGGTGATCGGGCCGTCGGGATGTTTCTCGCGGTTGATGATCGCGGATAGGAAGGCGCGCATGCCGTAGAGCGCCTTTTCCCAGCGCGGCACATAGGTGCGGCTGTTCCACGCCTGCGCCCCGCGTTTTCTCACCTTGCGCCCGATTGCGCCATAGATGCGCGCCGCCGACAGCACCGCCCAGCGGCTGCGGAAGGGCAGGCGTTCAGCGCCCACGCGCGCGGCGGCTTCGTGCTTTTCCACGAGCGCCACAAGGCGCGCGACCATTTCGGCAAGCTCCTCGCGGTGGTGCGGCTTGGTGTGCTGGCCGGGTTCGATATCCTGTTCGACCAGCCACATCATCGGCAGGTAGCAGCGCCCTGCGGCATCGTCCTCGACCACGTCGCGCGCGATGTTCGACAGCTGGAAGGCAAGGCCGAGATCGCAGGCCCGGTCGAGCGTTTCCTGATCTTGCGGAGAAACGCCCATCACCACCGCCATCATCACGCCCACCGCGCCTGCGACATGGTAGCAATAGCGCATCATGTCCGCCTCGGTGCGCGGGCGCCAGTCCTCGGCATCGAGCTGGAAACCGGCGATCACATCCTCCGCCATTTCGGGCGTAAGGCCGACTTCTGCCGCAACCACGCCGAGGCAATCAAAGGCGGGGTCGCTTGTCAGCTTGCCTTCTAATGCGCGCGCGGTGAGCATGCGGATATGCGCCAGCCGCGTGTCGAGATCGGACTGGTCGCCCAGTTCGCCGCCCAGTTCCTGATTGTCGGCAATATCGTCGCAGCGGCGACACCATGCGTAGAGCAGCCATGCCCGCTCACGCGTTTCGCGGTCGAACAGGCGCGCCGCAGCCGAAAAGCTTTGCGAGCCGTGCTTGATCGACAGCCGCGCATAATCGACGAGCGCGGCGCGGGTGATGGAATCGACGGCCATGGCGCGGGCTCTAGAGGTCCTTGGCCTTCATACTGAAGATCGGCGTGTGCGGCTCATAGGCGGCCATCTTGTCGAGCAGATCGGGCAGCTTTTCGGCGTGGATCAGGATGTTCTGGTGCGCGGGGCGGACAAAGCCGACCTCCGCCATTTTCGCGTTGAAGCGGATCAGATCGTCGTAGAAGCCGAAGGCGTTGAGCAGGCCGACAGGGTCCGAGTGATAGCCCAGCTGCGCCCAGCTCATCGCCTCCCACAATTCGTCCATCGTGCCGACCCCGCCGGGGATGGTGACGAAGCCGTCGGAGAGGTCTGTGAACTTTTGCTTGCGTTCATGCATGCCGCGCACGGTGTGCAGTTCGGTGCAATCGGTGTTCGCGACCTCGGAGCCTGCGAGCGCTTCGGGGATCACCCCGATCACTTCGCCGCCTTCATTAAGCGCACCTTTGGCAACCGCGCCCATCAGGCCCAGCCTGCCGCCGCCATAGACAACGCCGATACCGCGCTGCGCAAGGCTGGCGCCGACGTCTTCGGCGAGTTCGATATAGCGCGGGTCGGCGGGGGTCGCGGAACCGCAATAGATGGCGAGGCGTTTCATGGTGCCTTTCGGGGCTGTCACAGTGGAGCCGCGCAAATATATGCGATGGCCGATTTCTCTGCCGGGTCCATAGCGTTAATCTGACGATAGTCGAGTTCTGCCAGCTTGGTGGACGCCATCGAGACCCGTCCGGTTCCGCGCTCTGTGCTCAGCGCCGTGTGCAGAGCCGCAGTTGCTGCTCCGCAACGGATGCGATAGCCGCGCACCTCTTCTGCGGTTCCGGCGTTGGCTGCCGGTGAAAAAGTCACTCGCACCGATGCCGTGCGAAGCGGCGCACCATCATTCATGCGCTGGCGGATTTGCGCGGTGTCGACCGCGTAGACGGTTCCGTCCTCAGCCGTTGCCACATCTGTGTAGGTCGGTGCGGGAACGCCTGCCCCCTGCATTGCCAGCAAGGCCAACCCAAAGGTCATCAGTGTCACGCTTCTATTCTCCCTGTTTCTTCAAATCTTCGAGCACGATGCCCGCTGTCGCCTTCGCGCTGCCGACCACGCCGGGAATACCTGCTCCCGGATGCGTCCCTGCGCCGACCAGATAGAAGTTTTCGATCACATCGTCACGGTTGTGCCCGCGCATATAGGCGCTTTGCCAGAGCACGGGCTCGAGGCTGAAGGCGCTGCCCATGTGGGCGGCGAGATCCTCGCGGAAGTCGCTGGGGGCGTAGTGGAATTTGGTGACGATGCGGTCGTGGATGTCGGGGATCAGGCGGCGACCCACTTCGTCGAGGATTGCTTTTTCCAGCATCGGGCCGACCTCGTCCCAGTCGACCGCCAGCTTGCCCAGATGCGCGACAGGCACCAGCGCGTAGAAGGTGCTCTTGCCCTTCGGTGCCATGCTGGGGTCGGTGACGGTGGGGTGGTGGAGGTAGATCGAGAAATCCTGCGGCAGCACGCCGTTCTTGTAGATGTCGTCCACCAGCCCTTTGTAGCGCGGACCGAACAGGATCATGTGGTGCGGGATACCCGGCCACGTGCCCTCGAGCCCGAAATGCACGACGAAGAGCGAGGGCGAGAAGCTCTTCTTCGCAAGGCTCTTGGCGTATTTCGGACCGCGCGCCGTCTCGCTCAGCAAGTCCTTGTAGCTGTGCATGATGTCGGCGTTGGAGGCGACTGCGTCGAAACGTTCTTTCCAGCCGCTTTTGGTTTCGACCTCGGTCGCGCGTGTGCCCATTGTGTGCACCTGCACGACCGGATCGCCGACGCGCATCGTGCCGCCCAAGCGTTCAAAATGACGCACCATGCCGGCAATCAGCCGGTTGGTGCCGCCGCGCGCCCACCACACGCCGCCGTCTTTCTCCAGCTTGTGAATGAGCGCGTAGATCGACGAGGTCGTCATCGGACTGCCGCCGACCAGCAGCGTGTGGAAGCTCAACGCTTCGCGCAGCTTCTCGCTCTCGATGTAGCTCGACACCAGATCATAAACGCTGCGCCATGCGCGTTTCTTGATGAGCGCGGGCGCGGCCTTGAGCATCGACTTGAAATCGAGGAACGGCACCGTGCCCAGCTTCACATAGCCTTCCTCGTAAACCTCGGCGGCGTATTCGAGGAAACGCTGGTAACCGACCACGTCATCGGGATTGAGCTTGGCAATCTCCGAATTGAGTTCGTCCTCGTCATTCGAATAGTCGAAATTCGTGCCGTCGGGCCAGTTGAGGCGGTAGAACGGCATGACCTTCATCAGTTCGACATCCTGCGAGATATCGTGCCCGGTCAGCCGCCAGAGTTCCTCAAGGCAGGGCGGATCGGTGATGACGGTGGGTCCGGCATCGAAGGTGAAGCCGTTTTTCTCCCAGAAATAGGCGCGCCCGCCCGGCTTGTCGCGGGCCTCCACAACCGTCGTTGCGATACCGTGCGATTGCAGCCGGATCGCCAGCGCCATGCCGCCAAAACCGGCCCCGATCACGCAGGCGCTTTTGCCCGCATATTTCTCCGCTAGCGCCGGATTGATACCCGTTGCGCTTGCAACCGGCGGGTTGAGATCGAGAGTAGGGTCGGCGCTCATGCCTTAGTTCTCCATTGGGATTTGATTGCGGGCTTCCTGCTTGAGCGGAGCGCCGCGTTTGAACATTGCCGCGATAGCCGCGGGCACAGGTACGGGAGGACGTCCGGCAAGGACGCGCAGCTTGTCAAACAGGCCCGAGCGGGCGGCATAAAACCGCTCGATCAGCCCGCGCTTCAAGCGGTAGAAACGCTGGAACACCTCGACGCGTTTTTCCGGCTTTGCGGCAAGGAACAGCATCCTGGCTAGGAGGCGATAATAGGCGGTGCGGCGCCAGTGACGACGCGCGCGGCTTTCGAACATGGCGGCCAGTTGTTCGCCCGTCAGATCGGCCTCGCGCGCCACCGCGAGCGCGTTTTCGACCGCGACGCACATGGTGTAGCTGGTGAGCGGGTGAGTGAACCCGCCGCGCGCTCCGGCAATGGCGACACCGGGAGTGCGGACAGAGTCCAGATAGGCGGAGAAGTCGCCGCCGGTCAGCACCGGCAACACGCCTGCCTCATGCCCGACGATTTGCCCCTCGTGCCACCCTTGCGCATTGGCATATTGATCGATCCGGCCCGACAGCGCGCTGCGATCAAGGTCGGGGTCGTCGGCGTAGTAGGTGTCCTCGACAAAGACATCGTGCACACCCAGCGGCAGGACATAGACGAAGCGGTAGGCCCCGCCATTGCCGTGGGGGGCGAGTTGATCGACGCTTGCATCCATGATCAGCGGGCGCGTTAGCCCGTGCGGTTTATCGAGCCGGATGTGGCGGCCAAGGAAGACCTGCCACCCGCCGCGCAAATGCCGGCTGGGTGCAAAGCTGCGGCAGTCGATCACGCAGCGCGCCTCCAACCGCTCTGGCTCGCCGAATTCGGGCGCGGCGAGATCGACGCCGTGCGTATCGAGGCTGATCGCCTTGCGCCCCAGATAGAGCGCCTCTTCGGGCAGAGCACGCACCAGCCCCTCGTGGAAATCGGCGGATGCCATGGAGCGATAAGCGGTTGCGAGTTGGCGGCGGTAGTCGGGGAAGACGACATCATAGCCGTCGTTCCATTCGGTCTTGCGAAAGCCCGCGAGCAGGGCCTGACCTTCGCCCGAAAGGTCGCTTTCGAACCAGCTCCAGCGGTGATTGCCGCCGATGGTGCGACCCGCTTCGACGAGAGCAATCCGCATGGCGGGACGCGCACGATGCAGCGCCAGCGCTATCAGCCCGCCTGCAAGCCCGCCGCCGACGATGACGCAGTCAAATTGCGGGCCAAATTGCGTAGCAGACAGGTTTGCAGGTTCGGCGGTGCTCATCGAAAGCCGGAGTAGGGCAGGGTGCGCGCGGGGGCAATGACCGCGAAGCGCTATTCTCCGAAGACGGGTTCGCAATCCGAAATTACAGGCGGCGCGTCCGGCTGCGGGAAGGTCGCTTTGCCGGTGCAGCGCACCGTCGGCTGGCCTTGCGCGTTGAAGAAATCGTCGCGGTTGTATTCGAGCTTTTCGGCGAATTCCTCGCTCATGATCGCAAACACATCGACATCGAGCGCATCATTGCCGAACGAC
This sequence comes from Erythrobacteraceae bacterium, assembly GCA_002706445.1. Lineage (GTDB taxonomy): Bacteria > Pseudomonadota > Alphaproteobacteria > Sphingomonadales > Sphingomonadaceae > Erythrobacter. The sequence goes on from PALE01000057.1 coordinate 11,510, forward strand.
AGATAAACGTCGGGCGGCGCGTCGAGGATGATCTCTGCCATTGGCCCGGTGATTTTGACCGGACCGGGCAACACCCATTCGGAACCGGTGCCGAGCCCTTCGCGCGCCATGATCGCCATTTCGGCGGAGGTGACCGATTGTTCGACCAGCGTGGCGGTCTCGACCGGAGCGATCTCGGCGATGGTCTCGCCGTCGCTTTGTGCGTTTTCGGCACCTTCGGAAGCGGTCTCGCCGCCACAGCCCGCAAGGAACAGGGTCGTTGCGAACGCCAGCAATTCATAGCGCATCTGAAGCCGTTTTCTCATGAACGCTTCCCTCCATGAAGCCATATCTTTCAATCAGATAGGCAGCGCGGATCGGAATTCTATAGCGAGCGGCGCGTAACCAGAAAAAAGACCGCCCGGCGTTTGGCCGAGCGGTCCCCTTTGCGAATTTGCAGCAATGTGCCGGACGACGGTTTAGTCGTCGCTATCGGGGGCTTCCGCTCCCTTTGCCCCTTCGGCCAGTTGCGGGCGCGGGGCGGGCATTTCGGCGTCGCGATCACCCGTCTTCAGATAGGTGTCGAACCACTCCATCATCCGCAGATTGTAGTCATAGCGGTGTGCCGCCATGCGGTTGCCGTGGCCTTCGCCCGGGAACAGCACCAGCCGCACGGGCGTGTCGGGACGACGCACCTTGATGAAGCGATAGAGCTCCATCGACTGCGAGGGATCGACGCGCGTATCCTGTTCGCCGTGCATGATCAGGATCGGCGTGTTCGCCTTGTCGGTGTGATAAATCGGCGAGACTTCGAGCATCTTCATCCAGTCGTCCCATGGCCAGCTGCGCGAGTGGACATTGTACATTTCGTACGGAATGTCGGTCGTGCCGAACTTGCTGGTCTGGTCCGAGATGCCGACGAACATCACGCTCGCCGCATATTCGTCCGAATAATAGGTCGCACCCCATGCGCTGGCATAGCCGCCGTAGGAACCGCCGGTGATGCCGGTGCGCTCGGGATCGGTGATCCCGTCGGCAGCCAGCGCGTATTTCGCATCGACGATGTCGCGGAATTCAGGGTCGGTGTAGCGGCCCTGATGCTGCTTGGCGAAGTCCACACCATAGCCGGTCGAACCGCGATAGTTGGGCAGGAACACCGCATAGCCCTGGCCCGCGGCGACATGGCCGGGCTTCGAGTAAGCGGTCTGCCAGCCGTTAGATTCATGCGCTTCGGGGCCGCCGTGGACGTTCATGATGGTCGGCGCGCCACCTGCAGGAACGCCGCCGACCGGAGTGATCAGCACGCCTTCGACCTGCTGGCCGTCGGTGGCGGTATAGGTGTAGGGGCGTTGCTCTCCGAAATCGATTTCGGACAGCCAGTCATTGTGGTTGGTCCAGCGCACGAAGCTGCCGTCCTGCCACACGAATAGCTCGGTGGGGTGCTGCGGTGCATTGGCCGAAAAGACCACGCGGTCGCCGCCCGTCTGGACGCCGGTGAGGATCAATTCGCCCGGGTCCATTTCCTCGGCCACCGTACCGTCGGCATTGTAGATGCGCAGGCGCGACTGCACGCCCACGTGCACGACCGTTGCAAGGCGACCATCAGCCAGCCACTCGGCATCGACAGCCGCTTCGGCCGCGCCGCCGTTGATCGCGCGATAGGCGCCCGTCGCTGTGTCGACGAGGTGCAGCGTGGTCGCCGCCGGATCGTTCATATCGACGCCCGCGATCAGCGAAAGCTGCGATCCGTCGGGGGAGATTTCAACGTCGCCGATCTTGCCCGGCGTTTCGACCACGGCGCGCACTGTGCCGCTTGCGAGGTCGATCACGTTCACGCGCTGCTTGGTGTAGCTGTCGTCGACCAGCGGGCTCGGCGCGGTTTCGACAATGCCGAAGCTGCCGTCGGGGGACACGTCAAAGCCGCTGACAAAGCCCGGCAGGGCAATCTCGCTCGGCTCTTCGTCGATCGCGCCGTCGGCGGTCACGCTGGCCGAGAAGAGGCGCGCAGGCCGGAACTCTTCTTCGTAGACGCGGCTGGTGAAGCCGGCCTTGCGCTGGGCCTCGCGCTGCTCGTCTTCGGCAGCGCCGGTGAGCATGTAAATCGTGCGCCCGTCAGGGCTGAAGCGATAGTCGCGCACGTCGCTGTCTTCGATCGCGGCGAGCTTTACATAGCTACCGCCGTCAACCGGTACGCCCCAGACGGCGGTGTCTTCCTTTTCCTTGCCCCAGGTGAAGGTCACCCAGCGGCCGTCGGGCGAAAAACCGACATCGCCGGGCGAAATGTCGCCGGGCAGAAATTCGCGTGCGACATTGGGTGCGGTCGCGATCTTGAGCTGCGACCGGTAGCCGCCATTGTCCTCACCCTCGGTCACATCGGGCAGGCTGCCCGTGGTAAAAGCGATGCGGCTGCCGTCGGGCGAGACTTCGATAGCGCCGACGCTTTCGAGCTTGGCGACATCTTCGGGCGTCATCGGACGCGCATGCGCGGTCGCGGCAAGCGAAACGCCTGCGAGAAGGGTGGCGGAAATGGCGGTGAGACGGTTCATCATTGTGTGTCGGATCTCTTTCGTTTGTATCGATGCTGCCCTGCATAAAGGTGCAGCGCGGAATCGCAAATTTTGGCCGGTGCGCTTGCCAGTCGCGCGCGGCAACGGCATCACCCGGCATCACATCGCCAGTCACATGCGATTGGCCGCGTTCTGAGGGGAGAGTGTTCATGCGATTCTGGAAAACCGTCACCACTGCACTGGCCGGAGCAGCCGCGCTGGTCGCGGCTCCGCTGGCGGCAGAGACTGTCCTGATCGAGGCGGGCAGCGTGGTTGTCGACGCCGACAGCGAGGCGACGGGGCCGATGGTGGTCGTCGTGGTCGATGGCGTGGTCGAAGGCATATACGAGCCCGATGCCGCCGCCTTGGCCGCTTTCGAGGGAGAGGGCGCGGAGACTGTCGACCTCTCGGACAAGACCGTGCTGCCCGGTCTGATCGACCTCCACACCCATTTGTCGGGCGATCCTTCGGGCGAGTTCTGGCGCGCAGCGACCACTCCGCCCGAATATTTCACCTTCATCGCCGCCAAGAATGCCCGCGTGACCGCGCTGGCGGGCTTCACCACCGTGCGCGATCTGGGCAGCCGCACAGACCAGGTGACGCAGATGCTGCGCCGCGCGACCGCCGAAGGGCTGGTCCCCGGACCGCGTATCGTCACCAGCGGGCAGACCATCGCGATCATCGGCGGGCATGGCGACGTCAACGGCTTCACCCGCAAGGTCGGCGATGCGCTCGACACCGGCTTTACCTGCACCGGCCCGGTCGAGTGCGCCGCGCGCGTGCGGCAAGCCTCGCAAGAGGGGGTGGACCTGATCAAGATCACCGCGACCGGAGGCGTGCTTTCGCAACAGGGACGCGGGCTGGAGGCGCACTTCACCAATGAAGAGATGCGCGCCATCGTGGAAACTGCCGAAAGCCTTGGCCTCAAAGTCGCTGCGCACGCGCATGGCGCACGCGGGATCGAGGCGGCGGCTGCCGCGGGCGTCCACACCATCGAGCACGGAACCTATATCGACGATGCTGCCGCGCGCGTGATGCGCGAAAACGGCACGACATTGGTGCCGACGCTGATGGCGTTCGAGGGGATCAAGCGCAATCTGGGCAAGGGCTTCTACACCCCCGTGGTCGAAGCCAAGATCAATGCGGTTGCCGAATATGCCACCACCATCGTCCAGCGCGCGCGCCGCAACGGGGTGCGGATCGCCTTCGGCACCGATGCCGGCGTGTTTCCGCACGGACAGAACGCGGGCGAGTTCCGCCTGATGGTTGCAGGCGGCATGACGAGCCGCGAAGCGCTCGCCGCAGCGACCACGGTTGCCGCCGACATCATCGGAATGGGTGACGAAATCGGCCGGATCGCACCGGGCTTTTCCGCCGATATCATCGCAGTGGACGGCAATCCGCTCGAAGATGCGACCGTGCTCGAACAGGTCGATTGGGTGATGGTGCGCGGGCGCGTGATCGATTGAAGACGGAGCCCGCCTTCACTCGCCGGAGCGTTCTGGGCGCTGCGGCGGTTCTTGCGCTGGGCGGATGCGGTGCGGACGAGGCAGCGGCGCCGCCCTCTTCAGGCGGGATAGGGCCGACCCCATCGCCCGGCCCCACCGGAACGGTTGTTCCTGCAGGAAACCGGATACTCGGAATTTCACCGACCGAGCGTGAGGTTGATGACTTCGACGGCGTCGTCGACCTCTTGCTTGCCAGCGGAAGCACCAATGCATCGCTGAGCTTGTATTGGGACGACATCGAAAGCGCGCCCGGGGTGTACAATCCGGAGGTCAATTTCGCCCGGATTGCCAACCAGTATTATCCGGCAAGGAATGTGAGTCTTTCTGTCTCGATTGTGGGAATCGACACCAATGTCGACCGGCGTCCTGCCGATCTCGCGGCACTTCCTTTCGATCATCCGGAAGTCGTCGCACGCCACCGCAATTTGATCGACTGGCTGCTCGATCAAATGCCGGACACAGAGTTCACAAATCTTGCAATCGGAAACGAAATCGATGCGCTGCTCGGCAGCGATCCCGACCAATGGGCTTCCTACACCGCAGCTTTCGGCGAAATCGCGCAATTCGCACGCACCAAACGACCGGGTTTGACCGTCGGAAGCAAGGTCACTTCGAATGCTGTTTTCGATACTGCCACGCGCGCGCTTTATCTGCCGCTGCTCGGGCTGTCCGATGCTGCGATGCTCACCTATTACCCGCTCTCGGGTGATTTTCTGGCTCGCGGTGTTGGCGATGTCGCAGCCGACTTTTCACTGTTCGCCGCCCTGCCTGCAGACAAGCCCGTCCACTTGCTAGAATGCGGCTATCCCAGTGCGGCGGATTTGAGTTCGAGTGAAACGCAGCAGGCGGACTTCATCTCGGCATGCTTCGCCGCCTGGGATGATCACCGCGACCGTATCGCGCAAATCGACTTTTTTGCCCTGCACGACTTCAGACCGAGCATCGTCGAGCAGCTCCGTCAGTATTACGGAATCTCGCAGAACGGTGCTTCCTTTCTCGGTTCGCTCGGTCTGCGCACTTGGCCGGGGCAGGGGAGCGCAAAGCAGGCTTGGGATCGTTTCGGTATGGAAAGCGCGACAAGGGGGTTCGGGGCATGAATTTCACAAGGCATGGGGCGCTTGCGATTTCACTCGGGACCGTCGCGTTGTTTTCAGCGCATGCAAGCGCTGAAAACAGCACTTTGCCAACAGGTGCGACTGCTTGCGCGCTCGAAGTGGTGGTGCTGGGGGCCGGGCAGGATGCGGGTGCGCCGCAGCTTGGCAATCCGCAGGACATGGGCGCGCGGCTGTTACCGACATCGCTGGCAGTGATCGATCGCGAGAACGGTCAGCGGTTTCTGCTCGAGGCGACGCCCGCCGTGACGCAGCAGGTCCACGCGCTCGACGCGATTGCACCGCCCGATACCGAGACGCCGGGCGGGTTGGGGTTGGACGCGGTGCTGCTCACCCATGCGCATATCGGGCACTATCTCGGCCTTGCGCAATTCGGGTTCGAAAGCGCGAGCGCCGATGGGCAGCTGGTGCTGGCAATGCCGCGCATGGCGGAATTCTTGCGCAACAACGGCCCGTGGAGCCAGCTGGTCGAAAAGGGCAATATCGAGATTGTCGAGCTTGCCGACGGGCAGTTGCAGCCAATCAGCGATATTTTCGGCGTGTGGCCGATCACCGTTCCGCACCGTGACGAGTATTCGGAGACGGTTGGCTATCTGATGATGACGCCGCAGCGGACGGCGCTGTTCGTGCCCGATCTCGACAGTTGGGACGAATGGGAAGCAGCGAGCGGAGACACTCTCGAAGGCCTGCTGGCGCGGGTCGACTATGCCTTCGTCGATGCGACTTTCTATGACGACAATGAACTGATCGATGAGAACGGGGACGGCAGGGATATGAGCGCGATCCCGCATCCGCGTGTGCTGGATACGATGGAGCGGCTGGAAGCGCTTCCGGCGCAGGTGCGCGCCAAGGTGCACTTCATCCACTACAACCACACCAACCCGATCCGCGATGCTGCGAGCAAAGAAAGCACCGGGGTGATCGCGCGCGGGTTCAACGTGGCACGGCGCGGAGATCGTGTCTGTCTGGTGGACGGCGGCTAGAAGCCGAAGGCGACACCCACGCGCGCGCCTGTGCTGTCGGCTGCGCTCGATCCGGCGACGCTGGCCGCGACATAGACCCGCTCTCCCAGCCGCGCCGCGATTGAACCGGCAAAGCCCTGTTCGCCGCGCCACGTCGCAAGGTTCGCGCTGACCGAAATCGCGGAGTCGGGCACGATCATCGTACCTCCCATCGCCATCGCCGCAGCCACACCGCCGCGTGTGCGGCTATCGAGTTCGCCCAGTTCGAATGCGAGGTCCGAAAGCTGCCCGTCCAGCGCCGCAATGTTTTCCGACAACATGCCGATCTGCGCTTCGGTCATGGCTTGGAGCCGCGCGGTCGAAAGCCCCACTTCGCGCACCGAGGACGCGCTCGCCACCGATTGCCGGCCCAGCACGCCGTTCGCATCCACCGTCACCACGTCGACCGGCCCGGTCTGGGCGGCGGTGCTCGCGTCGATATCGCCGATCCGCACCGATGTTCCGGTGCCGCCAAGCGCCACTTCGCCCGCTGCGCCGGTTTCGGCGCCGTGGCCTAGGGCGGTTGAATTTGCATGTGTTGCCTGCGCGCCCTGACCAATGGCGGTCGCTCCGGTTCCGCTTGCCACCGCGAAGGAGCCAAGCGCCGTCGCATTGTCCTCCATCGCTGAGGAAAACGCGCCGAAGGAACTGCTCGACGCACCGATTGCGAGCGCGGCTGTGCCGGTCGATGTCGAATTCGCGCCGCTCGCCTGCGATTGCTGGCCGATAGCGCTGGAGTTGGTCCCCGTCGCCCTTGCGCGGTTGCCGAAAGCGGTGGAGTTGAGCGCGGTCGAATGCGCCTGTGTGCCGATGGCAACGTTGTTGAAGTCGAAGGCATAGGCGCCTGCTCCGATTGCCAGCGCCTCGTCGCGCGCGGCATAGGCGCCTGCCCCGATAGCGGTGGTGCTGGCCCCTTCGGCGAGGGCATCGGTTCCGATTGCGACGGCTTCGGCACCGCTGGCGGAGGCAGAAGAGCCTGCTGCCAAAGCGTCAATGCCCGCAGCGCTCGACAAGTCGCCCAGTGCCACGGCCCGCGCTCCGGTGGTGGATGCGAAATGGCCGAGCGCCACGCTGTTCTCGCCTTCGGCTGTCGCCAAGTCACCCGCCGCGAACGCGCCGCTAGCGGAGGCTGAAGTGCTGCGCCCGATAGCGATGGCGTTTGCGCCGCTCGCCTGTGCCAGCCGTCCCATCGCAACGCTGCTCGATCCGCTGGCCACCGAGAAAATTCCTACGGCGAGCGAATTGTCGCCGGTTGCATCCGAAGCGGCGCCAATTGCGGTCGCTCCGACAGCGGTGGCCTGCGCCGAGCGGCCGAAGGCGCTGGCATTGGTGTCGCTCGCCTCGTCCCCGGCTTGCGCAAACTGGCCCACGGCTGTGCCGCTGTCGGCGCTTGCCTGCGCGCTGTCGCCCACAGCGACGCTTGCCGTGCCTGAAGCATCGGTGCCGTTCCCCACTGCGGTGGCATTGGCCCCGTCAGCGGAGGAATTGGCCCCGCATTCAAGACCGTCGTCGGCACTGGAGAAAATGTTCGGGCCAAGCGTGGAATTGCATGATGAAGTGATGTCCGCCCGCGCCGGATAGAGTCCCACCACCGCCCCTGCGACAGCGGCTGCAAGGATTGCAAAGATCGCCAGCAGTTCCGGCGGGTATTGGGAGATGCGCATGGTCGGACTCGCTTGCTTACGCGGGATTGCGTAGGCGGGGTCTGCCACAGCGCAGGTTTCGGTGGCTTGCCGAGATGCCTCCGTATTGGACCTAGGACGGCGCTTCAGTTTCGCGCAGCAGATCGCAATCGGGCCGCTCGATCAGCCTGCGTGCCGCGTCCCAGCCGCCATGCAGCCACGCTTGCTGCACCTTGCGATCATCGGGCAGGACGAGCGGCATTGTCTTGCACCCGCGCGCTCGCGGCTCCCCTCGCGCGTCGAGTGTCAGCAGCGCGAAGGCGGGGACCTCCTCGTCTTTCCAAACGCCAGCCATTGCGAAGACGCTTTGCCCTTGGGCCGCGAACCAGTGTTTGAGGCGTCGCCCTTCGTAGTCGGTGCCGCTGCCCCACAGCATCACCCGCGTGGCCGGGACAAGACAGCGGAACTCGCTGTTGCGCAGATTGCCGATCCAGAACGGGCTGTCGGGATTGCGCAGCGATGTGATGCGACGGGTCGGATCATCGGCGCCGGGCGGAGGAAGCACGCCCCACAGGCGCGGGGTCATGCGCGGGGTGAGCGAGCGTCCGGCGGGGCGCGGTCCGGCGATGAAGTCGCGCCCCGCGGTGATCACAGGCGCAAATTGGAGCGGCGCGACATAGCCGCCTGCCCACGGGTCTTCCCCCTGCTTCGCACCGAAACGCGCAGCGACTTCCTGTGCAGCGGCATCGAGGCGGAAGAGCGTTGTCATGCGCGCGCCGTAACCTTTTGCGCCCGCGATGCGAACGGGTTTCGGGTCAATCAAATCAAAACAGGGGCCAGAACCCATGGATTTCACCGTCAAACGCTCTGCGCAGGTCGTCGCCTTCCTGCTGGTATCGGCAGCCGTCACACAGGCGCTTTACACCGCACTTTATCTGCTTTCGCCCGAAGGTAGCCGCTTGGCGATCTGGAGCGCGGAGGCGGTGATCTTCGCGCTGCTCGCCGCCTTTGCTGCTAGTCCCATGGTGCATTCGCAGCGGCTCACTGTGGGCTGGGGAGCGATCTTTGCCGCTGCCGTGCTCAATGTGGTGCAGGTGGGGGTGGGCCTCACCATGTTCACGCCCTTCCTCAATGCAGCGGGCGAAAGCGAGGCCTTGGCTCCGATGGCAGGCGCAGTCGTCGCCTATTCCTTCTTTGTTTACAACGCGGCCAAGATGTTGCTCGCGCTCGCGGCAGTTATGTTCGGCCTCGCCAGGATGCAGGCGGGCGGCGCGGGCAAAGTGCTTGGCGGTGCGGCGGCCCTCGTCGGTGCGGTGGCAGTTCTTGCCAATGCCGCCTCGATGGCGATGGGGCGCGATGTTTTCGGAGAGCTGCCGCTGGCTGGGGGGTCGGGCGTGCTGGCGACCCTGTTGCTGGCGCTGTGCGTGAAAAGCGCCGCTGCGCAAGACCGCTAGGGCGGGGACAGCCTTCCCTGCGTGGATAGCGCAGCGCGCGGGGGCGTAGTACAACGCCTTGCATGACCAAGCTTGTCCCCGATCGCCTGACGATACTCGTCTCCGTGGGGATTGCCGTCCTCGCCGTCGTCATCCTGCTGGCGATGGATCGCCCGCCGATCTGCGAGTGCGGCTATGTCAGCCTGTGGCACGGGCAGATCAACGATGCGGGTAACAGCCAGCACGTCGCCGACTGGTACACGCCGAGCCATATCATCCATGGCATGATCTTCTATTTCTTCGGCTGGCTGATCTTCGGCAAGTTCGGGGTCGGCGGCCCCAAGGCGAAACGCTGGGGCCTGCCGCTCGCCGTGCTGCTCGAAAGCGGGTGGGAGATCCTCGAAAACACCGAATTCGTGATCAACCGTTTCCGCGCGGTGACAGCCAATTTCGGCTATTCGGGCGACAGCGTCCTCAATTCGGGTGCCGACATCGGCTGGATGGCGCTGGGCTTTTTCATGGCACTGCGGCTGCCGTGGCAGGTGACGTTGGTGCTGGCGCTGATCGGGGAGATTGTCGCGGGTTATGTCGTGCGCGATAATTTGACGCTCAATGTCGTGATGCTGCTGTTCCCGATTGACGCGATTGCCGATTGGCAGGCGAGCGGCGGGGTGAAGTAAGGCGAAAACGCGCATTTGATCCCGATCAATGTCTGCATGACAGCGGCGCGATACCTCCACAAGACGGAGGATTGCATAATGAAAGACAGGATCGAATGGGCCAGCACCACTGACATTGATACCACCCACGTAGACGTTCTGATCGTGGGCGCGGGCATTTCCGGTATCGGTTCAGCCTACCATCTCCAGCAGCAATGCCCCTGGGCAAGCTATGCAATCCTTGAGATGAAGGATACGTTCGGCGGCACGTGGGAGACGCATAAATATCCCGGCGTGCGCTCGGACAGCGACCTTTACACTTTCGGCTATCGCTTCAAGCCGTGGACCGGCGCGCCGATTGCCAGTGCGCAGGCGATCCTCGACTATATGGGCGAGGTCATCGAGGAAAATGGCATCGGTGACCACATCCGCTATGGGCACCGTATCGTCCAATGCTCCTTTTCGCGCGAGACCAACCTCTGGACGGTCGAGGCGGAGCGGCTTTCCGACGGCGCGATGACCGCCTTTACCTGCAACTTCCTGTGGATGTGCCAAGGCTATTACGACCACGAAACACCCTATATTCCCGAGGACTGGGCAGGGCGGGGGCTGGGCGATTTTGCGGGTGACTTCGTCCATGCGCAGAAATGGGACCCCGATTACGACTACGCGGGCAAACGGGTGCTGGTGATCGGGTCGGGGGCGACTGCCGCAACCATCGTACCCGAACTCGCCAAGAGCGCTGCGCATGTCACCATGCTCCAGCGTTCACCGACCTATTTCTATTGCAGCGAGAACAAGAACGAGCTGGCGGACCGGCTGCGCGAAATCGGGATCGACGAGCCCACCATCCACCGCGTCGTGCGCCAGCAGGTGATGCACGATCAGGACGTGATGACGAAACGCTGTCAGGAAGAACCCGAAGCGGTCTTCGAAGAGCTGAAGGAATTGGTGCGCGCCTTCACCGGCAAGCCCGATTTCGAATTCGAGCCGCATTTCACCCCGCGTTACCGCGTGTGGCAGCAGCGTCTGGCGTTCTGTCCCAATGGCGATGTGTTCCGTGCCGCTGTGGACGGCAAGCTGTCTGTCGTGACCGATACGATTGAACGCTTCACTCCCGAAGGGGTCGTGATCGCTGCGGGCGAAGCAATCGAGGCCGATCTCATCATCGCCGCGACCGGATTCCGCCTGTCGGTCATGGGTGACATCCCGTTCGAGGTCGATGGCAAGCCGGTCGATTGGCACGAGACGGTGACCTATCGCGGCATGATGTTCACCGGTGTGCCCAATATGGCGTGGGTGATGGGCTATTTCCGCGCCAGTTGGACTTTGCGCGTCGATATGATGGGCGATTTCATCTGTGGATTGCTCAATCGCATGCACGCGCACAGGCAGACCCGTGTCGAAGTCGCCCCGCGGCCCGAGGACGAAGGCATGGAGCTGCATCCGTGGATCGAGAGCGACAATTTCAATCCGGGGTATTTGATGCGCGGTCTCGATCAGCTGCCACGCCGCGGCGACAAGCCCGAATGGCGACACAATCAGGACTATTGGACCGAGCGTGACGAGATTCCGGCAATCGATTTGGGCGGACGGGAGTTCGTCTATACCCCCGCCGAAACCGCAAGAGCGCCGGAGGGCGAGCGGGTCCACGCTGCGGGCTGATCACTCTTCCTGCTCATTGTGGCTATCGCAGTCCTAGACTCGTCCGCCAACGCAGTTTAACACCACGGCCATCCCCGGGGAGCGCGCTTGCGCTGAGAGGTGGGCTTAGCGCCCCACGACCCGTTGAACCTGAACCCGTTAGCACGGGCGGAGGGAAGGGCCGGCCCGAACAAGAAAGGCCAAGGCCCGAAGTCCCCCGCCCCGTTGGAGAACTTCGCATGGCCGACATTAACTCACCCGTCGAAATCGGCGTCACCACCGGGCCGATCCGTGGCAGCCGCAAGGTCCACGTCGGTGCGCGCACCGGCTCTGGCGTGCGCGTCGCCATGCGCGAGATCGATCTCGAAGCCGGTGAGGCTCCTGTGCGCGTTTACGACACCTCCGGCCCCTACACCGATCCGGCGGTGAATATCGACATCAACGCAGGCCTCGCCCCGCTGCGCCGCGACTGGATCATGGCGCGCGGCGATGTCGAGCAATATGACGCCCGCGAGGTGAAGCCCGAGGATAACGGCCAGCTCGGCCCCGACCGTTCGGGCGGCGTGCCCACCTTCCCCAATGTCGTGAAGCGCCCGCTACGTGCCAAGGCTGGCGGCAACGTCAGCCAGATGCACTACGCCCGCAAAGGCATCATCACGCCGGAAATGGAATATGTCGCCGAACGCGAGAACCTCGGGCGCGAGATCGCGAAGGACTTCGTGCGCGATGGCGAAAGCTGGGGTGCGGAAATCCCCGATGTGATCACGCCCGAATTCGTCCGCAGCGAAGTCGCTCGCGGGCGCGCGATCATCCCTTCGAACATCAACCACCCCGAAAGCGAACCGATGGCGATCGGGCGCAATTTCCTGGTCAAGATCAACGCCAATATCGGCAACTCCGCTGTCGCC
>PALE01000058.1 GCA_002706445.1 Erythrobacteraceae bacterium
AACCCAAGGGCAAATCGGGCGACTGATCTCCCTTGGTTATGAGCGGCGACGTTCCGACAATTTTCGCAGTTTCGAGCGGTGCTCCACCGGCAGCGATCGGGGTGATCCGTGTGAGCGGCCCACGCGCAGGCGAGGCTCTGCGTGCTTTGGCTGGCCGCGAGATCGCTCCCCGACGGGCAAGTCTGGCGCGGTTGCGTGATGCTTCCGGCGCTGTGCTCGACGAGGCGCTGGTGTTGTGGTTTCCGGGTCCGGCGACGGCAACGGGTGAAGATTTGGCCGAATTGCACTGTCACGGCGGTCGGGCGGTGCTGACGGCGGTGAGTGCCGCTCTGGGTGCCATGGAGGGTTTGCGGCCTGCCGAAGAGGGCGAGTTTACCCGCCGCGCCTTTGCCAATGGCCGGATCGATTTGGCCGAGGCGGAAGGGCTCGCCGATCTGCTCGAAGCGGAGACCGAATTGCAACGCGCCGCGGCGGTGGCGGGGATGGGCGGGGTGCTTTCCAGCAAGGTCGAGGCATGGCGCGATGTGGTCCTGCATCTGTCCGCGCAGGTCGAAGCTGCGCTCGATTTTTCGGACGAGGATGATGTCTCCGAGCTTCCCGAGGGATTTTCAGCGCGAATTGCCGATGTTTCACGTGAAATCGGCGAATGGCTGGCGCGGCCTCGCTCCGAAAAGCTCAAGGAGGGCTACCGCGTGGTGCTAGCAGGGCCTCCGAACTCTGGAAAATCTACGCTTTTCAATGTTTTGATAGAAAGCGAAGCCGCCATTACGTCCCCGATTGCGGGAACGACGCGCGACCTGATCGAACGCAGTGTTGCGATTGCAGGTGTGCCCTTTAGTATCGTCGATACCGCGGGTCTGCGCGATGAAAGCGGCGAGGAGATCGAGGCTATCGGTATCGAGCGTGCGCGCAAGGAATTGGATCGCGCCGATCTGGTGCTGTGGCTCGGGCCGGAAGGCGAGGGGCCCAGGGGTGCATGGGAAATTGCCGCTCGCAAGGATGCTTCAGACCATCGGGCAAAAGCACGGGCGGATCACACGATATCGGCGCTTACGGGGGAGGGTGTGCAGGAGCTCAAGAGGGCCTTGGTGGAGCGTGCGCGGGGTGCGATGCCGAAGCCGGGAGAAACGGCGCTCAACGCACGGCAACATGCGCGGCTTGAGGAGGCTCTAGCAGGGCTCAAAGGGGCTGAGGGGCACTCTGACCTGCTTCTGATTGGTGAAGAATTGCGGAGAGTTCGGGTCGCGCTTGATCGCCTTATCGGGCGGGCGACAACTGAGGATATGCTCGACGCTCTGTTCGGGCGTTTCTGCATCGGCAAGTGATGGTCGGCTCGTCACCGATGTTTCACGTGAAACATCGCAGCGATTGCGCTTTGACCATGGGCGAGTGAACGCCTATCTGGCGCGCTATGGAGAGTTTCGATGTCTTGGTGATCGGCGGCGGGCATGCCGGTGTCGAGGCGGCTTGTGCCGCTGCGCGCATGGGTGCGCGCACGGGACTGGTGAGCTTCGATCTCGATGCTGTGGGTGCGATGAGCTGCAATCCGGCAATCGGCGGGCTCGGCAAGGGGCATCTCGTGCGCGAAGTCGACGCCCTCGACGGGGTGATCGGGCGGGCCGCCGACGCAGGTGCGATCCACTATCGCATGCTCAACCGTTCAAAGGGCAGCGCTGTCTGGGGCCCTCGCGTGCAGGCGGACCGCAAGCGGTTCAAGGCGGCAGTTCAGGCGATTGTGAGCCAGCAAGCCAACCTCACGCTGATCGAGGGTGAGGCTGCGGCCTTATCGTTGAAGGGCGGGGTGGTTGCAGGCCTCGAACTGGCGGATGGCACACATCTCGAAGCGCCGCGCGTGATCCTTTGTACAGGGACGTTCCTTGGCGGAGTGCTGTTCCGCGGGGAAGAACGTTACGAAGGCGGCCGCATCGGAGAAAACGCGGCCAAGCGTTTGGCCGAGCAATTGCGCAGTGCCGATCTGCCAATGGCGCGGCTCAAAACTGGCACGCCGCCCCGGCTCGACGGGCGCACGATCGACTGGGCAAGCCTCGAGGAGCAGCCATCGGATGGCGAAAGCTGGACGATGTCGCCGCTTACAAAGGCTCGCGCCAATCCGCAGGTCTTCTGCGCAATCACTCGTACGACACAGGCCTCGCACGACGCCATTCGCGCCAATCTTCACCGTTCTCCGCTGTTTTCGGGAGCAATCGGCGCTGCGGGGCCGCGGTACTGTCCATCGATCGAGGACAAGATCCACCGTTTCGGAGATCGCGACGGGCATCAGGTGTTCCTCGAGCCGGAAGGGTTGGAGACGCATCTCGTTTATCCCAACGGTATCAGCACATCACTCCCGACCGATGTTCAGGAGGCGATGCTGCGTGCCATGCCCGGCCTCGAACGTGTTGAGATGGTCGTTCCGGGCTATGCGGTCGAATATGATCACATCGATCCTCGCGCTTTGACGCCGGATTTGCAGTTGCGCGCCATTCCGGGACTTTACTGCGCAGGCCAGATCAATGGCACGACGGGATATGAAGAGGCGGCGGCGCAAGGGCTCGTAGCGGGTTTGGAAGCGGCTGCCGCTGTGCTTGGCAAGCCGGCGCCGGCGCTCGATCGCGCAAACTCGTACATCGCGGTTATGATCGACGATCTCACTCTGCAAGGGGTGAGCGAGCCTTACCGCATGCTCACTTCGCGTGCGGAATATCGTCTCCGCCTCCGTGCCAACAACGCATCGAGCCGGTTGACGCCGCTCGGTATTGAAGCTGGCTGCATCGGTCAGGAGCGGCGCAAATGGCTCGAACAGCGCGATGTTTCACGTGAAACACTTGGTGAATTGTTCAAAATGTCCATTCACGCCCGTGATTTGGCCGATAATGGGGTCAATGTTCGGCGCGACGGGGGAGAGAAGCCGGTAGAAGAGTGGTTGCGGCACGACGGGATTACCCTCGAAACGCTGTCACTCTGGTTGGGCGATGGCTTGAAGCTCGATCCGCAATTGGCCGAAGAGATGGCGGAAGACGCCGCCTATGCGCCTTATCTGGCGCGGCAGGATGCCGAGTTGCGCGATTTGCGCGCGAGCGAGGAACTGCCTTTGGCGGCTGACTTTCCTTATGACCGTGTGCCCGGCCTCTCGAATGAAATGGTCGAGCGGTTGTCCGCCGCGGCACCCACAACGCTGGCCGCAGCGGGCAGGGTTCCCGGCGTGACTCCGGCGGCGCTCTCTGCGCTGTTGGTCCATGCACGGCGTTGGCAGCGCGCAGCGTGAGCGAAAGACACATGATCTCCAGCGAGGAAGAAGCCCGCACCTATGCCCTGCAATGGGGTGATGTGGAGGCAGCTTCACGGCTTGATCGCTATTGCGCGATGCTACTGGCCGAGAACCAGCGCCAGAATCTCATCAGCAAACCGTCCGAAGCGCAGCTTTGGGTGCGTCATATCGCCGATAGCGCGCAGCTTCTCGAACATGTTCCACGTGAAACATATATGGAGCGCGTGCCGGGGACTTGGCTCGATCTGGGCACAGGGCCGGGCCTCCCGGGCCTTGTGATCGCCATTCTTTGCCCGCGTATTCCCGTTGTGCTGGTTGAATCGCGTGCGGGTAGGGTCGAATTTCTCGAAAATTGCGTCGCAGAACTTGGCCTCAAGAACTGTGAAGTTATTGGCCAGCGGCTTGAACGGGTTAACCCGTTCGAGAGTTGGGTCATTTCGGCACGGGCTTTCGCTCCCTTGGAGAAACTCCTGCGCTTATCCGCACCCTTCTCCACAAAGGACACCCGCTACCTCTTGCCCAAGGGGCGCTCGGCAGCGCACGAACTGGAGGCAACGAAGCCTGCGATTCGAAAACTGTTCCACGTGAAACATTCGTTGACCGATGCGGAGGCTGGTATCATCGTGAGCCGATGAGCTTTCACGATGAAATCACGGCAGAAACCACCCCTTCGCAGGGGCAAGACAGGAAGCGCGCCATGTTGACCATTGCCATCGCAAACCAGAAGGGCGGGGTGGGGAAGACCACCACGGCTATCAATATGGCGACCGCAATGGCGGCAACCGGCTGGCGCACTCTGCTGATCGACCTTGATCCGCAAGGCAATGCGTCGACCGGATTGGGCATCGATTCCGCTTCACGTGAAGTTTCGAGCTATGATCTTCTGGTCGATGAAGTGCCGATTGCTGATGCGACCGTCGGGACGAGTATCCCGGGGCTCGATATCGTGCCTGCGACGGTTGATCTCTCCGGCGCGGAGGTCGAGCTTGTGTCGGTCGAAGACCGCACGGCACGGTTGCGCGATGCACTCGCCAACCATCATGGCCACGAAATCTGCTTTATCGACTGCCCGCCTTCACTCGGCCTGCTGACGCTCAACGCGCTGTGTGCGGCCGATTCTATCCTCGTCCCGCTGCAATGCGAGTTCTTCGCGCTCGAGGGGCTCAGCCAGCTTTTGCAGACGGTTGAGCGGGTGCAGCAGCTTTTCAATCCCTCGCTCGACATCATCGGTGTGGCGCTGACCATGTATGACCGCCGCAACCGTTTGACCGACGAGGTTTCGGAAAATGTGCGCGAATGCCTCGGCAATCTGGTGTTCGAGACGGTGATTCCGCGCAATGTGCGCCTGTCCGAAGCACCCGGCCACGGCGTGCCGGCGCTGATTTACGATCATTCCTGTGCCGGAAGCCGCGCCTATATGTCGCTTGCCCGCGAACTTATCGGACGTTTTCCGGCTGAAAGGCAGGCAGCGTGAGCAAGAATACCGATCTGATCCGCTTTTCCGTCCCGCAACGCGCAGCTGGCGACAAGAAGAACCGGCTGGGCAAGGGTCTGGGAGCGCTCTTGGGTGAAACCAAGCGCGAAGAGCCGCTTGTTCGCAGCGAGGCGGAAAAGGCCGCATCGGAAGGCGGGGAGGGCGCTGTTGCTGCCGATTCACCGCTAAAGATGCTTCCCGTGGCGCGAATTACGCCGCTGCCGGGCAACCCGCGCAAGCATTTCGATGAATCGGCGCTCGACGAGCTTGCAGCGTCGATCGCGACGCGCGGGGTCATTCAGCCGATTATCGTGCGACCGCAGGGCGAGGGCCGGTACGAGCTTGTCGCCGGTGAGCGCCGCTGGCGCGCCGCGCAAAAGGCGCGTCTGCACGATATTCCCGCTCTGGTGCGCGATCTTTCCGACCGCGAGGTGATGGCGCTTGCGCTGATCGAGAACCTTCAACGCGAAGACCTCAACCCTGTCGAAGAAGCGCGCGCATATCAACGGCTTAGCGAAGACGAAGGCATGACTCAGGCGGAGATCGCCCGCATGGTCGAAAAGTCGCGCAGCCACGTTGCAAATATCCAGCGCCTGCTCGGCCTGCCCGAATCGGTGCTTGATCTGGTCGAGGAGGGGCGGCTGTCGATGGGCCATGCGCGTGCCCTTATCGGTCAGGACGAGGCGACCGACCTCGCCAAGCGGGCGGTGAACGATAATCTTTCGGTGCGCGAGATCGAAAAGCTGGTCCGCCGGATGGCGAAAGGCACGAAAAGCACCGGTGCGACGGCACGCACTTCCGAATCGGGCCATGAAGACGCCGATATTGTCGCGGTTCAGCGTCATCTGGAGGAATTTCTCGGTCTGAAGGTGCTGATCAAAGCCGATTCGGACCCGCGGACGGGTACGATCAGCATCAAATACGACACGCTCGACCAGCTCGATATGCTGTGTCAGCGCCTGACGGGCGGCGATATTTAAGCTGTTTTTCCGAACGGTAAGGAGCCGAAAACCCGCAGAAATCGGGGGTTCTCGCAGGTCTTCATGCCAGTTCTTACCGGTCAGGTAACCATACCTACAAACGAAACCGGAACCTGGGGGTTCTACCTAAGCGGCACGAACGGACCACGCATCTCGTTCGGCAGGCATCTTCGACACATGGGCGATTCGGGTCGTCGGTCGATTGTGCAGGCACAGGGAAAAGACCACGCTTGGAAGGACCAACAATGACCAAGACCATTCGCTTTGGCGCAGCTAGCGTCGCTATGTTCGCCGCACTGGGCCTGAGCACCGCTGCTCACGCTGACACCGCAGCTGCAGACGCAACCGCAGAAGTTCTGGCTGCTCTCGAACTTACCAACACCGACGCGCTGAACTTCGGCACCGTCATCCTGAGCGCAACTTCGACCGGCGGCACTGTCAATGTCGACGCAGCGGGCACCCGTGCCTGCGCTGGCGACGTGGTCTGCGGTCCGGCTGGCGCCGAACAGGCTGCCGGCTTCACCGTGACCGGCACCGCTGGCTCGAACGTCTCGGTCGCTGTGCAGGATCTGGTCGCCAATCCGGTGTCGCTGACGCACACCGGCAACGTCGGCTCGACCAACGCCGAGCACAACATCGAACTCACCGCGCTGGTTGACAGCGCCGGCGGCAGCTACACCGGTTTCTCCGGTTCGGAAGCATTCACCGTTGGCGGCACGATCGCGCTCGACGGCAGCGAAATCGCTGGCACCTACGAAGGTACCTTCGACGTTACCGTCGCCTACCAGTAAAACCGATTGGCACACCGCAACGCGGTGATCCCGGTTTGAACGGGCTATCGAGCCGCATCCTTGCGAAAGGGTGCGGCTCTTTGCTGTGACGGGACCCACAGCAAGCCTGGCGGATCTTTATCCGTTCTTAACCCTATCTGCTTACCAAACTGCGTGAAACTACGCGGGAGCTCAGGGTGGTGATGAGCTTCCAGATCAGGGAGCCCACAACCAGATGTTCTTCAATTCCTTGCAGAAAATTGCAAAACTCGGCGCCGGCCTTGCCGCGTTCGGCACGCTTGCCTTTGCGATGCCGGCGCAGGCGCAGGGCGATCTTCTTGTCGCACCCACACGCGTTATCCTCGATGGATCGCGCGGCACAGAAGTGATCCTGAGCAATATCGGCTCCGAAGAGGCGACCTATCGTATCGGGCTCGAACTGCGTCGCATGAACGAGGACGGCGAGCTGGTTCCGGTCGAAACTGCCGAAGCAAATTCGGTCGAGGAAGCGTCGCTCGGCATGATCCGCTACGCGCCGCGCCGCATTGCGCTGCCGCCGGGTCAACCGCAGGCGATCCGCCTGTCGGCACGTCCCGGGGCGGAACTTCCTGACGGCGAGTATCGCGTGCACATGTCCTTCAAGGCAATCCCGCGTCCGCGAGAAGTGACCGCAGACGAGCAGCCTTCCGAGGGTGTGACCTTCCGTCTGATACCTGTCTACGGAATCACGATCCCGATCATCGTCCGTCATGGCCGCGTCGAGGCGCAGGTTGCGCTGACACAGCCAGCCATTGTGCAGGGCGAGGCCGGTCCAGAATTTGCGATGACGATCGAGCGTTCGGGTGAAAGCTCGACGTACGGTGCACTCAATGTGTTCAAACCGGGTGTGAGTGATCCCGTGCTGCAGCTCGGCGGCGTCGCCGTTTATCCCGAAATTGGTCACCGCGAAGTGCGCCTGCGCCTTACGCCTGAACAGGTCGCTGCCCTGCGCGGCCAGGTGCGGGTGGAATATCGCGAAATGCCCGATCAGGGTGGCGGTCTGATCGCCGCAGTCGAGGGGATGATCGGCTAACGCCGGTCAGTCCTCTGGACGCTCAACGGACCTGATCCGATGACCACCTTGCGCCACAAAGTTCTGAGCGCCGCCGCGATCACCGCGGCGGCGTTTGGTGCGTTTGTGGGCGCAAGTCCTGCGAATGCGCAGAGCGCTTCAGCTGGCCAGCAATGGCAGGCAAATGAAGACGATTTCCTCCTTCTTCAGCTGAGTGTGGGCAGTTACCAGCTCACCTATGATGTTCGCGGCTACCAAACCGATCGCGGCGTGTGCCTCGATCTCGCGGACGTCGTTCAGTCCCTCGATCTGCCCATCCGCATCGACAAAGAGTCGCGCCGCGCAACTGGCTGGTTGTTTGCGGAAGATCAGGAAATCACGATTGATCGCGACTCTGGCACAGTACAAAACGTGAACACTGGCCGGATACCGCTGGCAAAGGACATTTATGACACGCCCGAGGGGTGGTGTGTCGATACCGACGCCCTCTCGCGCTGGTTCGGAGTGAAATTCAAACCCGACCTGTTCAATGCGGCCGTGCGGATCGAGACAGAGACCGAATTGCCCTTCATTCAGGCGATCGAGCGCCGGAAGCGTGCCGAACGGATCCGTCCCCGCAATGTTCCTTTCGATCTGTCGCAATATCCTGAGTCGCGGATGGAATATCGCGGCTGGCGGACCCCGTCGGTCGATGTGGTCGCGGACGTCGAAGCGCGCACCAGCGGCGGGGCTTCGGGCCGGGTGGATATGCTGATTGCCGGTGAGGCCCTTGGCGCGAGTTACACCGCGCGGATCAGCACGAACAACCAGCTGCAGCCCCAGAATGTCCGCTTCCGCGCCTATCGCAGCAGTCCAGAAGGCAATTTGCTTGGGCCGCTGGGTGCGACCGATGTGGCGATTGGCGATGTGGAGACAGTGCCGGGCCGTCTGGTCGGGCAAAGCGCGGTTGGCCGCGGTGCTTTCGTTACCAATCGCCCTCTGGGACAGACGTCGCGCTTCTCGACCACGGTTATTCGCGGAACGTTGCCGGCAGGCTGGGACGCCGAACTCTATCGCAACGGCCAGCTGCTCGCGTTTCAGGAGTCGCGGCCCGACGGGCGCTATGAATTTATCGATATCGAGCTCTATTTCGGGCGAAACGACTTCGAGGTCGTCCTATACGGCCCGCAAGGCCAGATCAGGCGGGAGAGATCGTCCGTCCCTGTCGGTGTCGACCAGATCGAGCCGGGCAAGACTTATTATTGGGCGGGGATCGTCCAGGACAATCGCGACCTCATTCAGTTGCGGACACCGGTCAACCAGTCGCCGCAAAAATGGCGCTGGGGGGCGGGTGTCGAGCACGGCTTGACCCGAAGGACCAGTGCAGGCTTAGGTGTTCATGATTTGTTCGCCAACGGTGACAGACACCGGTATGCCGAGGCAACGCTCAACCACTCGCTATCCTTTGCGCAGGTCGAACTGGCTGCCGCGCATGAGTTCGGCGGGGGGACGGTTGCAAACCTCAACACGCTGGGACGGTTCGGGAACTTCAATTTCGGCACGCATGCGCAGGTGTTCTTCGGAGATTTCAACGGCGAGTTCGCCGGGAATGATTATGAATACCTCGTCGGTGCCAATTTCTCGACCTCGCTTCGCATGGGACGGCTGTCGATGCCGATCCAGGGTTCGTTCAACCATGCGAAACGCGACAATGGCGAGGAAGTGAACGGATTTACCTTCACCAGCTCGGTCACGGCAGGTCGATTGGCGGTTTCGGCACAATTGAAGCATGAAAAGGACACCGGACGTCGTCAGGCGAGCGAAACCGAGCTGATTCTGCTCGCCAATGCGCGGTTCCGCACTTTCCGTGTGCGCGGCAATGCGACTTTTCAGGCCAGCGGTCCCGATCAGGGGCTCGAATCGGCCAATGTCCGCCTCGAAACCGACATTGGCGAAGACGCTTCGCTGCAAGGCGACCTCGAATACACCGCGGGTAACAATGAATACCGCCTTTCGGCCGGCTACACGCACCGTTTCGAGAAATTCTCGGTCCGCGCCAACGCTTTCGGCACCAATCACGGCGAAGTGGGGGCGGGTGTGCAGCTGGCCTTCAGCCTCGGCCCTGACCCCGTGACCGGCGGCGTGCGCATGAGCAGCAGCAAGCTTGCGCGAAACGGTCAGGCGGCTGTGACCGTCTTCCGCGACGATGACGGCGACGGTATCCGCGATGCGGGCGAGATTTTGCTGCCCAACGTCATGGTGGAGGCAGGGCTACGCTCTACCGATGCGGTCACTGGCGAAAATGGCCGGGCGATCGTCGATGAATTGCGCCCGTACCATCCGATCCTTGTCGGCATCGACGAAAGCTCGCTCGAAGATCCGTTCATGGCCCCTTCGACCAAGGGGATTGTCATCACCCCCCGTCCGGGTGTGGTGGCCGAGCTTGAACTGGGTATCTCGCCGACCGGCGAGGTTGAGGGGATGCTTCTGAGCCCGACGGGCGTCGAGCAACCGGGTGTGAAGCTCGAACTGGTCGATCAACGCGGAGCGGTGATGGGAGAAACGATCAGCGAATTTGACGGCTTCTTCCTGTTCCAGCGCGTACCCTATGGCGAATATCGCCTGCGGGTTGCGCAGGATGCTGCCCAGCGCCTGCAAATTCGCAGCGCGCTGTCGCTGGCCGACGGCAGGACAAGCTTCAGGATTGCACAGGGTTCGGATGTTATCCGTTACGGCACGATCCGGCTGGTCCACGAGGAAAACCCCGAAGAACCAAGCGAGCACCCTCCGGTGGTTGCCGCCGTGAAGCCGGAATAGAAATCCGGGACCAGAAGGCCCCGGCGGCGATCAATTGCCCTTGATATAAATAGGCTCACGCGGGGCCGGACGCGGCGCGGGCGAGGGGATAGAGCGGGTCGCACCCGGAACTACCTCTTCGCGCACCGTTTCGCGCACGATCACGCGCTGCTGCACTTCATACTGTACAGGCACATAGACCACCTGCTGCGGCGGTGCGTAGTGGTAGGAATAGGCTTGATAGGCCGGGGCGTAACCGTAGCCATAGCCATACTGCGCCGGCGGCGGGGCATAGGCTGGAGCGGGAGCCGCAATCACACGGTGTGCGATGTGCTGACCCGGCTGGCCGTACTGTGACAGATAGCTGTCGAGTGCGGCCTCGCAGTCGTAGTCGCCGCGATCGTTGCGGCCGCCACCGATCAGCGAACCCAGCAGGACGCCGGCGATCCCGCCGGTTCCTGCGCCGATCAGCGTACCGGCAAGTCGTTCGCCATCAGAAACGCGGTTGCCGATGATACCGCCCGCAATCGCGCCGAGCAGGCCGCCGATGATGCCGCCCTTTTCACGGTCACCGCGACCGCTGGTGCGGCGTTCGCATTCGTTGATCCACTGATCGCGCTCGAAGACCGCCGCGCCCGGGGCGTAGCCGTAGCCGGGTGCTGGAGCGTAGGAGTATTGCTCGGTCTCATACTCCACATATTCGGTCTGTTGCGGTGCCGGGCTGTCGATCCGGCGGGTGCGGGTGATGGTCTCGACCCCGTATTCGTCCACCGTGGTTTCCGAATAATCGGCCACAGCCGGTCCGGTGCGATATTCGGGCGGCAGCGATTGCACTTCGCTCGCGCTCATCGGGGCGGGATAGACGGCCTGTGCCTGCGCGGCAGCGGGAAGAGCCAATGCAGCGGTGGCAACGCCTGCCAATGCAAGACCGGAAAGTGCTTTGAACGTCATATCAATCCCCCGAGAGGCCTCACCAAGCGCGACTCGCGTCTGCGCACGGCACATCAAGTTGTTAGCCTTTTGTTTACCACCCGCCTGCGCGAGCGGCCAAGCGCGAGAGTCCGCCTGTCTCGTTTCGGGGCGATTGCGGGGGTGAAGCTTGGGTTTCAGATCCGCGAGGAGAGCAGGGCGGCGAGGTTCTCGACCCCCTTTGCGTCCTCTTCGGTGAAGCGCGCCGGGTTGGGGCTGTCGAGATCGATCACCGCGATCACTTGGCCGTCGCGTAACACCGGTACGACCAGTTCCGAGCGGCTCGCCGCATCGCAGGCGATGTGTCCGGGGAAAGCGTGGACGTCCTCGACCAGCTGGGTCGTGCCGTCCGCTGCCGCCGCACCGCACACGCCGCGGCCCACGGGAATGCGGATGCACGCCGGACGGCCCACGAACGGGCCAAGCACCAGCTCGTCAGCGCCCGATGCGCTTTCGCCCATCCGATAGAAGCCCGCCCAATTGAGATCGGGGACGAATTCCCACAAGAGCGCCGCGACATTCGCCATATTGGCAACCGCATCGGGCTCTCCGCCTGTCAAAGCGTCGGCAGCGTCGCACAATTGGCGATAGCGCTCGGGTGTATCGAGGGCGGAGTCGGGCTTGAAATCGAACATGCAGGATCCTTGAACAGCACTAACCTGTTGTCGCCAGCGCAGCGCTGACCTATCTCGCCCAAATGGGAATTCTTCGCAAACTCGCAATCGCCGTCATCGTTTTCCTCGTCGTATCGGGCGGCCTCATTTTCTATCTCTCGCGCGGCGACACGGCTGACCTCTCGGTCGATGCGGTGGCCGGGGTCGATCCGACCCTGCAGGCTCCCAAGGCCGAAAGCTTCCCCACGGTGGAAATTGCCAAGCCGGTCGGCTGGGCCGAAGGTGAGGCGCCCGTACCGGCCGAAGGTCTCGAAGTGACGCGCTTTGCCGAAGGGCTCGATCACCCACGCGTGCTCTACGCACTGCCCAATGGCGATGTGCTGGTGACACTGACCCGCGCACCGGGCGACCAGTTCGGGAATGAAGGCGGCTTTTTCGACACAATCAAGGGCTGGATCGCCGGATATCTGCTCGGCGAAGCGGGTGCGACGGGCGAATCCCCTAACCAGATCGTCCTGCTGCGCGATGCCGACGGCGACGGGACTGCCGAAGTGCAGACCGTGCTGCTGTACGAAGGGCTCGACTCGCCCTCGGGCATGGGGTGGCATGACGGCACGCTCTACGTCGCCAATCACAATGCCGTGCTCGCATGGGATTACGAGCTTGGCAGCGAGACTGTAAGCGGTGAACCGCGCAAGCTGATGGATCTTCCCGCAGCCGGCGGTCACTGGATGCGCAATCTGGAAATCCACCCTGACGGCGACCGGTTTTACGTCGCAGTCGGTTCAGCCACCAACATTGCCGATTCGGGCATTGCCGCCGAAGAGGGCCGCGCGGCGATCTGGGAATACACTTTCGCCAATGGCAGCCGCCGGCCCTTCGCACAGGGTCTGCGCAATCCCAACGGGCTCGATTTCTCGCCCTGGTCGGGTGAGCTGTGGACCACGGTGAACGAGCGCGACATGCTCGGCTCGGACCTTGTTCCCGACTATCTCACCAATGTCCCCATCGGCGCGCAATACGGCTGGCCCTGGGTCTATTACGGCGACAATATCGATCGCCGGGTCGAGGCGCCGATGCCGCGCTTCATGATCGAATATGTCCGCAAGCCCGAATTCGCGCTCGGCCCGCACGTTGCCGCACTCGGCCTGGTTTTCACCAAGGAAGGCCACCGCATGGGCGATGGTTTCGCCAGCGGCGCGTTCGTTGCGCGCCACGGTTCGTGGAACCGCAAGCCGGTGTCGGGCTATGATGTCGTCTATGTCGCCTTCGACGATCGCGGCAGCCCGCAAGGCAAGCCCGTTCCCGTGTTGACCGGCTTCCTCAATGAAGACGGCACCACCAAGGGGCGTCCGACCTGGGTCGAATGGGCCAGTGACGGTGCTCTGCTGGTTTCCGACGACACCGCAGGCATTATCTGGCGCACCTATGCGCCCGCTTCCGAGCCGGGTGCAGGGATCGAGCGTCTGACCGGCGAGCCGCTGCGTCCGCAAGGCGAGTTGGTCGATCCGCGCGCATCGTTCGAAGCAGATTATCTGCGCCGCAGCGGCAACGAATAAACGCTAGATCAGAGCGCGAGCCCTGCGCGTCCTGCAAGCTCGCAGGCGAACTGGTAGGCGGTCCGCCCCGAGCGGTTGCCCCGCGCGATGACCCATGCCAGCGCTTCTTCTTCATCGACCTCAAGCCCGAGCGGATCGGTGTAGCCGCGCAGGATCGCCAGATAGGTATCTCGGTCGCAGGGGTGGAAGCCCAAGGTGAGGCCGAAACGATCAGCGAGCGCCAGCGCGTTGTCGCGCTCGTCACGCTCTCGCAGGGGGGCGTTTTCCTCTGGATCGCGGGCGACGATGGCGCGCCGGTTGGAGGTGACAGCAAGACGCACATTGGCAGGCCGTGCCACAACCCCTCCGTCGAGCAGGCTGCGCAGCGCAAGATTGTCGCGCATGTCGCCTTCATCGAAACCAAGATCGTCCACGAACAGCAGGAAAGCCCGCGGCAATTCGGCCAGTTCGCCGATCAGGGTTGCGAAATTCGCCAGCGCCCCCGGCGCAACCTGAACCAGTGCAAGCCGCCCGGGCTGTTCTTCATCGAGCGCCTGCACGCCTGCACGGATCAGAGCCGATTTGCCCATTCCGCGCGAGCCCCAGAGCAACATGTCGTGCGCTGCAGCACCGCTTGCGAGCCGCGACAGATTGGCGACCACAGCGGTTTTCTGCTGGTCGATGCCCTTCAGACTGGCGAGCGGAGTGGTTTCCAGTCTGGATACCGGCTGCACGCCGTCACCCGACCAGACATAGGCCGGATGCGCGTTCCAGTCGGTCGGTGCAGGGACGGGCGGCGCGATCCGCTCGAGCGCGGAAGCAATCCGTTCGAACAGGGCGCGCCGCTCGCTCATCCCTTATCCGGCCAGCTGCGCTGACTCGAGTGCGTAGAGCGTTTCTGCCCCTGCGGTGGCCCCGGCTTTCAAACCCGAAGCCTCCGGAACAATCCGGTCGAGGAAGAAGCGCGCCGTGACAGGCTTTGTCTGTGCGAGCGCCGGAGCAGCGCCTTCGGCCACAGCCTTCGCCTGACGCAGCAATTGCCAACCGGCAACCGCGACCGCAGCCATGGTACAGAACGGCACGCTGCCTGCAAGCCGGTCATCAAGGCTTGCCTCGTCGCGCATCCAGCGCGCGATCGCTGCACATTCGCCTGCGAGCTGTGCCAGATTGGCTTCGTTGCCCGCATCACGCGCGATCTCGTCGAACAATGCGATCATCGCCTCGCCCCCTTCGAGACCCAGCTTGCGGGTCACGAGATCGGCGGCCTGAATGCCGTTGGTCCCTTCGTAGATCGGAGCGATCTTGGAATCGCGCCAATGCTGCGCCGCGCCGGTTTCCTCGACAAAGCCCATGCCGCCGTGGATCTGGACGCCGATTCCCGACACTTCGACGCCGACATCGGTGCCCCATGCCTTGAGCAGCGGCACAAGAATTTCGCCGCGCGTCTTGGCGTCGGCATCGCCCAGATTGCCGCGATCGACCTGACCGGCGCAGTAATAGAGAAGCGCGCGGGCGCCTTCGGTCAGCGCCTTCATCCGAAGAAGCATCCGTCGAACATCGGGATGCTCTATAATGGCCACCGGAGACTTGCCAGGCGAGCCGGCACGCGCCGACTGCACGCGCTCTTTCGCATAGGCCAGCGCCTGCTGGGTCGCGCGTTCGCCGATCTGGACGCCCTGATTGCCGACATTGATGCGCGCATTGTTCATCATCGTGAACATCGCCATCAGCCCGCGGTTCTCCGCACCGACCAGCTCGCCAATGCATTCGCCATTGTCGCCATAGCTCATCACGCAGGTCGGCGAGGCGTTGATGCCGAGCTTGTGTTCGAGGCTTACGGGGCGCAGATCGTTGTGCGCGCCAAGCGAACCGTCATCGTTGACGTGATACTTTGGCACCAGGAACAGCGAGATACCGCGCGTTCCGTCGGGCGCATCGGGCAGGCGGGCCAGCACGAGGTGGATAATGTTCTCCGCCAGCGTGTGATCGCCCCAGGTGATGTAGATCTTCTGCCCGGCAATCTTGTATTTGCCTGCGTGCGGCCCCTCGGTGATCGGTTCTGCGGTCGAGCGCAGTGCGCCGACATCGCTGCCGGCGGCCGGTTCGGTCAGGTTCATCGTGCCCGACCAGAGCCCGCTGACGAGATTGGGAAGGTATTTCGCCTGCTGGTCCTTGCTGCCGTGATGTTCGAGCGCCTCGATCGCGCCGACCGACAACATGGGAAGCAGGTTGAAGGCCATATTGGCCGAACCGAGATTTTCGAGCACATTGCAGCCGAGTGTGAAGGGCAATCCCTGTCCGCCATGCTCTTCGGGGCTCGAAATCGCGTTCCAGCCTTGCTCGACATAAGCGTCATAGGCTTCCTTGAAGCCGTCTGGCAGGCGCACGACGCCGTTTTCGAGCTTTGCGCCTTCGAGATCGCCGATCCGGTTCAGCGGTGCGAATTCACCCGCCGCGAACTGGCCGACACCTTCGACGATTGCCTCGACGAGATCCTCTTCTGCGTGGGCAAATTTCTCGGTCTGTGCGAGCTCTTCAATTCCGGCATTCACGCGAATAGCAAGCAGTTGGTCTTGGGTGGGCGGAGTAAATGGGGTCACAGATGAATTCCTCTGGATCGTATTTCCGATTGGCAAGTCGGGGGTTCAGATATAGCGGGCGGGCATGAGCGGCAAGAACCCTATGGAATTGTTGATTCCCGGAGAGGGCGGGATTGCGCGTGCCGCAGAGATTCTGGTGGGCGGGGGACTGGTCGCGCTGCCGACGGAGACGGTCTATGGTCTCGCCGCGCGCGCCGATAGTGCGGAAGCGGTAGCAAAGATCTATGCGGCAAAAGGGCGCCCCGATTTCAATCCGTTGATCGTACACGTCAGCGATCGCGCACAGGCCGAACAGCTCGCCGTCTTCGATGACCGCGCGCGCGATCTGGCGGAGCGGTTTTGGCCGGGGCCGTTGACCATGGTTTTGCCGCTGCGCGAGGGCGCGCCGGTGACGCGCGCGGTGACAGCGGGTCTGCCGACAATCGGTCTGCGCCATCCTTCGCACCGGGTCATGCGCGCGGTGCTTGAACAGACGGGGCTTCCGCTCGCGGCCCCTTCCGCCAATCGCAGCGAGGAAATCAGTCCTACCCGCGCCGAGCACGTCACGACGTCGCTCGCCGAAGACTGTCCTGCGGTGCTCGACGCGGGAGCCAGTCAGGCGGGGCTTGAGTCGACCATTGTTGCGCTGCGCGACAATGGCGAATGGTCGCTGCTTCGTCCCGGTCCGATAACGAAAGAGACGCTGGTGCGTATCCTCGGCCCCGAAACGCAGGTCGAAAATGCCGGCATCGAAGCCCCCGGCCAGCTCGCCCGGCATTACTCGCCCGGCAAGCCGATGCGGCTCGACGCACAGGAAGTTGCGCAAGACGAGTTCTGTATCGGATTTGGTGAGATGGAAGGTGACTGCAATCTCTCCGCCAGTGGCGATCTCAACGAGGCGGCCGCGCGGCTCTACGAGTGCTTGCACCTTGCTGCCTCTGCTACCCAACCCCGTATTGCGGTCGCACCGATCCCCGACAGCGAAGTCGGGCGCGCGATCAACGACCGGTTGAGCAGGGCTGCGGGCGAGAGCTAGTCGCGCTCCGGATCGACCGGGATGGTCGGCAGCAATTCTTGGATTTCGGCATAGGTTTCGCGTGCGTCTTCGCAGGCGCTGCGTTTGCCGTCTTCGCAATCCTCGCTCTGCTCGCGATATTCGCGTTCGAGCTTGCCGAGGCGTTCCTCGCGCCGGCGGATTTCGCGCCCGCGCGCCTCATCTGCTTCGGACTGGCTGGTTGTGGCGAGATCGACGCCCTTGGAGACGACACGAACCGGCGCGGTCACGACATTCGCCGCGGTCCTGACGAGACATCCCGACAGGACAAGCGACATGGCGACGAGGCCCAGAACAGAAAGAGCGCGCATGACGGGCATCATGCGCGCTCCTTTCCAGATTGCAAGTCGGGGTAGTCCCCGCGCAGCTATTCCGCGGCGACCTCTCCGGTCGCAACAGTTTCGCTCGAGCGACAGGTCAGCGTGCCCGAACCGGCATTGTCGAGCGTGCATTCCGCCGTGCCGGTGACGGTGATGTCGCCCGAACCGGCGATCCTGGCTTTGACCTTGCCGTTGGACGCGAGGTCCACATCGCCCGAACCGGCAATGCCGATATCGACTTCATCTGCCGTCAGTCCGCCGAACTTAACGTCGCCATTACCGGCAATGTCGACCGACAGCGCCTTGGCGGTCCCTGCAGCGGTGACATCGCCCGAACCGGCGATGCTCACATCGACCTTTTCAGCGGCGAGCGAGGCTACAGTGATATCGCCCGATCCGGCGACCTTGATGGTGGCATCGTTTGCCATTGTGTCGGCCTTGATCGTGCCGCTGCCTGCAATGGCGAGACGCGAGGCAGCCGGCATGGTGATGCGCACCACCGCTTTGCCATTGCCGTCATAAGCTTCCTTGTCGCGCCCGATCGCCAGGCT
The DNA here is from genome assembly GCA_002706445.1 of Erythrobacteraceae bacterium. Lineage (GTDB taxonomy): Bacteria > Pseudomonadota > Alphaproteobacteria > Sphingomonadales > Sphingomonadaceae > Erythrobacter. The sequence goes on from PALE01000058.1 coordinate 17,944, forward strand.
ATCTCCGTCGCGGTCGAACCGCAGCGCTGCGCCTGCATCGGCATCGCCTTCGAGCGTGATCGCAAAGGTCGCGCCTTCGGTGATCTCGATCGTATCGGGACCGGAAAGCGAGACCTTGGTGGGCGCGTCGCCTGTCATGTCCAATTCGGCGAGCGGTTCACCGTCGACCTTGTCCCAATTGCCGACGAAGCCGCAGCCGGACAGCGCCGCACCCATAGCGAGCGCGGCAAGCGGGGCTGCCTTGCGTGCAAAGCCTTTTGCCAATGTGTTGATCATCCAATTCCTCCACCATTGCTCAAATGTGTATTGCCGACATAATACACCAATCCGGCACATGCAAGCCTGGTGGCAGGAGTGGTTGGCAAAAGAAAAGGGCCGCCCCGTGGGGCAGCCCTTGGTCTTTTCCGGCTTCGGGGAGCAATTTAGCTCTCTTCGGCGTTCTCGTAATATTGCGGAGCGTGCTCGCGCAGCACTTCGAGGATCTTTTCGAGCGCGGTCGGCTCGTCGGTTTCTTCCATCGCAGCGAGTTCGCGTGCGAGGCGGCTCGATGCCGCTTCGAAAATCTGGCGTTCCGAATAGCTCTGTTCGGGCTGGTCTTCGGGACGGAACAGGTCGCGGGTCACTTCGGCGATCAGCACGATCTCACCCGAGTTGATCTTCGCTTCATATTCCTGCGCACGGCGCGACCACATGGTGCGCTTGACCTTGGGCTTGCCCTTGAGCGTGTCCATCGCTTCTTTCAGGGTCTTGTCCGAGGACAGCTTGCGCATGCCGATCGATTCAACCTTGTTCACCGGAACTCGCAGCGTCATGCGTTCTTTTTCGAAGCGCAGGACATAGAGTTCGAGCTGCATGCCGGCGATTTCTTCGCTCTGCAGTTCGATCACACGGCCAACGCCGTGCTTGGGGTAAACAACATAGTCGCCGACGGTGAAGGCGGGCGCATTGGTTGCCATGCGTATTCCTTTCTTGCGGCCTTCACCCTAAAGTCCCGAAAGACGGACGATTTTCCTTGCCGGTCCTGCCTTATGATGAAAGGCGGGAGCCGTATTGGCATCGTCTCGAAATGTCGTTGCTGGGTTGCGGCCTTCCTGATTCTTGTCGCTTGCGCGAACGGAGAGAGGGCTCCGAAGCAGCGCAGTTGCAGTATTATATAACACATTCGCAACAAAATTGCGAGTCGCTTTGAGACTCGCGGTTTCGGGCGTGATATCGTGTCGCGCCTACCCGCACCGATCCTGCCGCATTCTACAGGCGGTACTCGGGGGAATTACCAGTCACGCCGCCTGCGCCACGGCGCGGTGACCCGCTTTAGTCGCCTTCGCCGGGTTCCGGGCTGAAGTACTTTTCGAACTTGCCCTGCTCGCCCTTGTGCTCGTCGGCATCGGCGGGCGGGTCCTTCTGGCTCGTGATCACGGGCCATTCGGCGGAGAACTTGGTGTTGAGCTCAAGCCACTTTTCGAGCCCGTCCTCGGTATCGGGCAGAATCGCCTCGGCCGGACATTCGGGCTCGCAAACACCGCAATCGATGCACTCTGCCGGGTTGATGACCAGCATGTTCTCGCCTTCATAGAAGCAATCGACCGGGCACACTTCCACACAGTCGGTGTATTTGCATTTGATGCAGTCTTCGGTGACGACGTAAGTCATGGAGAGAGGATTCCGCTAAATCAGGCAGGTTTGAGCGCGCCTGCTATGGCGATTTGGCCCCTTGGGTCAAGGCTGGTGTCGCAATTCGCGCGGCTTCAGGCGATCCGGCTCCACGCGCGCGAGGCTTCGGCAGGGGACAGTCGGCGGCTCGGGAGCCGTTCGACCCGTGCCACGCAAACCTCGTCGCGCAGCGCCAGAGTAATCACATCGCCCACCGCAACCTCGCGGCTGGTCTTGGTCACGCGTTCGGAATTGAGCCGCATGCGCCCGCTTTCGATCATCGTGCGAGCGATCGAGCGCGTGCGGGCAAAGCGCAGGAAAACCAGCAGCCGGTCGAGCCGCATGGTCTCCTGCGAGCTCATCCCCGCAGCAGGTCCTTCAATCCGTCGAACGCACCAGTGGAGCGCGCCGGACCGAAATCGGGCTTGCGCGCAGGTTTGCCGCGCTGGCCACCCTTGCGTCCATGATTCTTGCCGGCATCATTCTTGGAGCCGCGATCGGGCTTGCCGCCCTTCTTGCCATCGCCTTTCGCGCGCCGCTTATCCTGTTCGCCGTCCTGCTTGCGGCCCCCGTTGCGACCCCCATTGCGGCCTTTGTTCTGCTGGCCGCCGCGGCGCTGTTCGCGCTTCTGGTCGTCACTGCGACGGGGGCGCCAGCTCCAGCTGTCGGGCGCTTCGGGGCCAAAAGCGCCTTCGGGGAGGGCCTTGGCCTGCTGCACGCGGAAACCCGCGCTGCCCAGCAGGCGGCGCGCATTGTCTTCCTCAAGACCGATCGAGATCGGCAGCGCGAGATCGAGCCGGAAGCGCACATTGCGCTCCTTCTTGTCGGTGGTCGCCTTGGCCCGAGCGTCAAAAGCGGCACGCAAGATCTTTTCGGCCAGGTCCACGCGAATCAGCTGGCTTCCGGCGAGACGGTATCCGGCAGGAATTTCCTTCTCGCCGGGCAGAACCGACAGCATCGCGGGCTGCAAGGGGCGCGTGTCGAGGCCGAGCGCATGCAGCAATTGTCGCGGTGCGGGCTTGAGCAGGTCGCGTGCGAAAATATCGAGCGCCCCGAAGGTCACGCCGAGTTTACGCAGGAAGGGCCGCATTTCCTTGGGCAGATGTTCGAGCCCCGCATGCTCGCGCCCGATCACGCCGCGCGCATCGATCAGCGTGATCAGCAGTGCGCGCGCCTGGCTGCCCGCTTCGGGATCGTTCGCGGCTTCGGCAAGCTTGCGCAGGGGTGCGAGCGGTTCAAGTTGCGCGGTGAGCCATTCGAGCAGGCCTGCTTCGAGTTTGCCCTTGGCCACTTCGGGCAGCGCCGAAATTTCGCGCGCGAATTCAAGCCGCGGTGCGCCGAAATCGGCGGGCATGACGATTGTCGCCAGTTCGTGGCCCTGCCAATGGATCGCGCCTTCCTGAATCGAAAGGTCGTCCATCCCGGCGGCGAGCAATTGCTCCGCGCGCTGGGCGAGGATGCCGGGCAGCGCCTTCTCGCCTGCCGAAAGCAGCATCTTGCGATCAGCCAACCCCGCATTGGGATCGACGCTGAAGCGAAACCCTTCGAGTTTGCCGATGGTTTCCCCCTCGACGCTCAAGCGGCCATCGGCCTCGAGCGTTACCGGCAGGGCCTCCCCATCTTGTCCCAGCGATTTCATCAGTATTGCTGTCCTTCGGTTTACGAACCGTTCTGTGAGGCGCGCGTGGAGCGCGTCCGAGAGTTTTGCTTCGACCGCGCGCGCTCTAGCGGCCATTTCATCGCGTGCAAGCACCCAGTCGGGTCGCTGGCAGATATAGGCCCATGAACGGATCGCGGCGATCCGCCCCTGAAGCGTGTCGATATCGCCCTGCACACGGTCCAATTCGGCGATGCGGGCGGCAACGAAGTCTGCCCCGATATAGCCTTGGCCCAAGTCCTGCCACAGCCGTGCGACGAACCGCGCATGCGGATCGACCCCCAGCTGACGGAAATCGGGGAGCGAGCAGGCCTCCCAGAACCGCCGAACGCTGCCGTGGCCCTTGACCGTATCGGCAATCGGCTCGCTCGCCAGACGCCGGAGCACAGCGAGGTCGATGGCCTCCGGCGCAGGCCGCAACACCGGGTCCTGCGGCTTCGATTCCAGATCGCCGATCAGCACTTTGAGCGTGTCGAAGCGCGGTTCGGCATTGCGCCAGAAAAGATGCGTCAGCGGAGCGAACTTGTGTTCCTCGATCGCGTAAATCTCTTCATCGGTGAATTCGAGCGGCGCGCCGTCGCGGGTTCCGCCGCCTGTCAGCGTACCGAAACTGCCGTCGCGCTGGTGACGGCCTGCGCGGCCCGCAATCTGCGCCATTTCGGCAGGGGTCAGCCGCCTTTTGCGCTGTCCGTCGAACTTGCTGAGCGCGGCAAAGGCGACGTGATTGAGGTCGAGGTTCAATCCCATGCCGATCGCATCGGTCGCAACGATATAATCGACCTCGCCGTTCTGGAACAATTCGACCTGCTTGTTGCGCGTTTCGGGCGAGAGCGCCCCCATCACCACCGCAGCCCCGCCGCGAAAGCGCCGCAGCGCCTCGGCCATGGCGTAAACCTGCTCGGTCGAGAAGGCGACGATGGCGCTGCGTGGCGGCAGGCGCGACAGCTTGGCGGTTCCTGCATGTCTCAGCGTCGAAAAGCGCGGACGCTCGATCATCTCGGCTCGCGGGATCAACTGCCGCACCAGCGGCTCAAGCGTGGCCGAACCGAGGATCATCGTCTCCTCGCGCCCGCGCGCGTTGAGCAGCCGGTCGGTGAAAATATGGCCGCGTTCGGGGTCCGCGCCGATTTGCGCCTCGTCGATGGCAACAAAGGCATGGCCGCCTCCCAGCCGGTCCATCGCCTCGGCCGTGCAGCAGAAATAGCGCGCCTGTGGCGGCTCGATCCGTTCCTCGCCGGTGATCAACGCGACCTGGTTGTCCCCTTTGATCGCCCGCACACGGTCATAAACTTCGCGTGCGAGCAGGCGCAGCGGGAAACCCATCATGCCCGAGGAATGGGCGCACATCCGCTCGATCGCGAGATGCGTTTTGCCGGTGTTCGTCGGCCCGAGCACCGCGCGCACGTTGCCGTGATCCTGCGCATGGGGAGGGATTGTGCGATTCACCTCACCACTTGTGTCAGGCGCACGAAAGCTGGGCAATGCCAAGATCGAACTCGCCAACAGAACCGCTTGGCAAATACGCGGAACACCTTATCGCACGCCTGACTCGACTGGCCGCGAGTTAAGTGGACATTTACCTTGATTGGCCATGGAAAGCGGGCAGAAATGCGAGCGCTTTGCGCGCTTTTTGAATGGGTATTGGGCAATTGGATCACACGCGAGATCATTCTGGCGATCAGACCGGCGATCACGGCAGCGAACGTCCCGAAGACGCTTCGGGCGAGAACGCGCTGGTCCCCGTTTCGGGACGCGCCTTGGATCGGGCCGCTGATCGGGCCGGGAATCGCGCTGGCCATCACGGGGTGGACGATCAGACCAAGCGCGAACTCGCGACCTATTTCCAGAAATCGAAGGCGCTCGCACCGCCCACCGGCACGCAGAAAGTCAAACGCCGCGTCTTGGCGCGCGTTCGCAGTTGGGGTGAGCGCTATGACGAGTGGAAACTCGCGGCAGGCGAACGCCTTGGCAAATATGATCTTGCTCCCGACCTTGCTGAAAACATCGGCAGCCGCCGCTGGTTTCGCGGACTGGGCACAATGGTGGCACTGGGCGCGGTAGCGCTCGCTTTCTGGCCCAACATGACCCCGCTCGAAGCCCGCTCGGCTATGCCCGAGAGCGAGGAAATCCGCGACGAATTCCGCAGCCAGATGATCATGCCGCTCGCGCTGGGTGCCGATAGCGGCCGCCGGATGGGACCGACGGCCGATGTTATCCCGCTCAAAAGCGCGCCCGAACGCCCGCAGATCGAACTGGTTGCCACGCTTGCGGCAGGTGACAGCTTTGCGAGCATGCTGCGGCGCGCAGGCGTTTCGGGGACCGACATCGGCGAAGTCAGCGGCTTGATCGGTAGCGCCATGCCGCTTTCCGAGATCGAACCGGGCACGCAGATCGATATCGTTCTTGGCCGCCGCACAGCGCCGTCTGCTCCGCGTCCGCTCGATGCGCTCAAGTTCCGCGCGCGATTCGATCTCGAACTGGAGATTGCGCGAAACGGTGCGGATATCGAAACGGGGCAAGGCGGCTCGCTTGCGCTGGCTCGCAATGTGATCCGTGTTGACGATACGCCGCTGCGTGTACGCGGTCAGGTTGGCTCCAGCCTCTATCGTTCGATGCGTGCTGCCGGTGTTCCGGCGAGCGCGGTTCAGGATTACCTGCGCACCGTCGACGATCACCTCGATATGGACCGCGAGGTTCGCTCTACCGACGAATTCGATGTCATCGTCGCCTATCGCCGCGCTGCCACCGGCGAGCGGCAGGCCGGGCAATTGCTCTATGCCGGAATCGAGCGCGGAGGCGAGCCCAAGACCCAGCTCATGCGCTGGGGCAAGGATGGACGTTTTTACGAGGCTTCGGGCGTGGGCGAACAGCGCCGCGGGCTGGTTGCACCAGTGCCGGGACCGATTTCCTCGCGCTATGGCATGCGCCGCCACCCGATCCTCGGCTATCGCCGGATGCATGCCGGCATGGACTTCCGCGCGCGCCACGGAACGCCGATTGTCGCTGTTACCGATGGCCGCGTGGTCAGCGCCGGACGCGCAGGCGGCTGCGGTATCGCGGTGAAGCTTGACCACGGCGGCGGATTGCAGACGCGCTATTGCCACATGAGCCGCATGGCGGTGAACCGCGGGCAGGACGTGCGGCGCGGGCAGGTGATCGGCTATGTCGGTTCGACCGGCCTTTCGACCGGCGCGCACCTTCACTACGAAATGTATCGCGGCGGCAATCACATTAATCCGGCAAGCGTTGATTTCGTCACCCGCGCGGTGCTTTCGGGCACCGAACTGCTCGATTTCCGCCGCCAGCTGATCCAGCTGCGCGAAATCGAACCGGGCGCAGCGCTCGAAGACCTCGAACCGCTCGCCACCGAAACGCAGGAACCCGAACGCGAGATCGAGAAGATCGATCTTGCGCGCAGGGTGAATTGAGGCGGTGTCAACTGACACAGCGCGAATCGAACCGCCGCTGATTGATAAGCGCGCGGGTTTGCGGCAAGCCTGCTCGCCATGACTGGCAGCTATCCCAACACCCGCCTGCGCCGGACGCGCGCAACCGGCTGGAGCCGCGCGCTCCACCGCGAAACTCTCGTGACTCCGGCGGACCTCATTTGGCCGATGTTCGTGACCGAAGGCTCGGGCGTCGAAGAGCCGATCAGCTCGCTTCCCGGCGTATCGCGCTGGTCCGTCGACGGCATTGTCGCCCGCGCCAAAGAGGCGGTGGAACTCGGCATTCCGGTGGTCGCGCTGTTCCCGAACACGCAGGCAGACCGTCGCTCGGATGACGGGGCCGAAGCGCACAATCCAGACAATCTGATGTGCCGCGCGATCCGCGCGATCAAGGATGCTTGCGGCGATGATATCGGCGTGCTCACCGACGTGGCGCTCGATCCCTATACCTCGCACGGGCAGGACGGGCTGCTCGATGACAAGGGCTATGTCACCAATGACGATACCGTCGCGGTGCTGGTCGATCAGGCGATCAACCAGGCCGAAGCGGGCGCGGATATCATCGCGCCGTCGGACATGATGGACGGGCGCATCCGCGCCATCCGCATGGCGCTCGAAATGGGCGGGCATCACAATATCCAGATCATGAGCTACGCCGCCAAATATGCCTCTGCCTTCTACGGCCCGTTCCGCGATGCGGTCGGCTCGGGCGGGCTGCTGAAAGGCGACAAGAAAAGCTACCAGATGGACCCCGCCAATACGGACGAGGCCTTGCGCGAGGTCGAGCTCGACATTGCCGAGGGCGCGGACAGCGTCATGGTGAAGCCGGGCATGCCCTATCTCGACATCGCCCGCCGCGTGAAGGACGCCTTCGGCGTGCCGGTGTTCGCCTATCAGGTGAGCGGCGAATACGCGATGATCGAAGCGGCCGCGGCAGCAGGCGCAGGCGACCGCGAGGCGCTGGTGCTCGAAACGCTGCTGGCGTTCAAGCGCGCGGGCTGTTCGGGCGTGCTGACCTATCACGCGCCGCTCGCCGCAAAGCTTTTGAATGGCTGATTTCCGGCACGAGACCGAGCGCCTGATCCTGCGCGACTGGCGCGAAGAGGATTGGGAGCCGTTCTGGCAGGCCACCAACACCCCTGCGGTCATGCGTTGGCTTGGCGGAGTCTGCGACGCGGCCAAGCGGCAGGGCGCACAGGACCGGCTGCTGTCTTACGAGCGCGACCACGGCCACACCTTCTGGGCTATCGAGCACAAGGAAGACGGCGCAATTCTGGGCTTTTGCGGACTGAAGCGCTGCAATCAGGAGGGCGGCCCGATCGGCATGATGGAAGTCGGCTGGCGGCTGCGCGAGGATGCATGGGGACGCGGCTATGCCAAGGAGGCGGCCACAGCCTCGCTCGACCTTGCTTTCGACCGCTTCTGCGCGGACGAGGTTATCGCGCTCACCGTTGACGCCAACACGCCAAGCTGGGGGCTGATGATCCGGCTCGGGATGGAACGGCGCGAGGATCTCGACTTTGCGAATGCCGATTTCGATCCCGACAGCGGCAGGATCATCGTCTATTCGATCGCCCGCGAGGCGTGGGCCGCGCAAAGTGCCTGAGACCGTCCTTGAAACCGACCGGCTGCGCTTGCGGACCATCGGTGAGGGCGATGCAGATGAGCAGATGCGCGTCCTCAACACGCCAACTGTGATGGCGCGGCTGGGCGGGGTTAAGACGTTCGACGAAATCCGCGCCAAACACGCAAAGTCGATGGCGCTCTACGAGGCGCAGGGCTTCAGTTTCCTGTTCATCATCGAAAAAGAGACCGGCGAAATGGTCGGCCATTGCGGGATCAAGCAGGTCGACAATCCGCTCGCAAGCAATCTTGGCGATCACGAAGTCGGCTGGCTGGTGCGCGAGGATCGCTGGCGGCTCGGGATTGCCGAGGAGGCGATGCGCGCGGTGATCGACTGGGCCTTCGGACCAGTTGGCGCGCCGCATATCGTCGCGCTGACCAGCCATGCCAATGTTGGAAGCTGGAAACTGATGGAGAAACTCGGCATGGAGCGGCGCGAGGACCTCGATTTCGACGATCCGGCCTATCCCGAAGAGGACCGGCCCACGATCCAATATTCGCTGACGAAAGAACAATGGGAGAGCAGCAAATGACGGCCCATCCCGGCGCCAATATCATTCCGATCCACGGCAAAACGCCCAAGATCCACGAAACCGCCTTCATCGCGCCCGGCGCGACGATCATCGGCGATGTCGAAATCGGAGCGGGCTCCTCGATCTGGTACAATTGCGTCGTGCGCGCGGACGTCTTCAAGATACGCATCGGTGAGCGCACCAATGTGCAGGACGGCTCGATCCTGCACTGCGATCCGCCGCGCCCGGGTGACGAGGAAGGCTCGCCGCTGATCATCGGTGACGACGTGCTGATCGGCCACATGGCAATGATCCACGGCTGCACTATTCACGACCGAGGCTTTGTCGGCCTGGGCGCGATTGCGATGAACAAGGCGGTGATCGCGAGTGACTCCATGCTGGGTGCAGGCGCTATGCTGACCGAGCGCAAGGTGATGGGCGAGCGCGAGCTGTGGGCAGGGCGTCCGGCCAAGAAGTTCAAGGAATTGAACGAAGCGGCGATCATGGGGATGAAGATCGGCACCGCGCACTATGCCGAGAACGCCAAACACCACCTCGAAGCCGTGCAAAAGGCGTTTGAAACTGGCGCGTCCGGCAGCTGATCTTCCGCCTTCTGCGCAAATCGAGTCTCTGATCGACGCCGAAGGCAGGCTCGCAGTGCGCGTGACGCCGGGCGCGCGGACCGAAAGCCTCGGTGTGAGCGAAGGAACTTTGCAGGCCAAGGTGCGCGCCAAGCCGCAGGACGGTGCGGCCAATGCGGCCGTCATGCGGCTGGTTGCTAAGGCGCTGGGCGTCCCGCCTTCACGCGTGGAGCTGCTGCGCGGCGACAGCTCGCGCGAGAAGCTGTTGAAAATACTCGCTTAGACGCGGGTTTCGATGCGATAGGCCGCGAAGCACAGCAGCAGCGACCAGCCTGCTGCTGCCACCGCCGCCAAGAGCGGATCGTAAAGACACAGCGCGCCGCCTCCCAGTGCGCCCAATGCCAGCGCGAGCCACAGGAGGCCATAGCCGCGCGAACCCGCTACCGGTTGCCCGGAAAGCCTTGCCGCGATCCCCTGACCGAACCGCACCAGGGCCCCCGTCATGTAAGTCACCCCGACGGTCACTTCGCCGTCGCGGCTGAAGACATTGTTGGCAATCCCCATCGCGAAGGCTGCGAGCCATAGGAAACCGCTATCGAAACCTGCCAGCATTGACCCTGTCGCCAGGACGAGCAGCGTTGCGACGAGGCCCAGCAAGGTGCGTTTGCTTGCCCCTTCGGAGACCCGGCGGCGGGCCAGCGCCCCGCAGATGACGCCCGCCAGAAAACCCGCGATCAGACCCAAGGGAACCAGTGCGAGCGCAGGCTCAACCCCCAGTTCCACTCCGAGCCGCGTGGTGTTGCCCGACATGAAGGAGGTAAAATAACCACCAGCCACCACGAAACCCGTCGCATCGACGCATCCGGCGAGCAGCGCGAGGCCGAGCGCGAGTTTCTGGCGGGCGGGATCGTAGCGATGCATGGCTCACTTCATGCGCCATGCATCGAAATTTGCAAATCGGCCAATCGCAATCGTCTGGCGTCTGGCGTCAGGCCGATGCCGGCTGGCGCAGATATTTGAACATGTAAGGGACGAATTCGGCCTTGCCGAGCGCGACGCCTTCCTTGCGCATGATCATATAGGCGGCGGTGATGTGGAAATAGAACTGCGCCAGCGCCCAGTCGCGCAGATACTCGCCGACGGTGAGGTCAAAGGTCATGCCGTTGCCCAGAGCGAGTTCGACCGGCTTGTCCTCGGCGGGGAAGTCGACCGTGGCCCATTCGGCCAGTTGCGCGCGTGTATCGGCGATAAGCTTGTGCGCCTCGGCGATCGTAGCAGGGTCGTTCTCGTTGGAGGTGAAGCTGGTCAGCCCGAACCGCTCCACCGCTTCGCCGGGCATATTGCAGACGAAACGCACCTGCGTGGCGAGCGGGAACATGTCCTCGGCAATGCGCGCGGCCAGCAGGTCCTCGCCGCGTCCTGCATCCTCCGCTTTCTTGAGCATCCCGTCGAGCGCGCCGAGCAGCTGGTCCCACACCGGCGTGATATGATCTTTCAGTTCCATCGAGAGTCTCCCGTTTCAATTTGAAACCTATATGGACCCCGGCGATAGAGGGGTCAATCCTTGATCAGCGCCCTCAGCGTCTCGATCCGGTCTGCCTCGTGCACCGGCTTGTCCCAGCGAATGCGATGGATGCGCGGGAAACGCATGGCCAGACCGCTTTTGTGCCGCTTAGAGGAATGCACGCTGTCGAAAGCGACTTCGAAGACCAGAGTGCGCTCGACCTCGCGCACCGGACCGAAGCGGTTGAGCGTCGTCTGCCGCACGAGCTTGTCGAGTTTTTTGAGTTCAGCATCGGTGAAGCCCGAATAGGCCTTGCCCACGGGCAGCAATTCCGCGCCATTATCGGGATCGCCGTCCCAGCAGCCGAAAGTGTAGTCCGAATAGAAACTCGAACGCTTGCCGCTCCCCCGCTGCGCGTACATCAGCACGCAGTCTACCAGCAGCGGGTCGCGCTTCCATTTGTACCACAGCCCGACCTTGCGCCCCGCAATATAGGCGCTGTCGCGGCGTTTGAGCATGAGCCCTTCGATCGCTTCCTCGCGCGCGGTTTCGCGGATTTCGGCAAGATGCGTGAAATCGCGCGCTTCGACGAGAGCGGACAGGTCGAAATGGCTATCGGGCAGACGCGGCACGAGGTTTTCGAGTGCCTTGCGCCGCGCTTCCCAGGCCTGCTCGCGCAAGTCCTCGCCTTCGATAATCAGCGCATCGTAGAGGCGCACGAAGGCGGGGGCTTCCTTGAGCATTTTCTTGCTCACGGTCTTGCGCCCCAGCCTTTGCTGGAGCGCGTTGAAACTGGCCGCGCCGCCTTCTTCACCGCCCTGTGCCGCGCCGCGCACGAGCAATTCCCCGTCGAGCACCGCGTCCATCGGCAGCACGTCGAGCAATTCGGGAAAACTGGCCGAAATATCGTCACCCGAGCGCGAATAGAGCCGTGTTTCGCCCGCCACGCGCACCAGCTGCACCCTGATCCCGTCCCATTTCCACTCGGCGGCATATTCGGCGAGGTCGACAGTGCCATCCTCGAGCGGATGCGCGAGCATGAAAGGGCGAAAGCGCGGGACGTTCGAAACATTGGGCGGATCGCCGCCGTCCGCGGCCCAGTGGAACAGTTCGGCATAGGGGGGAGAGAGCGCGTGCCAGTACTCCTCGACCTCCTCGACATTGACATCGAAGGCCTGTGCAAACGCCGTTTTGGCGAGCCGAGCCGATACGCCGATACGCATCGCGCCGGTGGCGAGCTTGATCAGCGCGAAGCGGCCGTTGGAATCGAGCCCGTCGAGCAGCTTTGCCAGTTCCCCCGGCGCGGTGTTGCGGTTCAGTCCCGACAGGCGTTCTACCACCTTGGCGACGCTCACATCGCTGGCCTCGCTAATGTCGTCCTCGGGCCACAGGAGGCTCGCCGTCTCTGCCGTGTCGCCGACAAAATCGCGGCTCAGCGTCCACAAGACGGGGTCCACGCGGTCCGCCATCAGATTGCGGATTGTCGAGGATTTGACTGCGGGAAAGTCCAGCTCGCCGGTCAGCGCCGCCAGCGCATAGCCACGGTCGGGATCGGGAGTGGTGCGCAGATAGTCGGCCACCAGCGCAAGCTTGCGGTTGCGGCTGGTGGTGTAGATCAGCGCATCGAGCAGTGCGGCGAAGGCCTTCATTCGTCTTCGTCCTCGCGGCCGACGAGCGCGAGTGCGCGGGCCTTGCGCTGATGCAATTCGCACCAGCGCAGCAGCGCCTCTTCGCGCCCATGGGTGATCCATGTCTCCTGAGGGTTCACTTCGGCAATCGTGCGGGTGAGTTCGTTCCAGTCGGCGTGGTCGGAGATGATCAGCGGAATCTCGACCCCGCGCTGCCGCGCCCGCTGGCGCACGCGCATCCACCCGCTCGCCATGGCGGTGATCGGATTGGGCAGTCTGCGCGACCAGCGATCGTTGAGCGCGCTGGGCGGCGCGATGACGATACTGCCGCGCATATCGTCTTTCTCGTGATCGCTCACCAGCCTGAGCTCGCCCAGCGGCACGCCGTGTTCCTCATAGAGCCGGCACATCTTCTCCATCGCACCATGGAGATAGATCGGCGCGTGATGCCCCGCAGCGCGCAGTTCTGCGATCACCCGCTGCGCCTTGCCGAGTGCGTAGGCGCCCACCAGCACGCAGCTGTCAGGATTGGCCTCAAGCGCGCCGAGCAGCTTGGCCATTTCCTCTTCGATGGGCGGATGGGTGAAGACCGGAAGGCCGAAGGTCGCCTCGGTGATGAAGACATCGCAGGGCACGACTTCGAACGGCGCGCAGGTCGGGTCGGGGCGGCGCTTGTAGTCGCCTGTAATCACCACCCGCTCACCTGCATGTTCGAGCAGGACTTGCGCGGAACCGAGCACGTGTCCGGCGGGAAAGAATGTCGCATCGACACCGCCTTGCAGACGCAAGGTTTCGCCATATTCGACCCCGACTGCGCCCTCGCGTGTGTTGTAGCGCAGGTCCATGATCGCAAGCGTGGCAGGCGTCGCGATGGTCTCGCCATGCCCGCCGCGCGCATGGTCGGCATGGCCGTGCGTGACGAGCGCGCGCTCGACCGCGCGGCCGGGATCGACCCAGGTATCAGCCGGAACAATGTGGATCCCCCATGGTTCGGGCCGGATCCAGGAAAAGGCGGTGGATTTGCTCATGGTATGAAACGGGCGCGGGCCAAGAAAAAGGCGCGGGGAAGTTGCCTCCTCCGCGCCCCCTTGTGTCTGACCGGAAGGATCAACCTTCCTTGTCGCTGCCCGATTCCTCGGGGCTGGAATCGTCCTTCTTTGCGGCGGGCGGAGACTTCTTCGCCGCCGGTTTCTTGCGCGGTTTGGGCTTCGTCTTGGGCGGTGCGGGGGTGAGTTCGAAGGTCGGCTTTCCGTCCTTCATCGTCACCGACACCTCTCCGCCTTCGGCAAGCTTGCCGAACAGCAGTTCCTCGGCGAGCGGCTGCTTGATCTTGTCCTGGATCAGGCGGCCCATCGGACGCGCGCCATAGAGGCGGTCGTAACCCTTGTCCGCCAACCACGCGCGGGCGTCGCTGTCGAACTGGATGTGGACGTTCTGTTCGGCAAGCTGCAGTTCGAGCTCGAGAATGAACTTGTCGACCACGCGGGCAACGGTGCTCTTGCCGAGATAGGCAAAGGGCACGATCGCATCGAGACGGTTGCGGAACTCCGGCGTGAACATCTTGTTCACCGCCTCGGTGCCTGCGTCTTCCTTCGACACATCGCCAAAGCCGATACCGCTCTTCGCCATATCCGAAGCGCCCGCATTGGTGGTCATGATGAGCACCACATTGCGGAAATCGACGGTCTTGCCGTGATGGTCGGTCAGACGGCCGTTATCCATCACCTGCAACAGGATATTGAAGAGGTCGGGGTGAGCCTTCTCGATTTCGTCGAGCAGCAGCACGCAATGCGGGTTCTGGTCGACGGCGTCGGTGAGCAGACCGCCCTGATCGTAGCCGACATAGCCCGGAGGCGCGCCGATCAGGCGCGAAACGCTGTGGCGCTCCATATATTCGGACATGTCGAAACGCTTGAGTTCGATCCCCATGATCGAGGCGAGCTGACGCGCAACCTCGGTCTTGCCGACGCCGGTGGGGCCGGAGAAGAGGAACGAACCGATCGGCTTGTCGGGATCGCGCAGGCCGGCACGCGACAGCTTCATCGCGGTCGAGAGGCGTTCGATAGCCTCGTCCTGCCCGAAAACAACATGCTTGAGGTCGCGCGAAAGGTTTTCGAGCGCCTTCTTGTCGTCCTTCGACACCGATTTCGGCGGGATGCGTGCCATGGTGGCGATCACCGCTTCGATCTCCTTGGCGGTGATCTTCTTCTTGCGGCGGCTGGGCGGAACCAGCATCTGCATCGCGCCGACTTCGTCGATCACGTCGATAGCCTTGTCGGGCAGCTTGCGGTCGTTGATGTAACGCGCCGAAAGCTCGACTGCAGTCTTGAGCGCGTCAGGCGTGTATTTGACCTTGTGATGGTCTTCGAACGCGCTGCGCAGACCCTTGAGGATTTCGATCGTGTCCTCGATCGTCGGTTCGTTGACGTCGATCTTCTGGAACCGGCGCAGCAGGGCGCGGTCCTTTTCGAAGTGATTGCGGAATTCCTTGTAAGTGGTCGAACCGATGCAGCGGATCGAACCCGAGGACAGCGCAGGCTTCAACAGGTTCGAGGCGTCCATCGCCCCGCCGCTGGTCGCACCGGCGCCGATGACGGTGTGGATCTCGTCAATGAAGAGCACCGCATGCGGCATCCCTTCAAGCTCGGAGACGACCTGCTTCAACCGCTCTTCGAAATCGCCGCGATAGCGCGTGCCGGCAAGCAGCGCGCCCATGTCGAGCGAGTAGATCACGGCCTCTTCGAGCACTTCGGGCACGTCGCCTTCGACGATCTTGCGCGCAAGACCTTCAGCAATCGCGGTTTTCCCGACGCCGGGATCGCCGACGTAGAGCGGGTTGTTCTTCGAACGGCGGCACAGGATCTGCACCGTGCGATCAACCTCCGGCCCGCGACCGATCAGCGGATCGATCCGGCCCGCTTCGGCCTTGGCGTTGAGATTGACAGTGAACTGGTCGAGCGCGGTTTCTTTCTTCGCAGCCCCGTCCTTGGCGGCTTCGGGAGTGTCTGCGGCGGGGTCTTCGCTGCCTTGCGGTGCTTTCGATTCAAGCTGGCGTCCGCCCTTGCCGATGCCGTGGCTGATATAGCTCACCGCATCGAGGCGGCTCATGTCCTGCTGCTGGAGGAAATAGACCGCATAGCTATCGCGTTCGGAAAACAGCGCGACCAGCACGTTGGCGCCGGTGACGGTGTCTTTGCCCGAAGACTGCACATGCAGGATCGCGCGCTGGATCACCCGCTGGAAACCCGCGGTAGGCTGCGGATCGGCGTCTTCCTCGGTTTTCAGCGATTGGTATTCCTGATCGAGATATTGCTTCACCACCTCGCCCAGCTCGGCAAGGTCCACGCCGCAGGCAGCCATGACCTGTGCGCCGTCCTCGTCATCGATCAGCGCGAGCAGCAGGTGCTCCAGCGTCGCATATTCGTGGCGGCGCTCGGACGCATGGGCGAGCGCATTGTGGAGTGTCCGTTCGAGATTCTGGGCAAAACTAGGCATGTATCGGGTCTCTAGCAGGGGGCGGGTGAGGCTCGGGTTAATGGAGCCGGGAGAAGGTTACTCAGTTGATATGGTGCGCTCTTGCGCAATTGCGAATCCCAAAAACGATCCGCGGGCGCGATCATGTTCCCGGCCTGCCGAACAAGGCGTCGGCGGCGGCCCTGTGTTTGGCCGCCTTGTCGCTATGGGCTTTGACCCGTGCGATTTCCGCTTCGAGCAGCGCCACTCGGTGTTCCAGTTCGTCTTGCGAATAGGGTGACAAATCTTCGGCAGCGAGCTTGCTCGCTGCGTCGCCTTTGGGCCGCGGGAGATCGAGATCGTCCATTGGAAGGCAGCATCGCAAGACAGGCGGCTTGCTGTCAATGTGCATGCTGGGTATCTGGCATCGCGTTATGAACGAGTGTTGCGCTTTCACCATGCGCGATGCGGGCAGTTACCGGGGGACTTTGATCTATGACCGAGGCGCAAACGCCTGATCTTCCCGAAACGATGAAGGCGATCGGCTTTGCCGCGCCCGGCGGGCCGGATGTGCTCGCTCTCGACGAGATTGCCCGACCCGAGCCGGGGCCGGAAGATGTCCTGATCGCGGTTGCCTATGCCGGGGTGAACCGCCCCGATTGCGCCCAGCGTGCAGGGCTTTACCCGCCGCCTCCGGGCGCGTCTCCGGTTCTCGGGCTGGAAGTAGCGGGCGAAGTGGTCGCCGTGGGCAGCGGTGTGCCAGCCGAGATGCTGGGCACTCGTGTCGCGGCACTCACGCCGGGGGGCGGCTATGCGCAATATTGCGCTGCGCCGTGGCAGCACTGCCTCCCCGTGCCCGATGAGATGAACCTCAAATCCGCTGCCGCTCTCCCGGAAACCTTGTTCACCGTGTGGCACAATGTGTTCGAGCGCGGGATGGCGCGCGATGGCGAGCGGTTGCTGGTGCACGGCGGCACTTCGGGCATCGGAACGATGGCGATCATGCTCGCCAAGGCGTTCGATATCGAGGTGATCGTCACCTGCGGCGATGAAGAGAAATGCGAAGCCGCCCGCAAAGTCGGCGCGGACTTTGCCATCAACTATCGCGAAGAGGACTTTGTAAAGGTCATCGCCGATTACACCGGCGGCAAGGGCGTCAATGTGATCCTCGACATGGTCGGCGGCGACTATGTGGCGCGCAACCTCCAGTGCCTTGCCGAAGACGGCCGCCATGTCACCATCGCGGTGCTTGGCGGGGCAAAGGCGCAGCTGTTCATGCCGCTGGTGATGATGAAGCGGCTGACGCTGACAGGTTCGACCCTGCGCCCGCGCACCGATGCTTTCAAGGCGGCGCTGGCGGACGAGATCGCGATCAACGCATGGCCGATGTTTACGGGCGGCGAGCTGACGCCGATCATGGACCAGACCTTTCCGCTCGCCGAAGCCGCTGCTGCCCATGCGCGGATGGAAGCGGGAGAGCATATCGGCAAGATCGTGCTGGAAGTGGCAGGCGGTTAGGCCCGCCCTCACGGGGACTTCTGCCCTGCAACATAGCCGTCACAAGCCGCGCAGATGACGCCGAACCGTCACCGCGCTGCTCTACGCCTGTAACATTGCTCTGGCATGCAACAATCGCAAAGCAACGCATTAGCGAGGCGATTGATGACCGATTTCATGCTTCCCGAGGGCACTCCTGATCCGCAGGCGCTGGGCAAGGTAGCCAGCCTGCCACTCGCGCAAATGTCCTCACGGCTGGGCACGCCCGAGCCTGTCGGCATCGAGCGGACCAGATATCGCACTATCTGGATCAGCGACGTCCACCTCGGCACCAAGGACTGCAATGCCGGGATGCTGATCGATTTCCTCGACCGCACCGACAGCGAAACCATGTACCTCGTCGGTGACATCATCGACGGCTGGCGGCTGAAGAAGAAGTTCTACTGGCCCGCCGAACACAATGACATCGTCTGGCGGCTGTTGAAGCGCGCCAAGCGCGGCACGCGGATCGTCTATATTCCGGGCAATCACGACGAAATGTTCCGCCAGTTCACCGGCCTCAATTTCGGCGGGATCGAGATCCGCCGCGCGGCGTTCCATGACACCGCCGACGGGCGCCGCCTGATGGTGCTTCACGGCGATGAATTCGACGCGGTCATGCTTTCGCAGCGCTGGCTCGCCTTTGTCGGGGACTGGGCCTACGTCACCACGATGAAGCTCAACGTGCTGGTCAACGGCATCCGCAAGGCGCTCGGCAAGCCCTATTGGTCGCTTTCGAAAGCCGCCAAGCACAAGGTCAAGAACGCGGTCGAGTTCATCGGCAAATACGAAGAGGTCGTCGCCAAGGCGGCCGGTGAGCGCGGAGTGGACGGGGTAGTCTGTGGGCACATCCACACCGCCGAAATGCGCGAATTCGTCTTTGACGGGCAGAACATCGAATATTGGAACGACGGCGACTGGGTCGAAGGGTGCAATGCGCTGGTCGAGCATCACGACGGGCGCATGGAGATCCTCCATTGGCCCGATATCGTCGCCGCGCGCGGCGGAGTTGCAGAGCAGGCGCAAGACACCGATACTGCGCCCGCAGACAGCCCGGAGCGGGAGGCGGCATGAACACGCAGACACGAATTTGCGCCGATAGCTCCGGTGTGACGCGTTCCGCTTTCGCACCGGGCGCGCCGCGCTCGATCGCGATCGTGACCGATGCCTGGTATCCGCAGGTCAACGGCGTGGTGCGCACGCTCTCGACCACTTGCGACATGCTGCGCCGCTGGGGGCACGAGGTGACGGTCATCTCCCCCGAGGATTACACCAGCTTTCCCGCGCCGACCTATCCCGAAATCCGCCTCGCGGTGACAGCTCCCGGAACGGTCGGGCGCGAGCTGGCGCGGATTGCGCCCGAGGCGGTGCATATCGCCACCGAAGGCCCGTTGGGTTTCGCGGCGCGGCGCTATTGCAAGAGCCGCAAAGTGCCTTTCACCACCGCCTATCACACGCAGTTTCCCGATTACCTCGCGCGCCGCACGGGCCTGCCTGCTGCGCTGTTCTGGCCCTATATCCGCTGGTTCCACCGTCCCGCGCAGCGGATCATGGTGGCCACCGAGACGATCCGCGCACAGCTGCGCGAACAGGGGCTGACCCATCTGTCGCACTGGAGTCGCGGGGTCGATCTCGACTGCTTCTCTCCCGACGCGCCGCCTCCGGCCGAATATGCCGGTATCGAAGGGCCGATCCTGCTTTATGTCGGCCGCGTCGCGGTCGAGAAGAATATCGAGGCGTTTCTTTCCTGCGATTATCCCGGCACCAAGGTTGTCGTCGGCGACGGACCTGCGCGCGCCTCGCTCGAAGGGCGGTTCCCTGATGCGCTGTTCCTCGGCAAGAAGAGCGGCGTCGAGCTTGCAGGCTGCTATGCCGGAGCCGACGTTTTCGTGTTTCCGAGCAAGACCGACACCTTCGGCCTCGTCATGATCGAAGCGCTGGCCTGCGGGACGCCGGTGGCAGCCTATCCTGTCGCCGGCCCGGTCGATATTCTCACCGACGCCGTCGGCGCGATGAGCGACAACATCGCCCGCGCGATCGATGCGGCGCGCTATTGCGACCGCCACGAATGTGCCGCCTTCGGTGCGGGCTATTCATGGGAAGCGGCAACGCAGCAGTTCCTTTCCGGCCTCGTCGCGCTGGAAGAGGAAGAGTGCGTTTCGCTGCGCGCTGCACCCGCCCTGTAAGCAATATCTTGCCGTAGGGCCGCGATTGCCCTATCTGCACCCTCGCAACGGCCGCTCCGCAAGGGGCGGCCCTTTACATTTTTACGGAGATTTTCCCATGGCACAGAAGGATCAGCCCAAGCCGCTGATGCCGCACGCCACTGCGACCTGGCTGGTGGATCACACCGGCCTTTCGTTCGAGCAGATCGCTGCGTTTTGCGGGCTTCATATCCTCGAAGTGCAGGCGATGGCCGATGACCTCGCGGGCAGCAAGTACACCGGGCGCGACCCCGTGCACGCGGGCGAATTGACGCTGGAAGAGATCGAAAAGGGTCAGGTCGATCCTGAATATGCGCTCAAGATGCACAAGGCGCCGGTCGAAGTGACCCGCACCAAGGGCCCGCGCTACACGCCCGTGTCGAAGCGTCAGGACAAGCCCGATGGCATCGCATGGATTCTGCGCAGCCACCCGGAAGTTTCGGACGCGCAGATTTCCAAGCTGATCGGCACCACCCGCAACACCATCGGCGCGATTCGCGAACGCTCGCACTGGAACATCCAGAACATCCAGCCCAAGGACCCCGTCACTCTGGGCCTGTGTTCGCAGCGTGAACTCGACGCGGTTGTGGCCAAGGCTGCCAAGCGCGCCGGCCCGACCGAAGAGCAGCCCGAAGCCGAAGGCATCGTCGATGGCCGTTCGGACAAGGACAAGCTGATCGAGGAACTGCGCGCAGAACGCGAAGCCAACGCCAAGGCTGCCGCCGAAGCAGCGCAGGAAGCCGAAGCCGAAGCATGGCTGGCGCAAAAGCGTGCAGCCGAAGAAGCCGGCGAAGTGCCGGTGGACACGCCCGCACCGGCGTTCCCCGAGCCCGATCTGTCGGACGACGAAGACAAGTAAACTGCATGCGGGGCCTCACCGCCCCGCTGCATTTTCGCACCATCAGTCGAAATTTGACCGCGAAACGCGCACAATCGCTTGTGCGCGCGGCGGCTTGCGTCCATGCTTACTGACATGGATGTCAATACGGTCGCCTATTACCACCCCACCCCCTGGAACACCCATTTCGAAGCGACGACGCTGCCCGAAATGCTCGCGCGCAGAGTGGCGCAGGCGCCCGATGCGCCCTTCCTGCACTTCCTTGGCCGGACCTATTCCTATGGGGACATAGAGCGCGAGGCCAAGAGCTTCGCCGCAGGTCTGCTCGCCATGGGGATCAAGCAGGGCGACCGCGTCGGTCTGTTCCTCCCCAATGTCCCGATCTACGCCTCGGCCTATTACGGTGCGATGATGGCGGGCGCGGTGGTGGTGAACTTCTCGCCGCTCTACACGGTCGAGGAACTTAGCTGGCAGGTCGAAGACAGCGGCACACGCCTGCTGGTCACGCTCGACGTGCCCGCGCTCTACGACACCGCTGCCAAGGTGCTCGAAAGCTCGGGGCTGGAGACGCTGGTGATCGGCTCGCTCGCCGACATGCTCCCGCGCCTCAAGGGAATCGCGATGCGCCTGTTCAAGCGCAGCGATATTGCCAAGGTCGAGTGGGGGCCGGACAAGCGCAAATGGGCTGATGTGCTCAAGCACTGGCCCGAGGGCGAGCCGACCTTCGATCAGCGCGATGATCTGGCCCTGCTGCAATACACCGGGGGAACCACCGGCCGTCCCAAGGGCGCGATGCTCGGGCACAGCCAGCTGACCGTGAACGCGCAGC
The DNA here is from genome assembly GCA_002706445.1 of Erythrobacteraceae bacterium. Classification (GTDB taxonomy): domain Bacteria; phylum Pseudomonadota; class Alphaproteobacteria; order Sphingomonadales; family Sphingomonadaceae; genus Erythrobacter. Next base: position 39,405 of record PALE01000058.1, read on the forward strand.
AGGTCGGCGCGCTGAACCCCTTTGATGACCCGAGCAAGGAAGTCATCATGGGGGCGCTGCCGTTCTTCCACGTCTTCGCCAACACCGCATTGCTCAACCATGCGCTCGTTACCGGTGCCTCGATCGTGATGGTTCCGCGCTTCGAAGCAAAGCAGGTGTTGCAATCGATCGAGACCTATCGCGCGACCGCTTTTCCCGGTGTGCCGACGATGTTTCAGGCGCTGCTCGACCATCCCGATCTTGCGAAAGCCGATCTGTCCTCGCTCAAGGTCTGCATCTCGGGTGGTGCGCCGATGCCCGATCCTGTCCACAAACGCTTCGAGGAGGTCACCGGCGTACGGATCGCCGAGGGTTACGGCCTCACCGAGAGCGCGGGCGTCGTCTCGGCCAATCCATACGAAGGGACGCGCAAAGCCGGCACGATCGGCCAGCTCGTGCCCGAAACCGAGATCATTCTGCTCGACAAGGAAGACCCCACCAAACTTGCTCCCGATGGGCAACCGGGCGAATTGGCGATCCACGGCCCGCAGGTGATGCGCGGCTATTGGCACCGCCCGGAAACCGATGCGGAGGTGTTCGTGGAGCGAGACGGCAAACGCTATCTGCGCACCGGCGATGTGGCAGAGATGGATTCAGAAGGCTTCCTCAAGATCGTCGACCGCATCAAGGACATGATCGCCGTCGGCGGCTTCAAAGTCTTCCCCTCGGTCGTCGAGGAAGCGCTGTTGAAGCACGAGGCGGTCAAGGAGGCGCTCGTGATCGGGGTGCCCGACGATTATCACGGCGAAATGCCGCGCGCTTTTGTGACGTTGCATGCAGGCAAGGACGCGACCGGCGAAGAGCTCGCCAAATGGCTCAACAAGCGGGTCGGTAAGCACGAACGGGTCGATTCGGTCGTCGTGCGCGAAGAGCTCCCGAAGACGCTGATCGGCAAGCTGGATCGCAAGGCCCTGCGCGCCGAAGTTCTCTGAGGCCGCCCGAGAAAGACTTGCGCCGAAGTTCTTTGAGGACGTAGAATCAGAAACGCCGCCTACCCTTGCGGGTGGCGGCGTCTCTATTGCCGGGTTTCCGGTTCGATCAGTTCGCGATCTGAAGCTTTGCCTGCGCGTCGTCGGCACCCTTGGGAGCCGCTGCCGCCTGACGGTGCGCGGTCGGTGCGAAACGCCCGTCGACCTGCGCGCCCTGCTCAATGGTCAGCGCGTCGTAATGCACGTCGCCGTGGATGCGTGCGGTTTTGAGCACGACCAGTTCCTTGGCCGCGATCGACCCTTCGACCTTGCCCGAAAGCCGTGCGCTTTCGGCAGTCACGCCGCCTTCGATGACGCTGCCTTCGCCCTGGACGAGGCTGGCGCATTTGATGTCGCCGACGACTTTGCCGTCGATGTGAAGATCGACCGTGGCGCTGATATCGCCGGTAATGGTCACGTCAGAGCCGATCACCGAAAAGGTGGAGTTACCGTTGGCCATGTTTTTTCCTTGGGATCTGGGGGCGGCGCGCGGCGCGGGCGCCGGTTCAGTTGCCGCGGGCTTCTTTGAGAACATCGGGGGCTGTCTCCAGGAAGGGACGCGGGTTTACCGCTTTCCCGTTGATTCGTACTTCGAAGTGCAGGTGGGGTCCTGTCGACCTACCCGTGCTCCCCAATCCGCCCAGCGTCTCGCCTGCTTCGATGGGTTGACCGGCTGTCACGTCGATCCGTGACAGGTGGGCGTAACGCGTTACGATTCCGTTTGCGTGGGTGATCTCGACGCAATTGCCATAGCCCGACTTGCGGCCTGCAAAAGTCACTTCGCCCGTAGCAGCGGCAAAGATCGGCGAGCCCATCGCACCCTTGAAATCGATCCCGGAGTGCATGGCGCTGCGACGGGTGAAGGGGTCGCTGCGATAGCCGAAGGTTGAAGTGATGCGGTGATCGGCGGCGGGGACGACTTGCGGCACGCCTTCGAGTGCGCGCTCGAGCGCCGACATGCGAGCAAGGCTGAGGCCGAGGCGCTCGAAACGCGGGTCGAGCGAGCCGTCTGCCGAAGTGGAAAGCAGTTCGAGCGGACCACCCATGGCCTGTTCGGCACCGGCGCGTGCGGCGCTCGCCATGGCGCGCGGATCGAGGTTGAGCTTGCGGAGCGCAACTTCGGCGCGCTGGGCCCGCCAGTCGGCAAAGCGGGTCATGTTCTCAACGAAAGCAAGTTGGCGGGCTTCGATCTCTGCAAGACCCTGCGCTTCGGGGAAATATTTGCCGACCTGTTCGATTGTCTCGGCGGTTTCTTCCGAGGAATCGGTGACATTGGTGTCGACCGTGTGGATGTCGGCAGGCAGCATTTCGACCAACGCGTCGAGCGTGTCCTGACGGGCCGACAGTTCGTCGGTCAGCTTGTCCATGTCGCCGGCATAGGCATCGAGCCGCTCGCGCGCGCTCGCCACTTCGGCCTTTTCGCTCTGGAACGAGGCGAGGTCGGCTTCGGCAGCATATTTGTTCCACGCCATGACGCCCATCGAACCGGCCCAGCCGGTGACGAGCAGGACAGCAGCCAGAGCCGCGCCCTTCTGCATGCGCGATGAGATTTTGATGAAGCGGACTTGCCCCTGCGATCGCATAAAAAATTCACGATCCGGGAACCATTCACTAAGTTTGGTTCCCCAGGTGCTTGAGGTATGACTTTCAGACAAAACGGCCCCGACGCAATCTGTTTGTAATTCTGCTTTTTGCGATTTCTCGAACGCGAATTTCGCGTGGGAGCCTCGCTAACAAGGCCCCTTGAAAGAATCGAATCGCTCACCATGGCTAAGGGGTGAACCGATAGGTAAGCGGGGTGAACTGTTCACTTGCGGGCAATCTTCGCAGGTCCCGGCAGCTGTCGGATCCGTACAATTTCACCGAACGGTAAGAATCGCCGCGAATCGCTCTCTCCATGGCCCGATCGCGCCGAGGGCCTAACAAATCCGCCGATCCACCCTATATGCGTGCGCATGAATACAACCGTTACCCCCATTTCTGCCGCCCAGACCGCCAACCCCGAAGAGCTGATCAACGGCCTTGCGAGCGAAGCCCGCGCCGCGCAGCGCGTGCTGTCCGCCATGTCGAGCGAAGCCCGCGCCGCGGCCCTCAAACTCGCCGCAGCGCAGATGCGCGCCGACGCCGAAACGATCCTCTCCGAGAACATCAAGGATATCGAGGCTGGCCGCGCCAACGGCCTGTCGGGCGCCATGCTCGACCGTCTGAAACTCGACAAGGACCGGCTCGAAGGCATTGCTTCCGCAGTCGAGGCCGTTGCCGATCTGCCCGACCCCGTCGGCGCTGTGATCGACACCGCTGATCGTCCCAATGGCCTGCAATTGTCGCGGATCCGCGTTCCCATCGGAACCATTGGAATCATTTACGAAAGCCGCCCCAACGTCACCGCCGACGCCGCCGCGCTGTGCGTGCGGGCAGGCAATGCGGCGCTGCTGCGCGGCGGTAGCGAAGCGGTCCATTCGAACCGCGCCATTATGGCAGCGCTGACCGCCGGCCTCGTCGAAGGCGGCGTGCCGGCCGCTGCGGTGCAGCTGATCCCTTCGCAAGATCGCGCCTGCGTCGGTGCGATGCTGACCGCATCGGGCCTTATCGACATGATCGTGCCGCGCGGTGGCAAGAGCCTCGTCGCGCGCGTCCAGGCCGATGCCCGCGTGCCGGTGCTCGCTCACCTCGACGGCATTTGTCACACCTATGTCCATTCTGCCGCCAACCCCGAGATGGCGCGCAAGATTGCGCTCAACGCCAAGCTGCGCCGAACCGGTATTTGCGGTGCGATGGAGACCCTGCTGCTTGACGCAAACTTCGAAGCGGCGGGCGATCTCGTCAAGGCGCTGCTCGACGAAGGTTGCGAGCTGCGCGGAGACGAACGCATCCAGTCGCTCGATGACCGCGTGATCCCTGCCAGCGCGAACGATTGGGACACCGAATATCTCGACGCGATCCTTTCGGTTGCAATGGTCGAGGACATGGATGCAGCGCTCGAGCATATCGCGCGTCATTCTTCGGGCCACACCGATGTGATCGTTACCGCAGACGACAGCGCGGCGGAACACTTCCTTACCCGCGTCGACAGCGCGATCGTGATGCACAACGCCTCCTCGCAGTTTGCCGATGGCGGCGAATTCGGCCTTGGCGCTGAAATCGGGATTGCCACGGGACGGTTGCACGCACGCGGCCCCGTCGCGCTCGAAGGGCTGACCACTTACAAATGGCTGGTGCGCGGCTCCGGTCAGGCGCGACCCTAACCGCCGATGTTCACCGGCCTTCTGGGGGGCAGTTTCAACCCTGCCCACGGCGGGCATCGCCGGATCACGCGCTTCACCATCGAAGCGCTTGGTCTGGATGAAGTGTGGTGGCTGGTTTCGCCCGGCAATCCGCTCAAGCCGAAGACAGGCATGGCACCGCTCGGCGCGCGGCTGAAATCGGCCCGCGCACAGGCGCGCCGCGCTCCGATCGTGCCCACCGCGCTCGAGGCGCAACTGGGCACGCGCTACACGGTGGACACGTTGCGCGCGATCAAGCGCCGCTATCCCAAGCGCGATTTCATCTGGTTGATGGGTTCCGACAATCTTGCCCAGTTCCACCGCTGGAAAGACTGGCGCACGATCGCCCGATTGATGCCGATTGCAGTCATCGCACGGCCCGGCTATAGTGGCGCGGCTATGGCGAGCCCCGCTATGGCCTGGCTCAGACGCTATACCGTGTCTGCCGCCAGTATTCGGAAAACGGGGCGAAAAGCCTTGGGGAGCGCACCGGCACTGGTGTTATTGCGTTTCGATCCAGACCCACGCTCGGCTACGGCCATTCGCCGTGCCAATGCAGACTGGGCCAATGATTATCGCGGCGCACCCCAGCGCGATCGGCTGACCTTTCGCAAAATTCCGGGATGGGACAATTGATGACAGGTTCGTCCTGCCAGCACATCTCACCCCTTGCGATCGGTCGTTCCGACCTCCATTTTCACCCCACCATCTGGAGACTTGAAACCGCCTATGACACAGGCACACACTGCCAATGCGGCAGTTCCACTGAAAGCCGTACCTGCCATGCCGAATGAAGACCTGCACGCCCTTGTGATGCGTCAGCTTGACGATGATCAGGCGCAGGAAATCGTCTCGATTCCGCTTGAAGGAAAGAGCTCGGTTGCCGATCACATGGTGATCGCCAGCGGGCGCTCGACCCGGCAGGTTGCGGCAATGGCGCAGAAGCTGGCCGAAAAGGTCAAGCAGGCAGGCTACGGTTCGGCACGGATCGAAGGTCTGCCCGCTGCCGACTGGGTGCTGATCGATGCGGGCGACGTGGTCGTCCACCTCTTCCGCCCCGAAGTGCGCAGCTTCTACAACCTTGAACGCATGTGGTCGTTCGAGGGGAGCGAAGCCGCGGCGAACTAGTTTTCGCGCGACCATCGGGGCGCGCGTCCTCGGTGCTGTTTCAAGCCCTGCGGGCTTGAGCACCTGTGGGCGCCCAGTCGGGCTTGCGGTCCGCTTCGCGGCCCGATCTGCCGCCAGTTAGAGGGTGCAGTCCTTTGCTTCTTCATGTCATCGCTCGCGGCAAAATCGCCCGGTCTCCCGAAGCGGAGCTCGTTGCGCGCTATGAAAAGCGCATGACATGGCCGGTGAAGCTTACCGAATTGCCAGAGACGGGCGGCAAAATCCCTGAGCCGCTGACCCCGCACAAAACCGTCCTGCTCGACGAACGCGGCAAGGCGCTGTCATCGGAGGACCTTGCCGAAACGCTGGAACACTGGCGCGACACCGGCACGCGCGAGACGCGCTTTGTCCTCGGCGCTGCCGACGGCCATTCGGAAGGTGAGCGCAAGGACGCGGACCTTTTGCTTGCCTTCGGCCCTGCCACCTGGCCGCATCTTCTGGCGCGCGCGATGCTGATGGAACAGCTCTACCGCGCCACCAGCATCCTTGCAGGCCATCCCTATCATCGGGCAGGATAGCGCCATGCGTGCGCTTGTGATCTCCTGTGTCGCTCTGGGTGCCTTTGTGGCGGCGCTCATGTTCGGCGTGCCCGATAGCCGTGCGCAGCGCGACGTGCAGGCGCTCGCCCCCGAGGAAGCGCAGGCCGAACTCACCCGCGCCACCCGCGAAAGCCAGCGTGCCGAAGCGCGCGCCACCCGTTTCGCGCGCGAGGCCGAAAACGCCACCGAGGCTGCCGACAAGACGGCTCGCGAAGCAGCGGCAGTGGCTGCACAGATACAAGCCTCCGAAGCCGCGATGTCCGTCGCGCGCGCGCGCTATTCGCTCGCCCAGTCGGACCGCGCGGCGCTTTCTGCGCGGCTGGCGGAGCGGCAGCAGCCCCTCGTGCGGCTGATGGGCGCCTTGCAGACCAGTTCGCGCCGCCCGCTCGCCCTGTCGGCCTTGCAGCCGGGATCGCTCAAAGACCTCGTCTATGTCCGCGCCGTGCTCGATTCCGCAGTTCCCGAGATCCGCCAGCGCACCTCGGCCTTGCGCAGCGAGCTCGACGAGGGGCGGCGGCTCGAAGCCAGCGCCGCGCAGGCGCTCGAAAGCCTGCGTATGAGCGAGCAGGAATTGCAGAAACGCCGCGCCGAACTCGCAGCAATCGAAACCCGCCAACGCCTCGCGTCGCGCGAAGCCCGCAGCAGCGCGGCGCGCGAGGGCGAGCGGGCGCTTGCGCTGGCCGAGGAAGCGCGCGATCTCGACGGTCTGATCGACGCTATCGACGAAGCCGCCGGTTTACGCCGCGAACTGGCCGCCTTGCCGGGGCCGATCATGCGCCCGCGCGATATCAGCGCCGGCAGCGGGAGCGAAGTCGAACCCTCGCCGACCCCGTCTTCGAGCCCGACCAGCAGTCGTCTCGCCCGCTTTCAGCTTCCGGTTCAGGGCCGCACGGTCGCAGGCTTCGGAGAATTGCGCGACAGCGGATTGCGCTCCACCGGCCTCTCGCTCGCGCCGCAGCCCAATGCGCAGGTGGTCGCGCCAAGTTCCGGGCGGATCGCCTTTGCAGGGCCCTATCGCGGCTTCGGGCGAATCGTGATCATCGAACATCCCGGTGGCTGGACCAGCCTCGTCACCGGGCTTGCCCGTGTCAATGCCGAGGTGGGCGACGAAGTGATCGTCGGCGCACCGCTCGGCGTGGCGGGCGACAAGGGCGAACCGCTTACCATCGAACTGCGGCGCGAAGGCGAGCCGGTCAACCCGCTCAACTACCTCGGCTAACCGGCCCGCACGGCGGTGCGCTAACCCTAAATCTTTGCCGTATAACTGCCCCGTGGCGGGACGCTGTTTGACGCTGGTCGATGTTATCTGGCGTTAAGGCGCGCCGTCCTATACCTTTGAGTGCGCAAAGGAGCCTTCGATAAACATGAAAATTGCCCCCCTGCTTCGCAGCGCCGCGCTTGTGACCGCGGTTGCCCTGATCCCCGCCACCACCGCCACCATGGCGCAGGTGGATGGCCGTGCGGGCCCAGAACTCGCAAAGGTCTTTGCGATCATGCAGCAGGTGCAGGCCAATTACGTCGAAGAGGTTGATGACGAAGTGCTGGTGCGCGGCGCGATCGACGGCATGCTCTCGGCGCTCGACCCGCACAGCGCCTATCTCGACGGCAGCGATCTTGAGCGGCTCAACACGCTGATCGACGGCAATTATTCGGGCCTCGGCCTCTCGGTCATCATGGAAGAGGGCGCGGTCAAGGTCATCTCCCCGTTCAAGGGCAGCCCGGCTGACCAGATGGGCATCAAGGCGGGCGACTACATCACCCACCTCGACGGCGATCTGATCGTTGGCGGCAGCCTCGACGATGCGGTGGCCCGTATGCGCGGCAAGGCCGGAACCTCGATCCGTCTCACCATCTTCCGTCCGGGCCGTGAAGAGCCGCTCGAACTCGACGTGACCCGCGGCGTGATCGAGCTCGAGCCGGTCACTTACGAACTGCAATCGGGCAATATCGGCGTCATCTCGATCAACGAATTTTCTGCCGATGTGGGCCGCGATGTTTATGACGCATGGGTGGCGCTGCAGGAGCAGGCAACCGGCCGCATGGGCGGGCTGGTGCTCGATCTTCGCTCGAACCCCGGCGGCAGCCTCGATGAAGCCGTCGCGCTGACCGATCTGTTCGTCGATGAAGGCCAGATCGTATCGCAACGCGGGCGTTCGTGGGGCGAAACCTTCCAGTTCGAAGCCGACGACATGAACTATTACCTGCGTCGCCGCCTGAGCCGCGAGCAGGCGCAGATCTTCATGGGCCAGATCGCCGCCGATGTGCCGATGATCGTGTTGATCGATGCAGGCTCTGCCTCGGCCAGCGAGATCGTCGCAGGCGCGCTGCAGGACCATGGCCGTGCGCTGATCATGGGTCAGCGCAGCTTCGGCAAGGGTTCGGTGCAGTCGCTCATCCCGCTCGACCGCAACGGCACTTCCGCGCTGAAACTGACGACCGCGCGTTATTACACGCCTTCGGGCAAGTCGGTGCAGGAGGGCGGCATCGCTCCCGACATCCGCGTGCCGCAGCTGTCCGATCCCGACTTTGCGCTGCGCGAAAAGTACCAGACCCGCGAATCCGACCTGCGCGGTCACCTCATCAACGAGCTTGGCATTGCCGACGAAGAGATGGAGGAAGACCGCATTGCCGATCCGCGTTTCCAGCTGACCACCGAGCAGCTCGAAGAGCAGGGCATCGAGGATTTCCAGCTGCATTATGCGCTCGAAACGCTGCGCCGCACGACGGCAAGTTCGGTCGCGCTGCGCAATGTCGGCAACCGCCGCTCGCGCAACTAGTCAGACGCCCGAAGGCTGGCTAGGGGCTGCCGCATGAGTGGATTGAATCAAGCACGCGCGCTCGCCTTCGCGATCCCTGCGGCACTGCTGGGCGGGGCCTATATCGCGCAATATGGCTTTGGCCTCTATCCTTGCGAAATGTGCTGGTGGCAGCGCTATCCGCACTTTGCGGCAGTGGCGCTGGCGCTTGCTTCATGGGTGATCGTCCCGCACCGCGTGTGGGCGGCGCTTGCCGGGCTTGCGATCATCACCTCGGGGCTGATCGGCGGGTTTCATGCCGGCGTCGAATACCATTGGTGGGAAGGCATCACCAATTGCGCCACCACGCCGGGCGCCGGCAGCGCGTTCGATTTCTCGAATGTCAGTGTCGTGCGCTGCGATGCGGCTCCGTGGGAGTTGTTCGGCATCTCGCTCGCAGGCTACAATTTCCTGATTTCGACCATCGGCGGGATTGTGGTGGTAGCGCTCGCGGCGTTTCGCAAGTAGACTGCGCGATATGGTAGACAAAAGCGAACTCCACCGCATGATCCGGGTCGATCAGGCCGGCGAATTCGGCGCGAACCGGATCTACGAAGGCCAGCTGGCGGTCATGGGCGACCGCGGACCGCATTCGGCCGAAATCCGCCACATGGCAGAGCAGGAAGTCGCCCACCGCGAGCGTTTCGACAAGGTCATGGCAGAGCGCGGCGTGCGCCCGACGGCTTTGCAGCCCTTCTGGTCGATTGCAGGCTATGCCTTGGGTGCGGGCACGGCGCTGCTCGGTCCCGAAGCGGCAATGGCCTGCACCGCCGCGATCGAGGAAGAGATCGACAAACATTATTCGGAACAGCTCGACCGGCTGGCGGAGGACAATTCCGATCCCGAACTGGCCGAAATGATCGAGGAATTCCGCGAGGACGAACGCGAGCACCGTGATGCCGCGCTCGCACACGGAGCCGAGAGGGCACCGGCCTATCCGCTGCTGTCAGGCGCAATCCGGCTGGGTTGTCGCATCGCGATCAAGGTCAGCGAGCGGGTTTAAAGACTCCAGTAGCCGATCGTTTCGGGCAGGCTGTCCCGGTCGAGCGCGGACTTCACATCCACCAGCAATCCGCCCGGCTTGAGCCGCTTGGCGAGGTCTGAACCTTCGGCGATAAATTCGGCGTGATTGACCGCCAGGATCAGCGCGTCGAGATCATGCAGCGTTTCGATTGCGCTCAACTCGACGCCATATTCATGCGCTGCCTCGTCCGGATTGGCATGCGGATCGCTCACCAGCGGAGTGATGCCGTATTCGGCCAGTTCGGTGAGGATATCGGGAACCTTGGAATTGCGGATGTCGGGCACGTCCTGTTTGAAGGTCAGCCCCAGCACACCCACCCGCGCATCGCACAGCGACACCCGCTCGGCCAGCAACAGCTTCACGGTCTTCTGCGCGATTTCCTCGCCCATCGAATCGTTGATGCGCCGCCCGGCAAGGATCACTTCGGGGCGGTAATTCAGCTTTTCCGCCGCCGCCGTGAGGTAAAAGGGATCGACCCCGATACAATGCCCGCCGACAAGTCCGGGGGTGAAGGGCAGGAAGTTCCACTTGGTCCCCGCCGCGGCCAGCACGTCGCGCGTTGCAATGCCCATGCGGTCGAAAATCAGCGCGATCTCGTTCATCAATGCAATGTTGAGGTCGCGCTGCGTGTTCTCGATCACCTTGGCCGCTTCGGCGACCTTGATGCTGGGCGCTTCGTGCAGTCCGGCATCGACAATCGCTCCGTAAAGCGCGCGCATGCGGGTGAGCGAATCCGCGTCTTCGGCGGCGATGATCTTGGTAATCGTCTCCAGCTTGTGGACGGTATCGCCAGGATTGATGCGTTCGGGGCTGTAGCCGAGCGTGAAATCCTCGCCGCGTTTGAGGCCCGAATGCGCTTCGAGCTCGGCGCCGCAGAAATCCTCGGTCGCGCCGGGGTAAACGGTCGATTCGAACACCACCAGCGCGCCTTTCGACAGGCGCGGGCCGATCGTCTCGCACGCGGCCTTGAGCGGGGAGAGATCGGGGCGGCGTTCTTCGGTGATCGGCGTCGGAACGGTAACGATGAATGCGCTCGCACCGATCAGGCAATCGGGATCGTCCGAGACCTGCAAGCCGCTCGCCGCGAGCCGCGCATCGTCGATTTCGCGGGTGTAGTCATGACCTGCACGCAGGGTTTCGATGCGGCGTTTGGAGATGTCGAAGCCGGTGACATCCACTCCCAGCGGCCCGAGCCTTTCAGCCATCGCCACGGCGACCGGCAGGCCGACATAACCAAGCCCGACAATCGCGACGCGCTCACGCGCGAGGCCTTCGGTGCGGGCAGCAAGACCCGATGCGGGTTGAAACGGAGCGTTCATAGCGTCCCCCATGCGCGCAAGATGTTCAACATTTCGCTAACCACGCGGCTTCATCGTGTTTTGCGGGCAAATCGGGCGCCTGCGGGTTCACGCGCAATTCAGTGGCGCGTGACTATCGGGAGAGACGTGATAGAGGAGGGGTGATACCCCTTCACCTGCGTCCAATTTCGAGGATTCGACCCGATGACCAAGCTTTCTCTCGCCACCGTGACGGCAGCATCGCTCGCTGCAATGGCTTTCGCTGCTCCTGCTGCGGCGCAGGATCAGGCGGGCGACCGGGTCAACATGGTCATCGCCTATGACGAAAGCGAATGTCCCGAACCCACGGTCGAAGGCGAAATCGTTGTCTGCCAGATCGTTGTCGAAGCCGAGCGTTATCGCATCCCTTCGAACCTGCGCCAGAGCGATTCGCCGGCCAACCAGACGCTCAATGAGCGGTTCGAGCGCATCCGTTATATCGGCGAATTCGGCGCGTTCTCTTGCGATCCGGCAGGCGCGGGCGGCTTCACCGGCTGCACGCAGAAGATGATCGAGGCCGCCTATGCCGACCGCGCCGAGGGCGAGAACGTGCGGTTCAGCCAGCTTATCGAGGAAGCGCGTCAGGAACGTCTTTCGACCATCGACGAAGACGCCGCCGACGAACAGAGCCGCGTCGAACAGATCGAGCGCGAATATCTCGAACGCCTTGAACGCGAGCGCAACGCTCCGCTGCCTGGCGAAGAGGTTGAAGAGGCTCCTGCCGCCAGCCCCGCCGCTGGCCAAGAGCCGGGCGAGTAATCAGACCCTGTAATAGTCGCGGTACCACGCGACGAACTGGCGGATTCCCTCGCGGACATTGGTCTGCGGGGCGTATCCGGTCAGCTCCTTGAGCAAGGTCGCGTCGGCCCATGTCGCGGGCACATCGCCCTTTTGCATCGGCATGAAGTTCTTCACCGCCTCACGCCCGCATTCGGCCTCGATCGCCTCGACGAAATCCATCAGCCGGACCTTATCGCTATTGCCGATATTCACCACCCGCCACGGCGCGGCGGGCGAGAGCGAGTCCCATTCGGCGATGTCGTCTCTGCTCTCGGGCCGCACGGGGGGTGTGTCGAGCAGCAGGCGGATGCCGCGCACCAGATCGGTGACATAGGTGAAGTCGCGATACATCTCGCCCTGGTTGTAGATGTCGATCGGCGTCTCTTCGAGGATGCCGCGCGTGAACTTGAACAGCGCCATATCGGGCCGCCCCCACGGGCCATAGACCGTGAAAAAACGGAACATCGTCACCGGCAGGTTCCACAGATGGCCATAGCTATGCGCCATCGCCTCATTCGCCTTCTTGGTCGCGGCGTAGAAGGTGAGCGGGGTGTCGCATTTCTCGCGCTCGTCGAAAGGCATATCCTCGTTTGCGCCATAAACCGAGCTGGTCGAAGCCATCATAAGATGCTCCACTTCCAGCTCGCGCGCACATTCCATCACGTTGAACGTGCCGGTGATATTGGCGTCGAGATAGGCGCGCGGGTTTTCGAGGCTGTAACGCACCCCTGCCTGAGCGGCGAGGTGGATGATCGCATCGGGCTTTTCCGCCATAGCGAGCGCGTGGAGCGTGTCGAAATCTTCCAGCATGCCGACCTTGCAGCTGAAATTGGCGTTCTGCAGCAGCATCTGGTGCCGCCGTTCTTTCAGCCGGACGTCATAATAGTCGGTGAGGCCGTCAAAGCCGACGACGCGAAAGCCCTCGTCGAGCAGGAGCTGCGAGAGGTGATAGCCGATGAATCCGGCCGAGCCGGTGACGAGTACGGTGCGCATGTTGAAAGCCCTTTAGCCGCCAGTGCTTTACATCAGGGTAACGACACGCGGCAATCGGAACTGCGCTTTGGATTTACCAATCAGAATTGGCGATATTTGAACAGCGCGCGGGTCGCATATTGCGAAAAGAACCACGCGCTTACCACCGGGCCGAGCTTTTCGATCTCGCGATAGGCGCGCCAGACCTGCCACGCGCTGTTGCGTTTGTCGCGGCTGACCGAGGCTTCCATCACGCGATAACGCATCAGGTCCTCGTCCAGCCCCACCGCGCTCCCGCCACCCTTGAGCAGGCTTGTAGGCGGCGGCGTGGAAGATGGTGTGGGGATTGAATTCGCGGAACAGCCGCGCGACGGCTTGCGGGTTCGAGACATCGGCGAGCCGTTGGTAAAGGCGCGGGCGGAACGGCTCCTCGATCGCGGCGAGCGCTGCCTCAAGCTCGCGCCCGATTGCGAAAAGCGCGAACTCGTTGGCCTCGACCATCACCAGTCCGGCGGGTTTCTGCGCGAGGATCTGGCGGCAAATCTCGCTGCCGATGGAGCCGCCCGCGCCGGTCACCATCACCAGCTTGCCCGCGACCTGCCGCGCAAGCAGATCGCCGTGCTGCGGCACCACGGCGCGGCCCAACAGATCTTCGATCCGGATTGGCCGGAGCGCTGCCGCCCCGATCCGCCCGGCCAGAACTTCGCGCATGGGAGGCAGGGTCTGCACATTGACCGGCAGATCGGCGAGCGAGGCGATGATTGCCTTGCGCCGTGCAAAGCCGATGGCAGAGATCGCGATGACGATATCGGTCACGCCGCGATGTTTCACCAGTTCGCGCGCTTGCGAGCTGTGATGGACCCGCGTCCCGTCGAGGAAGTGCCCGGCCTTGCTCTTGTCGTCGTCGAGAAAGCCGACGACCCGCATCCCGGCCTCTGCGGCGAGGCCCGATGCGAGCCGCTGGCCGGTGGCGCCCGCGCCGTAGATCACCACCAGTTTCTTCGCATCCCCCGCAGCGCGCGCGCTGAACAGGTCGACCATGATGTAGCGCCCGACGATGCGCGACAGGCTGATGAACAGGAAGAACAGCATCGGCCCGAGGATGGCGAGCGTGCGCGGAATGCTTTGTTGCTGCACCACCATGAATGCGGCGATCAGCGGCACGGTGACGAGCATGGCGGCAACCATCAGCGAGACGATCGCTCCGCGTCCGGAGAAGCGGAAGATCGTGCGATAGACCCCGCGGGCAAAGGCAATCGGGAACCACAGGCCGAGCATCGCGCCGGTGAACAGCAGCAGCGCGAAGTCGAAGCCGTGCAGTTCGCCCAGCCGCAGCGAGAAGGCCGCCCACACCGCCGCCACGCCGAGCAGCGCATCGACACCGGCGACCGCGACACGCTTGGCAGCGCGCGGCCAAGCCATCGAGCGCGAGGCGAATTCGACAGCAATGTTGAGTGCTGCGGACACGCGCCTTTCGACCGCACCCGTAATTGCGATGCCTACCATGAGCGAGCCCTGTCTGGTGTCGTCTTGGTGAGTGCCCGCCTAATGCTTTATGCTGTCGGCGCGTATTACCTTGACGACTGTCAGAGCCAGTATCCGCAAATCGAATAGGAGGCTCTGGCGTTGTGAATACTCGCCATCTAGAGCAACCTTGTCGGTGAGTGTCAAAGCGTCGCGGCCGCTAACTTGCGCCAATCCGGTGATGCCTGGAAGAAGCGCGTGGGAGCCATTTTGTGCCCGCATTTCAATGAGATCGTTCTGGTTGAACAGGCCCGGTCGGGGGCCGACAAGACTCATGTCGCCGACCAGAACGCTCCATAGTTGAGGCAATTCATCTAAGCTGGATTTCCTAAGTATTCCTCCGAGGCCGGTAAGTAAATTTACGGAGTTCTGAAGAAGGTGCGTCGGCAGCTGCGGCGCATCGGTGCGCATGGTTCTGAACTTGGGCATCCAGAACAGTGTGCCGTCCTTGCCGAAACGTTGCGACCAGAACAACGCGGGGCCGGGGCTATCCAGACGCACCGCAAGCGCGATCAGCAGCATCAGGGGGGACAGCAGAAGGAGCGCGGTGGCGCTGACGCAGATATCGAGTAAGCGCTTCATATCATGAGGCTTTCTTCAATCCTCTAGGTCGCGCTCACCTCCTTTGCGATTGTCAGGCGGAGCGCCGTGTCCATGTCGGTGGGCGGCTGCCAGTCAAAGACTTGCGCGAACCGCCCGCCGTCGAAGGCCGCATCGCCGGTGAGGCTTGCCGCGCGCTCACCCAAAGCAAGACGCGCTGCCAGCCGCATAAACGGTGCGGGCCAGCGCCACGCGCGATCCGAAAACCCGTGCAGCGCCAGTAGCTTGCGATAGAGCGCCGCTGTGCTGATGGGGAGGCTGTCACAGACGATGAATGATCCGGATCGGACCGAACTCCGCTCTTCTCCTGCGGCACAAAGCACCGCATCGGCGACATTTCCGACAAAGGCGAAGCTGCGGCGGTTGGGAATCGCGCCCACGGGCAGCGGAAGTCCGGATTTTGCTGCGCGCACCAACATGGCGAACCATGCGCCGACTCCGGGGCCGTAAAGCGCAGGCGGGCGCAGCGCGGTGACGGTGAAGTCCTCATCCGCCATTTCGGCCAGGCGCTGATCGGCGGTCAGTTTCGAGCGGCCATAGGGCGATGTCGGGGCGGGCGCGCTGTGGTCGTCCACAACTTCGCCCGGCGCAGTGCGGCTGGCGAGCGCTGCGACCGAGCTGATCTGGATGAAGCGCCGCACTCCGGCATCGCGCGCGCGCCGCGCCAGTTCGAGCGGGACTTCGACATTCATGCGTGTGTAGGCCGCCTCCGCCGCCGCCGCGTCCTCGCGCGCGAGCACGTGCACCCGTGCCGCGCAGTTCACGGCGCAATCGACGCCTGCAAAGCTGACCCCGTCCACGCTCTCGGACAGATCGCCGCTGGCCTGCACTTCGGCCGCGCCGGGCACTTGCACGCCCGAACGGCTCACCGCGATCATGTGATGACCGGCCTGCGCTCCTGCGGCGACAATCGCGCGGCCCAGAAAACCGCTCGCGCCGGTGACCAGTATGCGCACGACCCCCTCGACGCCGCCTCAGACGGTGGAGATGTCGGGCGCGTCCACCTGCTTCATGCCGACGACGTGATAGCCGCTATCGACGTGGTGAACCTCGCCGGTAACGCCCGAGGACAGGTTCGACAGGAAGTAGAGACCCGAGCCGCCGACATCTTCGAGCGTGGTCGTGCGGCGCAGCGGTGCGTTCAGCTCGTTCCACTTGAGGATATAGCGGAAATCGCCGATCCCGCTTGCCGCCAGCGTCTTCACCGGCCCTGCGCTGATCGCGTTGACGCGAATGTTCTGCGGTCCGAGATCGTTAGCGAGGTAGCGCACGCTGGTTTCCAGCGCGGCCTTGGCAACACCCATCACGTTGTAATGCGGCATTACCTTTTCGGCGCCGTAATAGGTCAGCGTCAGGATCGATCCGCCGCTTTCGGGCATCATTTCCGACGCGCGCTTGGCCACCGCGACCAGCGAATAGGCCGAGATGTTCATCGTCAGCAGGAAGTTGTCGAGGCTGGTGTCGACATATTTGCCGCGCAGCTCGCTCTTGTCGGAAAAGCCAATGGCGTGGACCACGAAGTCGAGCGTGTCCCAGCGCTCCTTGATTTTGTCGAAAGCGGTGTCGAGCGAGGCCATGTCCGACACGTCGCATTCGACCACGAAATCGCTGCCGAGCTGTTCGGCGAGTGGCTTCACGCGCTTTGCCAGCGCCTCGCCCTGATAGGAAAAGGCAAGCTCAGCACCGTGTTCGGCCAGTTGCCGGGCAATCCCCCAGGCGAGCGACTTGTCATTCGCCAGCCCCATGATCAGCCCGCGCTTGCCTGCCATCAACCCAGTCATTCTGTATTCTCCTCGTCATCGGCGCCGGATTCTGTTTCGGTGACCGGCTCTGCCAACGCTGCGTTCAATTCTGCCCCGATAACGAGGCCCAGCCCGACAAGCCAGAAGAAGAACAACGCAATGATAATCCCCGCCATACTGCCATAGGTGAGGTCGTAGGTGAAGAACCGCCGCAGGATCGGCGGCAAGGCCACAGTGACGCCGAACCACCATGCGGCAGTGAACAGAACGCCGGGCCATTTGGGATAGGCGCGCCCGCGATATTCCTCCGGCGTCAGCGTCAGGAACAGCATGTAAAGCGACAGCACGAGGCCGAAAGCGGGAACCAGCCGCGTCAGCCGAAGGGCCGCGAGCGTTTCGTTCAATTGCGGAAAGATCGTAAGGATCACCTGCTCCGCCGTCCCGATCGCGACCTGCGCAAACAGCGACATCAGCAGCACCACCACCGCGCCCAGAATAAGCCCTGCCGAAAACAGCCGGTAGCGTAGGAAGGAATGTTTCGCCTTGGTGCCATAGGCACGGCGCAGGATATCGCGGATCGTCTCGATCAGGCTGGAAACGGTCCACAAGGCGACCCCCGCGCCCAGCCACAAAAGCCAGCCCGACCGCGCGTTGATCGATTCCTCCGCCACCGGCTCGAGCACCTTTGCCGCGCTAGGCGGAAGGCCTGCCATCACCGTGCGGACCATCGAGGTGGCAAGATCGCTCCCGCCGAACAGAGTGAATAGGGCCGCGCCGAGGATGAAGAACGGCACCAGCGCCAGCATCGAGAGATAGGCGAGGTTGCCCGCGTGAATGAAGCCGTCCTGCCACGTGCCGACCGATGTGCGCCGGACCACTTCGTAGATGCGCGTGCCGGGGCCGAGATAATGCAGCACGAAGGCGAGCATACCCGGCTGCGGCTTGGGCCGTTCGAATGTCCCCGTGAAATGGGCGTTCTGTAACAGCGCCCGCCGCCGCCGCGCCTCTGGCGAGAGCGAACGAACCTCAAGCCCCTCCCACGAATTCCACGAAGGCGGCTTGAGATCGGCGGGTTTCACCATGCGCGCGCGACCTCTTTACAGGCCGAACTTTTCGCGGGGGCTGGCAGGGTCCTTCCAATCGCCGAGGCGCTCTTTCAGCGCTTCGAGATCGTCGGGCATCTGGATTTCGAGCGTCACCAGCTGATCGCCGCGCGCCGGTTTGCCGTCGGTCACCGCGCCGCCCTTCTTGGTCCAGCCCTTGCCCGACAGGCGCATGACCGTGCCGCCATTCGCGCCCGGTTTCAACGTCAGCATCACCGGCCCGTCGACGGTGGGGCATTTGACCTTGCCGCCGTTGACCGCTTCATCGAGCGTGATCGGCAGGTCCATGCGGATATTGTCGCCGTCGCGGCGGAAGAACGGGTGCGAGGTTACCTCGACCATGACGATCCCGTCGCCTTTTCCGCCCGGGCCTTCGTGACCCTTGCCCTTGAGCCGCATCTGCGTGCCGTCTTCGACCCCTGCGGGCAGTTTCAGGCTGATCGTCTTGCCATCGGCCAGCGTGATGCGCTGGTCGCGTCCGGCGGCAGCGTCGACGAAGGGCACAGCGAGGCGATACTGGATATCCGCGCCGCGCTTTGGCGGCGGGGAGGGGCGGCCCGAACCCATGCCGCCAAAGCCGCGCCTCGGCGGCGGCTCGGCCTGCCGTGCACGGCCACCGAACAGCCCTTCGAACAGATCGCCCAGATCGAGGTCTTCATTGCCGAAGCCCTGAAACTCGGAATCGCGGAAACCGCCCTGACCGGGCCGGCCGCCACCGCCGGGATAACCGCGCCCGAATCCGCGTGCTCCTGCGCCGCCCATTCCGGCAAAGGGGTTCATCGGATTGCCGTCGGCGTCGATTTCGCCGCGATCGAACTGCGCTCGCTTGTCCTTGTCGGACAGCAGATCATAGGCCGCAGTCGCTTCCGAGAATTTCTCGGCAGCCTTGGGATTGTCCTTGTTGCGGTCGGGATGCAGTTCCTTGGCAAGCGTGCGATAGGCGCTCTTGATCTCCTTTTCGGAGGCAGTGCGCGCAACGCCAAGGGTCTTGTAGGGGTCAGCCATGGTGTCTTAGCTAGGTGAGACGGTCCTAAGTGACAAGGAGGGTTGCGTGATTTGCATGAGGCTTTCGCTTTCCTACCCGCTTTGGCGTACCTATTGAAAGAGGCATGTTAACCCGCGCAACGCTTCCGGGAACGCCTCTTTTATCGGGCTTTGCGAGCGGGCGCGGTTTTTTGCCCCAGGACACTGTTCCATGTGTTCCATCCTGTAGGACTTCGACAAACGGAAAGCGAAGCCAATGAGCCAGTCTGATAGCCTCAACCAAGCCCAGCTAAGCGACACCATGATCCCCGCGGGCGCAGACCCCTTTGCGCTGTTCGATGCATGGTTTGCCGAGGCACAAGCGAGCGAACCCAATGACGCGAACGCCATGGCGCTGGCGACCGCGACGCCCGACGGGCGGCCCTCGGTGCGTATGGTGCTGCTCAAAGGGCATGGGGCCGACGAAGCGCCGGGCGGGGGCTTCACCTTCTTCACCAATGCGCAAAGCCGCAAAGGCGGCGAGATCCGCGCCAACATGCATGCCAGCCTGCTGTTCCACTGGAAGAGCCTGCGCCGCCAGATCCGTATCGAAGGGCCGCTGACCGAAGTGAGCGCGGAACGGGCCGACGCCTACTTCCACTCGCGCCCCTACAAGAGCCAGGTCGGCAGCGCGGCCAGCGACCAATCGCGCGTGCTGCCTGTGCGGCAGGACTACCTCGACCGCGTGACCGCGATATGGGCCGAGCACGAGGCCGCAGGCGAAGTGCCGCGCCCCGCGCACTGGACCGGCTTCACGCTCCGGCCCGAGGCCATCGAGTTCTGGATGGACCGCGAGAACCGCCTCCACGACCGCCGCCGCTTCACGCTCGAAGGCGCGGGCGATGCACTCGGCTGGACCGACAACCTGCTGTATCCGTGAGGACCTGATGACACAGACTATCCCCTATTGGCACGTCGATGCCTTCAGCGACTCGCCCTTTGGCGGCAATCAGGCGGCGGTGATGGTGCTTGACGAGTGGCTGCCCGACGATGTGCTGGTGAAGATCGGCGCGGAGAACCTGTTCGCCGAGACCGCCTTCGTCGTGCGCGACAAGACGGGGGAAGCCGATTGGGAACTGCGCTGGTTCACGCCTGCGGTCGAGGTCGTGCTGTGCGGCCATGCAACGCTGGCGAGCGGGCATGTGCTGCTGGGCCTTGATGGACCCGAAAAGGACAAGGGGAGGGTCACGTTCCGCACCCGCCAGTCAGGCGTGCTCGAAGTCGTCAAATCGGGCGAAGGGCTGGAGCTGGCCCTGCCTTCGCTGCGCGCCGAGCCCGAACCGCATGATGAACTGCTCGACGTGCTGGGCGCGCCGGGCGAGGTGTTTCAATGCGTGCGCAAGGAGCAGGAAACCGCGATCGTGCTCTACGAAAGCGAAGCGCAGGTGCGCGCCCTCGCGCCCGACTTTGCGCGGCTCAAGGATATCCCGCTGATGGTGATCGCCACCGCGCCGGGCGACACGACCGACATCGTCAGCCGCGTGTTCGTGTCGGCCTATGGCATTGACGAAGACAGCGTCACCGGCTCCGCCCACGCAGCGCTGACGCCCTTCTGGGTCGACCGGCTGGGGCGCAACGGGCTGAGCGCGCATCAGGCGAGCGAGCGCGGCGGCGATCTGGCGCTGCGGCTCGAAGGCGACGCAGAGAATGGGCGCGTATGGCTCGGCGGGCCGTGCGTGACGGTGGTGGAGGGAAGCTTCTACCTCTAGTCGCCGGTGGCGCGGTGCGCCGCGCTTCAGCGCTCGGGATAAAGCGCCATCACATCCGCTGCCTTTTGCAGCATCGGCACGCGTTCGGCGCTGGTCGAATGGCCGAGGCGCACCAGCGTCAGGCGCTGTTCGGGCGAGACGAGGACATATTGGCCAAGGTGTCCGTTCAGCGCGAACAGGCTGTGTGGTGCGCGGTCGGGGAACAGCGCGTGCTGGTCGGTGCTGCCGGGGACGGGCTGGTTGAGCCAGATCTGGAAGCCGTAGAACGGCGCGGTGGGGCTGGGCTGGGTCATCGCCTCGACCCAGCGGCTGGGCACGAGTTGCTGACCGTCGGGCGCTCGGCCCTTGCGGCGCAGGAACTCGCCGAACTTGGCCCAGTCGCGCGCGGTGGCGTGCATCAGGCTGCCGCCGATCATCGTGCCCGAGGCATCGAATTCGGGAACCATCGAGTCCATGTCGAGCGGGCCGAACAGGTGCTGGCGCAGATAGGATGCGACCGCCTCGCGCCTCTCGTCAGGGTCGGTCGAATCCGTCAGCGCGCGCGCGGCGATGTCGGCAAGGATGACGGTGGTGTTGGAGGAGTATTCGTAACGCTCGCCCGGTTCTGCTTCGAGCGGCTGCTCTTCCGCCCAGCGCGCCATGTCGCCGCGCCCGTCGAGGAAGAGCATGCGCACCTCGGAGGACTCCCACGGCGGATCGCCCGCCTCGGTGTGGCGTAGGCCGGAGCGCATCTGGAGGAGGTGGCGCAGGGTGATGTCGGCGCGCGGATCGCCGCTGCGCTGCCACAGCGGGACGGGGGCGGGCTCGTCGAGGCTCAGCAGGCGGTCGGCCACCAGCATGCCGATCAGCACGGCGGTGACGGTCTTCGCCATCGACCAGCTGACGAAACGCGTGTCGGCGTCGTAGCCATCGGCGTAACGCTCGGCAGCAAGCTTGCCATCGGCATAAAGCACCACCGCGCGCGTCTCTCCGAAGCCTTGCGCGGTGAATAGATCGTCGATCTGGCGGGCGAGCTGATCCTTGGGCGCACCCGCATCGGCGGTGACCGCAGCCAGCGCCTCTTCGGTCAGCGGAGGCGGGGCCGCAGGTTCGGCCGAACCGCAACCGCTAAGGGCTGGCAGGAGCGCGATGGCGGCGATAGAGGGGGCGAGCAGGCGACCAATCATGCGCCGCTCAATCGAACAAGGGTCGACACAAAGCAATGTCAAAATTGAACGCAAAACCCGGTATCGCGAAGAAGGCCGCCCTGTGGGTGCTGGTGCTCGCGCTAGTCGGGATCGGCATTGCAATCTGGGCCAACCGCACGGTGATCGGCGGTTATGGCGAGGTTGGCACCGCCTATGCAGCGCGGGTGGGATGTTCGTGCCGCTTCGTCGCCGGGCGCAGCCTCGAAAGCTGCGAGACCGACAAGATGGGCGGAATGGAACTGGTCTCGCTCAGCGACGACACCGAAGAGAAGAGCGTTACCGCGACCTTCCCGCTGGTCGCTTCGGCCACTGCGACCTATCGCGAGGGCTATGGCTGCGTGCTCGAGGAGTGGGAAGACTAGGCTTTGACGGCCTGCGTGCTGTCGATCCAGCCGCCACCGATGACGCGGTCACCGGCATAGATCACCGCCGCCTGACCCGGCGCAACACCGAATTCGGGACTGTCAAAGCGGATCACCGTGCTCGCCCCGTCGCCCAGCGGGCCGTCCAGCGTCACCGGAACCGGCTTTGCCAGGCTGCGCACCTTGGCGGTGAGCGGCGCATCGGGAAGCTCGCCGATGCAGTTGGTCTCGATCAGCGCGGCGCTTTCGACCGCCAGCATACGCTTCGGGCCCACGCGAACTTCGCGGCTCTCGGCATCGAGCGCGATGACGTAGAGCGGTTCGGGCTGGCCGCCGATTTCGAGCCCTTTGCGCTGGCCGACAGTGTAGTGGACGATGCCCTTGTGCTCGCCCAACTGCTCGCCTGTGGCGGCGTGGACGATCGCGCCGGGCACTCCGCCTTCGGGGCGCAGTTTCTTGACGATGCCTGCATAATTGCCGTCGGGAACAAAGCAGATGTCCTGACTGTCGGGCTTCATCGCATTGCGAAGTCCCGCCGTCTCGGCCAGCTCGCGCACCTTGGTCTTGGGCAGGCCGCCCAGCGGGAAGCGGATGTAGTCGAGCTGTTCCTGCGTGGTCGCATAGAGGAAGTAGGATTGGTCGCGCGTGTGATCCTCGGCGCGATAGAGATGCGGCCCGCCCTCTGCCTCGACGCGCTTCACATAATGCCCCGTCGCAAGGCAATCCGCGCCCAGCTCGCGTGCCATGCGGAACAGGTCGGTAAACTTGGGCCCCATATTGCACCGGATGCAGGGGACAGGCGTGCGTCCGGCAAGATATTCGTCGGCGAACTGCTCGACCACTTCCTCGCGGAAGGCGCTTTCGTGGTCGAAGACATAGTGGGCAATGCCGAGCCGGTCGGCCACAGCGCGTGCATCCGCAATATCGTCACCCGCGCAGCACGCGCCCTTGCGGCCGGTGGCTGCACCATAGTCATACAGCTGGAGCGTGATTCCGATCACTTCGGCACCGCTATCGGCGGCAAGTGCGGCGACGACCGAGGAATCGACCCCGCCGCTCATAGCCACCACGATGCGGCATTCGCTCGCCGGGCGGGGCAGATCGAACAGCGCGGCAGTATCGAGCCCGAAAGGGCTGGCCGTCAGGGATGCGGAGCTTGTCATGACTGGCGCGCCATATAGGGAAGCGCGCAGGCTTGTGCCACCCCGCGCAGGATCAGCGCGGTTCCCTTGTAAATCCGGGCGCGTTGTCGGGGTGCGAATTGCTGCATCGTGATTGCCCGGCGCACAGGCGCTTTTCCTAAGCAGTGGTAAAAGCCGGTTTTACCACATCTTGACGACCGGCGATTACAACGCAGGTCATGTTCGAAACTACACCGCCCCTTTCCCAGACCCGGATCGCGCGAATCGCCTCGCCTTCAGGGTATGATGGAGAGCAGCTCGACCCCGCGACCAGCGGCGAAGAGCTGCGCATGTTCGACTGGAGCGAACTGACCGCTCGGCTTAATGCCGCGCGTGATCTGCGTCTCCTGCTGCGGCGCGACTCGGGACGATCGATTGGCGCCAGCGCTCATGATTTTGCCGATGCCGCAGCACGTTACTTCCGGAAGAAGGAAGAGGGCCAATCAAACGTTAACCCTGTTGCTTTAGAGCACCGCAAATGCTCGCCCGGCATGATCCAGGAATTGGATGGGCTTGATGAGAAAACAACCAAGTTCCGGAAGCTGCCGAAGAATAGCGACGCGAGAGAAGATTGATGATTGAAAACCAGGATATCCGCCCGGCACAGGTGATCGGTCCGCTCGGTGAGCCGCTGACCATCGATGACCTTCCCTCGCCCAAGACGAAGCGCTGGGTCGTGCGCCGCAAGGCGGAAGTTGTCGCGGCCGTCAACGGCGGTCTTTTGACCATCGACGAAGTGCTAGAGCGCTACAGCCTCACTCTCGAAGAGTTCGCATCGTGGCAGCGTGCGGTCGATCGTTCGGGCATGCAAGGCCTGCGCGTGACTCGCATCCAGCACTACCGCGACCTTTACGAGCGCCAGCTAAAGTATTGATCCGACAGAGCTGAAAGTCTCTGCGAATATGCGTCCCGGCGCGGTTCATCTCGAATCGCGGGCGCTTCATCGTGCAGAACATCGTGAGTCGCGAGGCTGGGCGTTGTAACTTTGCAAACCTCCTTCACCTGTATGGCAGTCGCGTCATAAATAAGGAGGAAAACAATGGGTTGGATTATTGCACTTATCGTCGGCGGTGTTGCCGGCTGGCTCGCAAGCATCGTGATGAATCGCGATGCTTCGATGGGCATTTTCTGGAACATCGTCGTGGGTTGCATCGGTTCGGTGATCGGTAACGTCATCGCCGGTCCGCTGCTCGGCATCAGCGGCAGCGTGCAGGAATTCTCGCTGATCGGTCTGGGTGTTGCCATTCTGGGCGCCATCGTCCTGCTTGGCATCATGAACCTGATCCAGCGCGGACGCGTGCGCTAAAAGGTGGACGTGTGAGCTAAAAGACAGCCACACGATCCGGCGAATATCGCCAAACAGGGCGGCGCGGCCAGTGGGCTTGCGCCGCCCTTGTTTTGTCGCACGCGCATTTCGTCTAGGCTCAAAGTCATCAGTCGAAGCGCTGATTGCCCTTTTCGCCCCCATGATTATGAGGGATTGCGAAGGGTGACTTATACCTATAATACACTTGATCGACGGGGCTGGTTGGGAAAGCCACCCGAACAAGGGAACCAAGATGAATTACGCGAGTACGATCACGGCCGAGGCACAGGAGAACGTGTCTGCAGATGTTGCGGTCGGGCATGATCCGCACAACTCGTCTTCGCTGAGGCGTAATCTGCTGATTGCGGGCGGACTGCTTTTCGCTCTGCTGCTGGCGATTGCCGCCTATTTCGGCCTTGCCGGCGGAGAGCCCGTGGGCGCGGGCGATGACAATGCGCAAGCGCCTGTCGTTACCGTGATTTCTCCCGGCCGCACGACCGTTGACGGCACGATCGAAGCGCCCGGCACCATCGCCGCACGGCGTCCGATGCCTGTCGGCGTGGTCGGTGAAGGCGGGCAGGTCATCAGCGTGCGCGTCGATGCAGGCGACTGGGTCGGACAGGGTCAGGTGCTCGCCGTGATCGACCGTTCGGTGCAGAGCCAGCAGGCGTCCGCGCAGGCCGCCCAGATCGAAGTCGCACGCGCCGACGCCAATCTCGCACAGGCCAATCTCGACCGTGCGCTGCAGCTGGTCGAGCGCGGCTTTATCTCCAAGGCCGACGTGGATCGCCTCACCGCAACCCGCGATGCAGCAGCCGCACGCGTGCGCGTGGCCGAAGCGCAGCTGGGCGAATTGCGCGCCCGCAACGCCCGTCTCAACATTGTCGCTCCGGCTTCGGGCTATGTGCTGATGCGCAATGTCGAACCCGGCCAGACGGTGAGCGCCGGATCGGGCTCGCTGTTCACCATCGCGCGCGGCGGCGAGTTTGAAATGCTCGCCTCGCTCAGCGAAGACCAGCTCGCCAGCCTTTCGCAGGGCGTTTCGGCGAGCGTCGTCCCGACCGGCTCGGACAAGAGCTTCGAAGGTCAGGTCTGGCAGCTGTCGCCGGTGATCAACGAACAGACCCGTCAGGGCACGGCGCGCATTGCGCTGTCCTATGCCCCCGAACTGCGCCCCGGCGGCTTTGCCACCGCGCGCATCGCCAGCGGCACGATGCAGGCGACGGTCCTTCCCGAGAGCGCTGTGCTCGCCGATGAAGAGGGTAGCTTCGTCTATGTCATCGACGACGAGAACAAGGCGGTCCGCACCTCGGTAACGACCGGCATGGTTACGCCGCAGGGCATCGCCATTACCGGCGGCCTCAATGGCAATGAAAAGGTCGTGCTGCGTGCAGGCGGCTTCCTCAACCCCGGCGAGGTCGTAACACCGCGCCGCGACGGCGAATGATCGAACCGGCGAAAGGCGACAGGCAAGCCCGCAGCAAGACAGCAGGACAGGCACACGAATTATGAACTTCCGCAATCTCTCGGCCTGGTCGATCCGCAACCCCGTGATCCCGCTGGTGATGTTCACGGCGCTGCTGCTCGCCGGCATCGTCAGTTTCATGCGGATGGACGTCACCAACAACCCCGACGTCGAATTTCCTGCGGTCAATGTCACCATCTCGCAGCCGGGCGCGGCCCCGACCGAGATCGAGAACCAGATCACCCAGCGGGTCGAGAGCGCGCTGCGTTCGATCAACGGCGTGGCCTCGATCAACTCGACCGCCAGCGAAGGCAGCTCGAACACTTTCGTCGAATTCGAAATCGGCACCGATCTGATCGAAGCGGTGAACGAGGTGGAAACCGCGGTGGATTCGGTTCGTGCGAGCCTGCCCGACGGAATTCTGGAGCCGCGCATTTCAAAGGTCGATGTGACCGGCGATGCGATTGGCTATATTGCCGTCGAAGCCGACGACATGACGATCGAACAACTCAGCTGGTTCATCGACGACACCGTGGCCAAGCGCCTGCTTTCCATCGACGGCATGGCCGAAGTCGGCCGTTTCGGCGGTGTCGATCGCGAGATCGAGGTGATCCTCGATCCTGCCAAGATGCAGGCTCTGGGTGTGACGGCCTCGCAGATCAACTCGGTGCTGCGCCAGACCAATCTCGACGCGGCCGGCGGTCTGGCCGAAGTCGGCGGGACGCGGCAGTCGCTGCGCGTGCTCGGCAATGATGACAGCGCCTATGAGCTCTCGCAGCGCCAGATCCAGCTCGGCGGCGGGCGGACGATCCGGCTTGCCGACGTGGCGACCGTGCGCGACGGCATTAGCGAGCGCACTTCAGTGAGCGAAGTGGGCGACCGCGAAGTCGTAAATTTCTACATGAACCGTGCACGCGGCGCTTCGGACCTTTCGGTTTATAACGCCGCGATAGAGGAAATGGACAAGATCGAGGCCGAGACGCCCGGTGTCCGTTTCGTGAAGATGTTCACCAGCACGCGCTACACCGAGGACCAGTACAAGAGCTCGATCTCCGCGCTGATCGAAGGCGCGGTGCTGGCAATCGTGGTGGTGTTCCTGTTCCTGCGCGACTGGCGTGCGACCTTCATCAGCGCGGTTGCGATCCCGCTGTCGGCGATCCCGACCTTCTTCTTCATGGAGCTGATGGGGTTCAACCTCAACTTCCTCTCGCTGCTGGCGCTGGCGCTGGTGGCAGGCGTGCTGGTCGATGACGCGATCGTGGAGATCGAGAACATCGTCAGACACATGCGCATGGGCAAGACCGCCTATCAGGCGTCGATCGACGCGGCGGACGAGATTGGTTTGCCGGTTGTGGCGACCAGTTTCTGCATCGTCTCGGTCTTCCTGCCCGTCGGCTTGATGCCCGGTATCTCGGGGCAATTCTTCCAGAACTTCGGTCTGACCGTGGTGGTCGCGGTGCTCATGTCACTCGCCGTGGCGCGTATGATCACGCCCTTGATGGCGGCCTATTTCCTCGCGGCCAAGGGCGCCGGTTCGCACGGCGAAGGCGCGATGATGGACCGCTATATGGCGGTGCTTGGATGGACCCTCAATCGCGGCAAGATGTATGCGCGGCGCGAAGGCATCGAGCCGCCGCGTATCCGGGCGCTCTATGTGCTTTCCTTGCTGCTGATGGTGATCGCGATGCTCGCGGTTACGGCGTTTGCGATGTTCGGCGCGTTCAACGCCATTGGCGGCTTCGACATTCCTGCGACTATCGCCAAATCGGTTGATGCCGACATCAATTCCGCGACCAACAAGTTCGTCGCGAAGATATTCGAGATCGTCATTATCCTGTTTGTGTCGATCATCAGCTTCGTCGCGGGCTGGCTGCTGCTGAAGGCGGTCGAATCGATCGGCGGTGCGATCACCAAATCGGCAAAATACATGACCGCGCGCTTCTACGACCACCGCATCTGGATGCTGGGCGTGGGCTGGTTTTCGCTGTTGGTGACGATCCTGCTGTTCGGCCAGATTCCGGGCGCGTTCCAACCGACTATCGACGACGAGAACTCGCGCGTCGAAATCGAGATGGTGCCGGGCACGACTCTCGCAACGACCAAGGGCGTGTCCGACCGCGTCGATGCGATCCTGCGCGCACAGCCCGATGTCGAACGCACGATGCAGCGTATTCGCATCGGCAACTCCTCGATCTTCGTGAAGCTCAAGGAAGACCGCGAGATGACCTCGATCGAGTTCGAGCGCAGCCTTGCGCCCGAACTGGCGAAGATTCCCGATGCCCGCGTGCGGTTCCAATCGCAAAGCGGGGGCTTTGGTTCGGGCCGCGATATCACTGTCATGCTTGCAGGGTCCGACCCCGAACTGCTCGACCAGACTGCGGCAACGCTGGTCGAACAGATGCGCGGGCTCGATACGCTGGTCGCACCGCGCATCAGCGCCGACCTCAACCGTCCCGAGATCATCATCACCCCGCGAGAACAGATCGCGGCAGAACTGGGTGTGAGCACGATTGCACTCTCGCAGACGATCCGCATCGCAACGCTGGGCGAGATCGAACAGAACGCCGCGCGTTTCTCGCTTTCCGACCGCCAGATCCCGATCCGGGTCAAGTTGTCCGAAGGCGCGCGCAGCGATATGACCACGATCGAGAACCTGCCCGTGCCGACCAATAGCGGCGGCACGGTCCCGCTCTCGCGCGTGGCGGAGATCAGCTTCGGTTCGGGGCCGACCGCCATTCAGCGCTACAACCAGAACCGCCGCGTGCTCGTCGGCGCCGACCTTGCCTCGGGCGTGATCAAGGGTGAGGCGCAGGCAGAAATCGACGCGCTGCCGATCCTGCAAGACCTGCCCACCGGCGTGATCCGCGATGTGGTGGGCGAGGATGAATGGCAGCAGGAGCTCATCCAGAACCTGATCATTGCGATCATCGCGGGCGTGATGTTGGTGTTCGCCTGCCTCGTGCTGCTCTACAAGCGTTTGATGAGCCCGCTGGTCAACATGACCTCGCTCGCGCTCGCACCACTGGGCGGTATCCTGCTGGTCTGGCTGTCGGGCTTTGCCCAGTCGATGCCGGTCTATATCGGCATCCTGCTGCTGCTCGGCATCGTCTCGAAGAACTCGATCCTGCTGATCGACTTCGCAATCGAGGAAATGGCGAAGGGCACGCGGAAGTTCGACGCGATCATGGAGGCGGGGCACAAGCGTGCACAGCCGATCGTGATGACCACTGTCGCGATGACCGCAGGTATGGTGCCGGTTGCGCTCTCGCTTTCGGGCGACGGCGCATGGCGTCAGCCGATGGGCGTCGTCGTGATCGGCGGACTGATCATGTCGACCATGCTCACTCTGGTGATCGTCCCTGCAGGCTTCAGCCTTGCCGACGGGTTCGAGCGCCGCGTGGGTCCGTGGATGCGCAGCCGCTTGCTGACCTACAAGCCCGGCGACGACGGCAAGCCCGTTCCGGCCGCGCCCGAGGATGATCCCGATATGCCCTATCCGGGCCACGGCGGAGCTGCTGCCCAGCCTGCTGCTACCCCTGCCACGCGCCTGCCGCCGGGAGCCGAGCCTGCCGAGTGAACGCACCTTTGAGCCGCATGGCATGATACGCCCGACCTTTCCCGGGCGTGCAAAATCAGGCAGATAGGCGGCACGATGGCAAGCAAGGCAAATCCCCCGGCCCTGACTTTCGGCGGCGAACCGCTGACCGCTGACCGTGCACGGCGCATGCGCTGGACCGCGACAGGGCTGCTGGCTGCGATGGCGGTGGTGTTTGCGACGACCCATGGGCTTGTCGGTAGTCACCCAGCATGGGGCTACGTCAACGCCTTTGCCGAAGCTGCGATGGTGGGCGGGCTGGCCGACTGGTTCGCGGTTACCGCGCTGTTCCGCCACCCGCTGGGCCTGCCGATCCCGCACACCGCGATCATCCCTTCGAACAAGGACCGCATCGCCGACACGATGGCACAATTCCTGCGCGAGAACTTTCTCACCCCTGCGGTCGTCGCGCGGCGCATGTCGGGGATGAACGTCGCGCGCGCGGTCGGTGATTTTCTGGTCGATCAGCCCGAGGGAGATGGTCCCGATAGCCGTTCGCGGATCACCGGCGGGGCGGCCGAACTGCTCGCCGAAGTGCTCGAATCGCTCGATCCCGAACGGCTGGGCGGGCAGGTTCGTTCAGGCCTCGCGGCACAGCTTGCCAAGCTCGACATATCGCCGCTCGCCGGACGTATGCTCGAAAACGCCATGGCCGACCGCCGGCATCAGCCGCTGATCGACGGGATCATTCGCTGGTCGGGACTGACGCTTGAGGACAATGAGGAGATGGTGCGCGACATCATCCGCAGCCGCGCCAATTCGGTGATGCGCTGGACCGGCCTCGACGAGCGGGTGTCATCGAGCGTGCTCGACGGCCTCTACAAGCTGCTTGCCGAAGTGCTGGTCGATCCCGACCACCCTCTGCGCTCCAAGGTGGAGGAGGGGCTGGAGAAGCTCGTCCACGACCTTCAGCACGACCCTGTTACGCGCAAGAGGGTCGAGGACATGAAGCGCGACCTGCTCGAGAATCCGGCGGTGGCCGAATGGTGGCTGGGCGTGTGGGAGCGTATCCGCCAGTCGCTGATCCGCCGCGCGCGCGATCCCGAAAGCGGGCTGGGCGGCGAAATGCGCAAGAGCCTCGCCGACCTTGGCGCGGCGCTCAAGCAGGACGAGCGGCTGCAGGTGCAGATCAACCGCTTCGCCCGCCGCACCATGGTCGGCATTGCGACCCGTTACGGCAGCGAGATCGTGACGCTGGTGTCCGAGACGGTGAAGCGCTGGGACGCAACCACCATCACCGGCCGCATAGAAAGCGCGGTGGGCCGCGACCTCCAGTTCATCCGCATCAACGGCACGCTGGTGGGCGGGCTGGTGGGCATGACGCTGCACTTCATTACAACGTTGCTCTAGCTTCCAATGCTGTACGACACAGTGGTGGCATAGAAAGACCGCATCGCTTCGCCATCGGCAGTGCGGGCCGGTTCAAACTTTGCGCCCATCATCGAACGACATGCCGGAGAATCGAGTCGGTCTACCTCGGTAGAGTTTTCGAGGTGGCAATCCGAAACACTGCCGTCCTCTTCGATGATCACCCGCAATCGGAAAACAGCCTGTTCGCCGCGGTTGAGAGCCTCACGCGGGTAGCTCGCCTGTATCCGGCCGACCACCGCTCTTTCGTTGAGCCAGCGCGCCGGGAAGTAGGATTTGTGCTGCTCCGGGTCGAGGCCCCATACGTTCAGTAGATCGCTGGTGCAGATATTGAGCGCCTCGATCGGCTGGCCCATATTGCCGGTTTCAAAGGAGAGGACCCGGCCCCTGCGTTCGAGGACGATACGGTCAATCGTGCCAGCTTCCTTTACATCGATCCCGGCGGCCATGGGAGCACCTTCGGCTCTGGCGGGGCCGATATAGTAACTCGGAAAAATAAGCGCCTTGCCCACCTGCTCGACATCTCCGCTCCCGAAGCGTTCGCGGCGCTGAAGTGGCTCGTCGCGTTCCATACCGACTTCGATGCTTGGTGCGCGATGAAAGCTGCGGATCTCCGGCCCTGCCAGAGTAAGGCCGAATCCCGCGCGAGGAGCAGCCTGTTCGAGCATGGCCATGTGCGGTTCGTCCTGCGTTCCGAAGTAGCGCACAAGCCGGCACTTGTTCTCCCCAAAGTGCAAATTCCAGGGTGCTAGCGGTTCGAGCGCGACAGCGTCCTCGCGTGCGGCTAGATCGTTCGGAAAACCCTCTGCTCCCACAGCTTGCGGCGTAGCGAGAACAGCCAGCGCGAGAACCGCGGGCTGGCTGAATGATAACATGCGACCCATACAAAAAACCTCCGCCGCGCAGGGTAGCGGGGCGGAGGTCTTTGACAAGCTTCAGAAATTCTGAAGACTCGAAGAGGTTACAACGCGTTGGTGAGTTCCGGAACCGCGTTGAAGAGGTCTGCCACGAGGCCGATGTCGGCGACCTGGAAGATCGGTGCGTCTTCATCTTTGTTGATGGCGATGATGGTCTTGGAATCCTTCATCCCTGCAAGGTGCTGGATCGCGCCCGAGATACCGATGGCGATATACACTTCGGGAGCGACGATCTTGCCGGTCTGGCCAACCTGATAATCGTTGGGGACGTAACCCGCATCGACCGCAGCGCGCGATGCGCCGACGCCTGCGCCGAGCTTGTCGGCGAGCGGCATGATGTACTGTTCGAAGGTTTCCGCGTCCTTCAGAGCACGGCCACCCGAAACGATCACCTTGGCGCTCGTCAGTTCAGGGCGTTCGCTCTTGGCGATTTCGCGGCTGACGAAGCTCGACGTGCCGGCATCGCCTGCACCGCTGACGTCTTCGACCGCTGCCGAGCCGCCTTCAGCCGCTGCCTTTTCAAAGGCAGTGCCGCGAACGGTGATCACCAGCTTGGCGTCCGAGCTTTCGACGGTCGCAATCGCGTTACCGGCGTAGATCGGGCGGGTGAAGGTCTTGGGGCCTTCGACCGAGATGATGTCCGAAAGCTGCATCACGTCGAGCATGGCAGCAACGCGCGGAGCGATGTTCTTGCCCGAAGTGGTCGCCGGAGCGAGCAGCGCGTCGTAGTCAGCCATCAGACCGGCAACCAGCGGCGCCACGTTTTCGGCAAGGCCGTGTTCGTAAGCGGCATCGTCAGCCTTGAGCACTTTCGAAACGCCCGCGATCTTCGCAGCAGCGTCGGCGGCGGCGCCGCAATTGCTGCCAGCGACCAGCGCGGTCACATCGCCCAGCTTTGCCGCAGCGGTAACCACGGCGAGGGTTGCGTCATTGACGCTCGAATTGTCGTGTTCGACCAGAACCAGAGTGTTCATGTCTATTCTATCCTTTCCTGTCCGTGGGTTTACGCGATGCCGAGCGCTTTGATCTTTTCGACCAGAGCGGCAACATCTTCGACCTTCTCACCGGCCTGACGGACGGGCGGTTCGGAAACATTGGTGGTGGTGAGACGCGGCGCGGTGTCGACGCCGTAGTCACCGGGGGTCTTGGTATCGAGCGGCTTCTTCTTTGCCTTCATAATGTTCGGCAGCGAAGCGTAACGCGGCTCGTTCAGGCGAAGGTCGGTGGTGACGATGGCAGGCATGGTCAGCTTGACCGTTTCGAGGCCGCCGTCGATTTCGCGCTTCACGACAACCGCATCGCCGTCGATTTCGACGGTGTTGGCAAAGGTGCCCTGCGGGCGGCCCATCAGCGCTGCGAGCATCTGGCCGGTCTGATTGCTGTCGTCCGAGATCGACTGCTTGCCGAGCATGACGAGGCCGGGGGCTTCTTCGTCGGCAATCGCCTTGAGGATCTTGGCAACGGCGAGCGGTTCGACTTCATCGTCGGTTTCGACGAGGATCGCGCGGTCTGCACCCATGGCGAGTGCGGTGCGCAGCGTTTCCTGAGCCTTTGCCGGGCCGACCGAAACGGCGATGATTTCTTCTGCCTTGCCGGCTTCCTTGATGCGGATCGCTTCTTCGACAGCGATCTCGTCAAAGGGATTCATGCTCATCTTGACGTTGGCAAGATCGACGCCCGAACCGTCGGCCTTGACCCGCGGCTTGACGTTGTAGTCGATCACCCGCTTGACGGGGACGAGAATCTTCATGGGGGTATCCTTCCTGTCGTTCTCTTCGTTCGAACTGTTGCGAGCCAGCGCCTACCTTGCGTTTACGTAAGCGTCAAGTTGCGCATGCGACCAGACGTCGCTCTCGCAAGGTCGCTAGGTGATTTTATGACCGCGCGCTACAGTGGACCGCGCAAGGGGAGCACTATGGATAGGTTTTTTTATGCATTTATTGCGGGTTTGACGCTTTTGGCGGCCCCGCTTGCCGCGCAAGAGACGCGGATAGGCGAGGATGATTTCGAATCGCCGCCCGCGACGCTGGCCGATCTCGACTGGCTGGTGGGCCAGTGGCACGGCACAGGGATCAGCGGTGCGCCTGCGACCGAAAGCTGGTTGCCGCCGACGGGTCCGACCATGGTAGGCACTTTCGTCCAGCAGAGGGCTGACGGAGGGATACAGTTCACCGAACACATGTATCTGATGGAGGAGGACGGCAGCCTCGTTCTCCGGCTGAAACACTTCGATGCAGACCTGACGGGCTGGGAGGAAAAGGACGACATGCTCGCCTTCCGCCTGCTCGGGATCGAACCGTGCGCGGCCTATTTCAACGCGCTGACGCTGCGGTGCGACGGCGAGGGGAAAATCATGGTGGCGGTGCGGATGCAGAGCGCGGACGAAAGCGTGCGCGAGCTGGTCTTTCGTTTCAAGAGCTTGAATTGAAAGCCGTTATAGGCTCTCAAGATCGTCGATGACCAGCACACCGCACAGCGTATCCGAAATTCTCGACATGCTCGAAGAGGCCAGCGAGTCCAACGATAAGGTGAGTGTCGGCGATGTTGTCGAGAAATTCGGCGCCCGCTCCTATGCACCCTTGCTCATCGTGCCCGCGCTTGTCGGTATATCGCCCGTCGGCGGCATTCCGGGAGTGCCGACATTTCTGGCGGTCATAATCTTCCTGTTTGCCGTGCAAATGGTGTTCGGGCGCAGCCACCTGTGGTTGCCCAGCATTATCGAAAATCGGGCGATCAAGGGCGAAAAGGTCGAAAAGTCGGCCGAAAAGCTGCGCCGACCCGCCAAATGGATCGACGCGCTTTTCAATGAACGCCTGAAACCGCTGGCCGGCAAGAAGGCGGCGCGCGTGGCAGCCGTCATCGTCGTGCTGCTGTGCATCGCCGTCCCGCCGCTCGAGCTGCTGCCGTTTGCCGTCATGCTGCCGATGGCCGTGATCGCGGCCTTCGGCATCGCCCTCCTCGTGCGAGACGGGCTTATCATGCTGCTGGCCTTTCTGGGCAGCGGCGCGGTGGTGTATGTCGTGCTGACCCAGGTGGTGCTGGGATCAGGCGGCGGCTGATCAGGCCGCCTGCTTGACCTCGGCGACGATCTTCTTCGCCGCGTCGCCCAGATCGTCTGCGGCGACGATCGGCAGGCCCGAATTGGCGAGGATTTCCTTGCCCGCTTCGACATTGGT
The DNA here is from genome assembly GCA_002706445.1 of Erythrobacteraceae bacterium. Lineage (GTDB taxonomy): Bacteria > Pseudomonadota > Alphaproteobacteria > Sphingomonadales > Sphingomonadaceae > Erythrobacter. The sequence continues at coordinate 74,547 of PALE01000058.1, forward strand.
GCCTTCGAGGCGGACCACCAGCGGAACCGAGAGGTTCACGTCCTTGGCCGCCTGAACGATGCCGTTGGCGATCACGTCGCACTTCATGATCCCGCCGAAGATGTTGACGAGGATACCCTCGACCGCCGGGCCCTTGAGGATGATCTTGAACGCCGCGGTCACCTTCTCG
>PALE01000059.1 GCA_002706445.1 Erythrobacteraceae bacterium
CGATCGAGGTGAAAGCGGATCGCCCATATCTGTTTTTGCGTTAGCGGGCGCTTCGTCATCGAGCACAGCCGACAACGCCTGCCCTCGCGCAATCGAGTTTTCGACCGCGCTCGCAAAAGTACCGAAGATTTCGGTGTAGACCCGCTCGGCGCCATTGCCGATGCGCAGTTCGGTCTGAGTGGCAAGCGCCTCGGAGAATCCGCCAAAGACACCGATTGCTCCTCCGGCCACGATTCCAGCAGGACCCGCCACCGAACCTCCGGCGAAAGCCGGGGTTAGGATCGAAACGAAGACTTCGCCAATCGAGAAGAGCGCGCTCAGCCCCTGCACATCGTCAATCGCTTCGGCGCGCAGGATTGCAAGTTGCCGCAGGCCTTGTGCGGCCAGTATGCCCTGATCGTAGACGTCGTCCGGAGCCTGTCTGATCAGGTACTGGACCAGCTGCACCGTCAGCAGTTCGGCATAGATCTCGGGCGGAGGCTGGACGATGTTGCCGTCCTGATCGCGGACTCTGTAGAAGCTTTGGGATTCGAAATCGGCGATGCTGTCGACGAAATCGATTTCAAACAATTGTCCCGTTGAAACTTCGATAAGTGGCACTGCGCGCCCCCCCACTCAATCGACTGATGAGTAGGACCGTAGCCAAACGAGCATCAAGTGCAAGCACATGGATTGGATCGGAATAACAATTTCCCGAACCCAAACCCCCAAGAGCGGACGGTCCGCAACAGCTCACAAATAGCCATTCGGGTTTTGCCTGCCGCAACGTCAGATACTGGGTCTATAACCGCCCGTCCGCTTTTGTCTGAAACGCTCGGATAGCTGCCAGTCCGGTTTCAGGAGGCAGCGAGCGAGAGCCCAACGTCTGCAATTGGGTGGGAAGCGGACCTTGCTACGATGAATTAACTGACAGGTTCAGTTCGTCGTGGGCCGGTTGGCTGCTCTCACTGCTAGCTCAAAGTAATGCAGTATCTTCTCAATCTCGGTGCACAAAGTTAGAGGAACGCGCTTCCCAGCGGGGCCATCTTGAAGCTCGAGAGCCGATTCCAAATTTTCCCTAGTTGCGGCAATCTCATCTGGGTAAAGACCGATAGGTAGCTGGTCGTCATTCTGATGCTCCTAATCTGCTTTTTGCGTGCTGCGAGCCGAGATAGCAACCGCGCTCGCTCAGTGCCGCACACTTCGCATCCAGTTTGGTGCAGTCTTTACAGATGTTCCAAGAGAAGCCTGAAAATCGCTGCGCGATTTAAGGAGGCCGCACATCGCCAACTCGAGATTTTCGGCGTGCCAGTTTTGGGAAATCGTTGGCTACTATTGGGGGGGGATTCTGCCGCTCTGCCAGTCAATCTATTCGGTCGAAAGGGATGCTCGCCCATCAAAGGGACTGGGCGATCGGGCGCGAGAAGCAAGCGCGAGAGGTTCACCGGCGCGCGCTCCGCCATCTACCACCAGCACTCGTCTCTGGTTTCAGGTCAGCACACAAAAGCCAGAAGCAGGCGGTTTCTTGCGGCCCAATCCGTAGCGCCCGCATCATTGGATCGCTACCTTGTGTTTGATGATGTTGGCGGTGCAGTCTATAGGATCGAAGAGTGGTTCAGCGGTTTTCGCTGACCGATTGGGTTCCAACGTCCAAAGCGCCAAACGTCATCGGCAAAAGATCACACTCCAGGTGTCGCACAATGATTTCCCCTGATATTCGATTGAATCCTGCAAGAAGGATATTCTCGGCGCTCGCTTTTGGGTTCGCCTACTTCCTTATCGCCTCCCTCAGCGTCACATATACGCGATTTGAAGGCGGAACTGCCTTCATCTGGATTGCTTCTGCGCTCCTGCTTGGTGCGCTGCTTTACTGCCCACGGCGAACCTGGGCCGAGATCGTCATTGCGTGCGCGATTGGTAGCTTCGTGGCGACCTGGCAATTCAGTCTTGGTTTCGTGCCCGGAATTGCTCTGGCCATTGTCAACGTCGGGGAGGTCCTCGTTGCGATAGCAGTTCTAAGATGGGCAAAACCGACCTTTGGTGATTTGGATTCGGTACAGGAAGTTGCCTGGATTATCGCCGCGGCAGGGATCGCGGGGCCGCTGGCCACCTCGGTTCCGGGAGCATTCGTTATTACAGAATACACTTCTGTATCGTTTGCCCAGAACTGGCTGGCTTGGTTATCAGGCCATTCTCTAGGAATGTTCATTTTCGGCCCTATCGCCATTCTAGTCGCGAAGGGCCAAGTCGCTGCTTGGATTGATAGGACCAAGAAACTCAGGATCAGCCTGGGCGCTTTGTTGCTGGTACTGTTTGCAGTAATCTGTCTTCAGATTCTATTCCAAGATAGTTTGCCTCTCCTCTTTATCCTGTTCCCCTTTTTGGTTCTTAATACTTTCGTTATGGGGCGCCTGGGGTCTGTCATTTCTCTGCTCATTCTGTTCGCAACTGCAACGATCGCCAGCTTGCAGGGGGCGGGCCCTATCGGCTCTCTTGATGTGCCCGTCACCGAAAAGTCCTTGGTTCTCCAGCTGCTCTTGGCCTCCGCTGGCCTTACAGTGTTTCCGATGGCAGCCGATCTGGCGCGCCGGAGATCATCCTTTATGAACCTCAAAAGCGAAGCGGCGCTTTATAGTTTGGCACTGAAGAGTTCGAGCGATTTGATCGTCGAATTTGACTCGCGTGGCCGAATACGGCTCGCTTCCGCCTCAACGAAAGAAATATTGGGCATTCCTTCAGACATACTTGTCGGAGGGAATATATTTGATCTCATCCACCCTACGGACGAGCCGCATGTACGCGAGGCGCATCGTTCTCTGGCAGCTGATCCGAGAACGACCATCCATACCGAATTCCGTATTCGCGGCCATGGCAAACGCTGGGGATGGTTCGAGAGTCATGCCAGAAGGCTGTCGGACGAAGATTCGCAGAGAAGCGGGATAGTTGCGGTAATTCGTGACATTACAGATCGGAAGGTCGAAGAAGAAAGATTGCGCTCAATCGTTGAATCAAGCAAAGAGTGATAAATAGTCGACTAAACCCCTTCTAAAAAAGGCGAGGTTTCAGGCGGCTGTATTTTGATCGGGTCACTGAAATACGAGATTCCACATGGCGTTTTTCGTTCTTCTGTGCCGTTCGAGGGTTTGCATGCTTGTAATCGAGAGGCTGACATCGGGTCGCGGCGCTTATCAGAGCAAACGCACCTGCTAGCGGAGTTCTTTTGATCACCTAGGGGACGGCGATGCCCCGCAAGAAGAAGCCCGCCAGCCGGTTTCGCTATTCAATTCATCTCCCGAGGTAATTTGCCTTATTGTGACGCTGTATGTGCGATTTCCGCTGTCGTTGCGAAACCTCGAGGATTTGCTGGCCCAGCGCGCGATCGTCCATGAAGGTGAGGTACTCGAAAGTTGCGTCACCAAGACCTGTCGATCAGCCGCACTGGTTAAGTGGCAGTCATTCGTAGCCTATGCCGACTGCGGGGAAGGGACGCTGCGCAAATCGGAGACGAATTGCGATAAGAATTACAGCACCGCCATTTACTTCCGGCACTATCTTCTGGTTTCAGGGCTGCCTGCAACTCGCAGATAACAGGCGGGTATTTGCGGTCCAATCCGCTGTTCAGCACACCGGTCTCTGCGGCGGAGCCAATAGCGAGAAGAATGACGGTCAGAAGCGCAAGCTGCGATCCCATGAGATGCTGGCTGACTTGGAGAGTGTCTGCCACTTCCAATTTGGGCGTGCCAGAACTCGCCAACCACTAGCCCGGGGTTTAGCGCAAACATCGTCACGAAAATTGCGCGGGTGACGGCTGCATCGATGATCGTACCTGTCGTCACGCCTCAATGCCCGCACTGCATTTATATCAAGGTCGTACAGGCAAACCGAACGAAGTGGGCTTTGCGTCGACAAACTGGCGAGCCATGCTCATGAAGTAGGCCAGCTCCTCGTGGGTCAATCCGCAGGCGAGGGCGTACTTTTCTGCCTTCGCGTAAGCGGGCAGATCGCCATTCTTCAGAGCGCAGCCCAATGCCAGCACCGCTGAAGTCCGCACATCAAAGCTGCGTTCCCCCAAGGCGGCATCAATCTCGGCTGCGGAGAGCCCGGCAACGCGAGCGGATTCCTGTGCATGGGAGAGCGTCTCTTCACAGGCACAATCATTCAGCATCGCTAATCTGAGCTGGCTCAAAATCCGCTCGTATTCGGGGTCAGCCATTGCAAGCCCGTCTGGAACCACGACTGAGAAAGACTGGTCGACCTTGCCGTATGGCGGACAGGATCGCCACTGCGGCAAGGTTCAACAAGCCCGCGGTCAGGGAGCCGCTGACGAATGATGCAGTCACGAGCGGCTGCAGCTTTAGCAAGGATGCGTCCAGGGAAGTTCCAGCAATTTTCGATTGAACCCAGTGCATGTCAAATTCCAACGCCACAGGAATGCCGCTGCCTGACAGAGAGGCAGCGGCATTCTTGTGTAGATCAAAAGTTGTAGCTGATGCCGACCAGAGCCTGATGCTGGTCATACCGACCGCCATTATTGCCAAAGTCGGTGTAACGGTATTCCAGGCGTGTGCTCACCTTCTCGGTCAGGGCGCGCTCGACACCGCCGCCAACAAGCCAACCGTCCAGATTGTCGGATTCGCGCGTGGTCGCATCGTTGGTAACCAGCGTCGTACGGACCCGTGAATTGGCATAGCCGCCGCGAACATAAACCAGCGTCTTGTCATTCACGAGATAGCCTGCGCGGGCAGTCAGATCGAAGCTGTAACGCGGATCAATCGTGATCGCAGCGCCACCGGACTGTGCGCGAAGTTCGTCATCGAATGCGCCGCTGAAACCGACTTCCGCGCCGATTACAAGGCGATCGTCGATCTTGTGGTTGTAGCCGGCATATCCGCCAAGCACCAAGGCGTCGCGCGAGGATTCAGCGTCGACCGGTTGGGATTCGATTGTGGCATCGGCCACTTCTGCCCGGTTCCAGCCTGCCTGAGCACCAATGTAGGGACCGTCGAAGTCCTCTGCCTGGGACGGCGTTGCAACAAATCCCGCAAAGGTAGCGAGAGCGGCGAATACCAATTTCCGTTTCATTTCTATCTCCATGTCTTGCCCCGGAGGCGGGGTCGGACAGTGAGATAGTCTCAACCGATTTCTGTGATAATCAGCCTTATTTGAAACATATTGTTCCAAAAATCGAAATAGAGGTTCAGTTGATGAAACGGTTTGCCCGCAATCGTTCAGCCGCGAAATCGACAAAAGCCCGGACCTTCGCGGATGCGTTTCTACCTTCTGGGTGGACGATATGGACAGGCAGCGGCTCCTCCTCGTATTCTTCGAGGACTGTTTGCAGCTCGCCTGCGACCAGATCAGGCCCGACTTGATAGGAAAGAACTCTTGTGAGGCCCCAACCCGATCGTGCCGCCTCAATGGTCGCAGGATTGGAGTTGCAGAACAGGCCCGGAGAGACCCGCACGGTTTCCTTTTCCTCTCGCCCGAATTTCCAGTCGACTGATGTCCAGGCGCTGGTGGCTGCAATGATCCGGTGTAAACGCAGATCAGCCGGCTTTGCGGGGACCCCATTGCGACTGAAGTAATCCGGGGCTCCGCAAATCACGCGTCGGACTGATCCGACCTTTGTCGCGCTGTAGCTGGAATCCGGTAGATGACCGATCCGGATAGCCACATCCATGCCTTCGTCGATCAGGTTCGTGACACGATCCAGAAACACCAGCCGGCCCGTTAGTTCGGGATAGGTATCCAGAAACTCGGTCACGATCGGCAGGATATAGATCTGACCGAACATTACCGATGCGGTGATCGTCAGGTTGCCGGTTGGCTTTGCGAAGGAGCCCGAAGCAGCCGCCTCGGCTTCCTCGACCGCTGCGAGAATTTGTCTGCTGTCTTCGACATACCGTGCGCCGACCTCGGTCAGTTTGACCGAGCGGGTGGTGCGCGTGAGCAAGCGCGCGCCCACCAGGTCCTCCAGCGCTGCAACAGCCCGACTTACTCCGGGAGGGCTCATGTTGAGCTGGCGCGCAGTCTCGGCAAAGCTCCCGGTCTCGGCGATCCGCACAAGCACGCGCATGGAATGAATCCGGTCCACGCTATTTCTCCCTGAGCAATCGAACGGCGAAGTCCATCGGCAAACTTGCCGAGAAAATGCCTCATAATTTCATTTTCCGAAATAGTGAATTCAGACTTATCCCGGTTCTTCCAGCAACTGCATTGCTCCAGATAAAGCCAGTCGGATGAGCCGGCCATCAGTCAATCAGGAGCGATCCCAGTGAAACTCTACCACTTCCCACTCTCCGGCCATGCCCATCGGGCGCGCCTCTTCCTTTCGTTCATCGACGCTGAAGTCGAGGTTATCGACCTCGATCTGGCCGCAGGCGAACACAAGCAGCCTGACTATGTGAAGCTCAACCGGTTCGGTCAGGTGCCGGTACTGGTCGATGGCGACACCGTTGTCGCCGATTCAAACGCAATCCTGGTCTACGCGGCGAAGAAGTACGGCCGAACGGACTGGCTGCCGGAAACGCCGGCAGAAGCAGCTGCGGTGCAGCGGTGGTTGTCGGTTGCAGCCGGTCAGGTCGCTTTCGGACCGGCGGCGGCGCGCCTGATCACGGTTTTCGGAGCAGCTTTCGATCCCGACGAAGTGATCGCCCGCGCACACGCGATGCTGACCGTGATCGACGCTGAACTTGAAGGCCGTGACTGGATCGCGGGAGGCCCGAAGCCATCCGTCGCCGATGTCGCCCTCTACAGCTACATCGCGCGTGCACCGGAGGGAAATGTCGAACTTTCCGGCTATCCCGAAGTCAATGCCTGGCTTGCACGCATCGAAGCGCTGCCCGGTTTCGTGCCGTTCCAATCGACCCCGGTCGGGCTTGCAGCAGCAGCCTGACAACCATGGCGAAGCAGCGGTTCGGTCCACCCCTTTCCCGCATCGCTGCTTCGCCTCTCCTGCTTACGGACCTTTGGCCATGAAAAACTTGATCGACGAGCACAGGCGTAACCTGTTTCACGAAGGCGAAATTGCCTTGCAGCGTTCGGTCGGCATGGCTGAACGGATCGAGAGCATTGGCGCAAAGGTGGTGCGCGATTTCATGCCGGATCAGCACCGTGAATTCTATGCGCGACTGCCGTTCATAGTTGCGGCAACCGTCGATGAATCAGGCGATGTTTGGCCAACGATGTTCACAGGCCAGCCCGGGTTCGTCGGTTCCCCTTCACCCACTTCATTGACGATCAATGCGAAGCTGGATGCCGCCGACCCGGCAGCATCCCGTCTCCATGCCGATGAAGCAATTGGGCTGTTGGGGATCGAGCTCCATACCCGCCGCCGCAATCGTATGAACGGCAAGATCATTAGCTCGACGGACGGTCCGCTGGCAGTTGAAGTCGGTCAGGCCTTTGGCAACTGCCCGCAATATATCCAACTGCGCGATTACGCATTTGCAGATGAACAGGATCGTTTTGCGCTGGAACCTGCCGAAGAGACGACCGGGCTGACTGACAAGGCCCGCGAGATCATCTCGACTGCCGACACCTTTTTCGTCGCATCTTATGCGGAGCGCTCGGGCGAGAGAGAAGTCGACGTCTCGCACAGGGGCGGCAAGCCCGGTTTTGTCAGGATTGAGGAGGATGGCTTGCTGACCGTTCCGGACTTTTCGGGGAATTTTTACTTCAACACGCTCGGCAATTTCGTCGTGAACCCGCGCGCCGGATTGCTGTTTGTCGACTTCGAAACGGGCGATATCCTGCAACTTGCCGGCATGGCCACGGTCATCACGGACTCGCCCGAAATTGCCGCCTTCGAAGGCGCCGAGAGACTCTGGACGTTCCGGCCAGATCGCCTGGTTTTGCGCCGTGGTGCTTCGGCATTGCGGTGGGCAATGCGCGAGGATGCTTTTTCGGCCAAATCGCTGAGGACGGGGTCCTGGGAGCAGGCCACCCGTCAGCTCGCCGAGGGAAGTCTCGGACAGTTGGGTGCAGGACTGGAGATCGGGGCATGAATTTCAGCCTGATCTGCTTGCCCCAAGACGAAGAACTGGCGCTGGACTACGCCCCGTCCGTCAGCAGCAATGGCGTGCCTGCGGTCCTCTACATTCTGGCATTGTTCTTCATGGCCCAGCTGTCCGCCGACGGCCGATATACTGATGTGTCGTCGGGCACGGCGGCGACGCCTTTGCTTGCAGAGGCCTTCTGCGAAGATTGCATCAAAACGCCCCTTTCATCGCGTCACACAAAGGATTGAATCATGCCCCGACCTCCATTGCCTCCATTCGACGAAGCATCCGCCCGCGAAAAAGTCCGGCTGGCCGAAGATGGCTGGAACAGCCGCGATCCGGCCAAGGTGGCGCTCGCCTATACGGAAGACACCATGTGGCGAAATCGCGCTGAATTTCCCCGAGGCCGCGACGAGGCGCGCCAATTCCTTGAACGAAAATGGGCGAAGGAACTCGATTACCGGCTGATCAAGGAACTCTGGGCCTTTAGCGGCAACCGCATCGCGGTCCGCTATGCCTACGAGTATCACGACGACAGCGGGAACTGGTTTCGCGCCTATGGCAACGAGAACTGGGAATTTGCCGATGACGGCCTGATGCAGAACCGCCACGCAAGCATCAACGAACATCCCATTGCAGAAACTGATCGGCTTTTTCGCTGGCCCCTCGGGAGGCGTCCTGACGACCATCCGGGCCTGAGCGAGCTAGGCCTCTAGATTGCTGCGCCCCGTTCGATCAAACCGGCAAGTTCAGCGCACCGAAGGTAAGGGCGCTAGCTGTGAATAGCGCCTCCGGTTTGGCCACGATAAGTTCTCGGGGTTGTCCCCGACCACCGTTTGAAGGCGCGGGTGAAGGAACTTTGTTCGGAAAACCCGGTCAGGAAGGCAACCTGGACGAGCGAATGGTGTCCCTGGCTGACCAGTTTGAGCGCCACTTCCCTGCGAGCCTCGTCGACCAGAGCCTGGTAATTCTGCCCTAGCGCTGCGAGGCGGCGCTGCAGCGTGCGGCTGCCAATCCCCAGATGGCATGCCACGTCCTCAAGCTTGGGAACGCCATCGCTGAGAGTGTTCGCGACCTGCATGACCACCTCCCGGTCAATCCGGTCTGGCTCGGTCGTGCGCAGGATCTCTTCCAGATGCTGACGCAAGAAGTTCCAGATATGCTGGTCGCCGACGCGGTTCGGCCGATCGACATCCTGCGGATGCATGATGATCGCATCGACGCTGGCCCCATGGGTAACAGGGCACCGAAAATGGCCTTCAAGCGGCTTCACATCGCCCACCGGCGGGTGGGTGAACTGAACTCGCTTGGGGGCGAACTCGTCTCCGTTAGCATCGCGCCAAAGGGCTACGAAAGTGCCGAGCGCAGCTTCGTTCGAAAGCCTCGCCCCGTCGTTGGCAGGGGCTGCCCGGTGATTGATCCACCAGCATTCGGAGCCTTCGTCAGCCAAAGCGAAGGAAGAATAGGGATTGAACAGCCTCGCATAGCGATCAAGTCGCTCGAAGGAGCGGCGCAACGTGGGAGCAGATTTGATCGTGAGGCCAAGTGGCCCGAAATCCTCGCAGCGCATCGATGCCGATGTGCGCATATGAAAGTTGATCTCCGGTCGTTCATCGCTGGCCAGCGCTTCGAACAGCAAGTGGTGCTGTTCAACCGGCACGCGGTTCGCAGGATCGGAGAGCGCTTCGCCTGCAATGCCTGCATGCGCCAGCGCACGCTCGACCGTGCCCGGCTTTGCCTGGGCAATCGCCTTGCGAGCGAAAAGCGTGGAAACCTCTACCAACTGCCCCCTGCCAGCCTTCCAGTTGTCGAACCGATATGACGCATAGCCGCTTTCGCGGATTTTGGCACCTCGGGTCAAATTTTTGGCAGGTGCGATCAATATTCTCGCGCAGCGGCGACGTAGTCCAGCAATCGTCAACTCCAACGGCGACTTCCGGCGAGCCACACCGTTTTATCAGCTGGTCCCGGCACCTTCCCCAAGACGAGTTGGCAGGTTGAAACGCTTGCTGAGGGAAAAAGCATGAACCGTCTCCCATCAATTTCGCGGAAGCTGACCATTGCATTGGTGGCTTCGATCGCAACAATCGGCATGACAGGCGCAGGTCTGTCGGCGCAGGAGCAATCCCGAGCTGCAACGGCTCTCCAGCCGCCCGTCGACGACGGACTGCCGATGCCCGAGTTCCAGATCGATCCGGCCACTACGGCAATCGTCATCACCGATCCGCAGAACGATTTTCTCTCGCCCGAAGGCGTGACCTGGGGCGTGGTGGGCCAGAGCATCACTGCAAACCACACGGTCGAGAACCTCGGCGCGCTCTTCGAAGTGGCGGATGAAACCGGCATGCCGGTGTTCGTGTCTCCACACTATTACTACGAGCATGGTAGCCACTATCAATCGAAGGGCGCCCCTGTCGGGCCCGGCACCCGTTTTCAGGTTGCTTCTCTAAGCAAATGGCTGACCGCTTGGGGGGTAATGAAGCTCGTCGAAGAAGGTCGCCTTGATCTCGACACGCCTGTGAACACTTACCTCACGCGCTGGCAACTGCCCGACGGACCGTTCGATGAGGACGGGGTCACAATCAGGCGGCTGCTGAGCCATACGGCAGGGCTTGGCGATGGCCTGGGCTATGATGGTTTCGCGTCCGCAGAGGACGTCCAAACGCTCGAGCAATCTCTGTCCCGCGCCAGTGACGCCTCCCCGAATGCCGCAGGTTCGGTCGAGGTCACTTCAGAACCGGGAAGTGAGTGGAAGTACTCTGGCGGTGGCTACACGCTACTTCAACTCGTCGTCGAAGAGGTGAGCGGCCAGTCATTCGCCGCATATATGGATGAGGCTGTATTCGATCCGCTTGCGATGGACGATACGAGCTTCAATCATTCAGACGTAATGCAGAGCGGCGATGTTGCCGAGAACTTCAATCCAGCCGGGCGGGCAGAGCCATTCCGCCATTATACCGCGCTTGCCGCCAGCTCCCTTTTCACGACTGCAGGGGATATGGCGCGCTTCTTGTTGGCTCAGACGCCGGGGCAGGAAAATCCGGTGCTTTCTGAAGCGACCCGCGCGCAAATGCGAGTGCCGCATGGCCGCGAATTGGGCGCGGACATCTGGGGCCTTGGAACAATGCTTTATGCAGAGAACGGATCAGGCGATTTCATAGTCGGTCACGATGGCAACAACGAGCCGGCGATCAACAGCGCTGTGAGGTTTGACCCCGAAACCGGGGATGGGATCGTGATACTGGAGACAGGTACCTCTTTGCTGGCAACAGAACTCGCAGGCGAATGGGTTTTCTGGAAAACTGGTAACGTCGATTTTCTGATGTTCTCTATGGTGATTGAAGACATGCTGCTTTGGATACTCGGCGGTGCGATCGTCCTTATTGTGCTGGCAATTGTCTGCGGGCGCAGGCGCAAGCCGCAGGCATCAGTCGACCGATAATCGAGATCGGATAGTGCCTGCGTATTGTTAGCGGATACGAATGCCCAGTGGCCGCAATTGGCCTGAAAGGAACCCGATGCAGTCAGTCCGGAACCGGCCCAAAGTTTGTTTGTCAGTTTACAGACTCGTCTCGGACAGCGGCTTGTCCACGCCTCAAGAAACAACCATCGCGGCGGAGGCCGGGGTACAGAACAGCAGATTGCGGCTCTCTGCGGGGCCATATTTTACTTTGAGTGATCCCCGCACAAAGGATATGCGGAGCGCGAAGCGGGTTTTTGCGCGGAGACAGGTTGCAAAGCGACTGCCTCCACCGCCATTTCCCTGCTGCATCTTTCAACCCGCATCGCTCACTTCACACACGCCGCTGTTTGGCGCGGGAAATCCTGCCGCTCGCATTTATAGCCAAGAATTGCCGCTGGCGGCCTAGGGGAAGGCCCAGAGGGGGCCGGCAAGCGCTCCCCCAGACATCGCCACTAGACCATCCTTCATTCGCAAGAGTGAGGGTATCGCGTCGTGCAAATTTGCTTCGGACAAAGCGCAACCATTGGAAACGCCCAGCAGGCGTGGGTCGATTTGCTCGACGGCTTTGCCGTTGGCAGCGAGATTGAACTGGACGTGGCCGGACTGTCCGAGGTCGATCTCGGTTTCGTTCAGCTGATCGAAGCTGCGCGCAAGCATGCCGACGAACGATCAAAAGTCCTGTCACTTGCCGCACCTGCCAATCCGGTCGTCACTGCGCTGCTCGAACGCGCAGGTTTCCTGAGCGAGCCGGACGCAGATTTCCTTCAGTTCTGGTTTCACGGGGAGCGCCCGCAATGACGTCGCTTCTCACTGTCGACGACAGCCCCTCGATCCGCATGGCAATCCGCATCGCGCTGTCCGGCGCAGGGCATGGCGTGACCGAGGCCGCCGATGGCAAGGAAGGTCTTGCCAAGGCGAGCGCCAGCAAGTTCGATATGATCATCACCGATCTCAACATGCCCAATATGAACGGGCTGGAGATGATCCGCGAAATTCGCAAGCTGCCGATACAGGCCGGTACGCCGATCATCTTTCTCACCACCGAGAGCGATGATGGACTGAAGGCCGAGGCCAAGGCCGCAGGGGCAACGGGGTGGCTGGTAAAACCGTTTCAGCCCGAACAATTGATCAAGGTCACGCGCAAGGTGCTGGGCGTATGAGCGGCGGTCAAGATCCGGGCGCGGCCTTTCGCGTCGAGGCGCAGGATCTTTTCGAAGAGATCGAGCAGGCTCTGCTCGACCTTGCCGGTGACCTCGAAAGCCGCGAGCTGATCGACAAGGTCTTTCGCGGGATGCACACGCTCAAGGGATCGGGAGCCATGTTCGGCTTCGATGCCCTCGCTGGCTTCACCCACCATTGCGAGACGGCGTTTGATCGCGTGCGCAAGGGGCAGGTCCGGGCCAGCGGCGAGCTTGTTTCTGTTGTCCTGTCGGCGATGGATCACATGCGCGCTCTGGTCGATAGCGACGGTTCCGGGATCGAAGAGCAGGGAGCAGAAATTCTCGCGCGGCTCGAAGCCTCGATCGGATCGGCTTCTTCGGAAGATGCTCACTCAGCCTCGGGCGATGCACCCTCCGGCGTTGCCCCTGCCATGACTGCCAGCAAATGGCGCGTTTCCTTCAGACTTCCGGCGGAGGCGATGGCGAACGGAACCAATCCTCTGCTTCTGCTCGACGAACTCCGCGATCTTGGCGAGGCGACAGCCGTTGCCAATTGCGATCGCGTGCCTCCGCTGGAGGAACTGGACCCGATGCAGTGCCATGTGGGTTGGACTGTCGAGCTGTGCGGGCAGGTCGAAAAGGCGGACATAGAAGACGTCTTTGTCTTCGTGATGGACGACATGGAGCTCGACATCGAGCCGCTCGATGCAGCCGGAGAGGGCGAGATCGCCATCTCGCAGGTGCAGGCAGACCCCGCGGCTGCTGCGCCCGAAGCCCCGCCTGCTGCTGCTGCCAATGATGGTGCGACAGCAAGAACTACGCGTTCAGCCGGAGAAACCGTGCGCGTTCCTGCCGAACGTCTCGACGTGTTGATGGACCGCGTGGGTGAGCTCGTGATCGCAAAAAGCCGCCTTGCCCAGCTCGCCGAGGTCGGCATCAACGGTCCCGCCGAGGAGCTGGCCCTGCGTGCAGTATCGGAAGAGGTCGAGCGGCTAGCCAGCGAACTGCGCGACAGCATGATGATCCTGCGCATGGTGCCGGTGGGAAGCCTGTTCGGGCGTTTCCGACGCCTGATCCATGATCTCGCGCGCGAAACCGGCAAGGATATCCAGCTGTTCACTTCGGGCGAGAGCACCGAGATCGACAAGACCGTCTCCGAGCGCCTTGCCGACCCGATCGTGCACCTGATCCGCAATTCCTGCGATCATGGCATCGGCACTGCGGAAAAGCGGGTGGCGGCAGGCAAACCAGCGTTTGGCAGCGTCCATCTTTCGGCAGAGCAGGCGGGCGGCGAGGTCATCATCACCATCCGTGACGATGGCTCCGGCATGGATCGCGACGTGCTGCGTGCAAAGGCCGAGGCCAATGGCATTGTGCAGCCCGGCGACGTGCTCAGCGATGCCGAAACACTCGGTCTGATCTTTCAGCCGGGTTTCTCAACCGCCGAACAGGTCACGAGCCTCTCCGGCAGGGGGGTAGGCATGGATGTCGTGAAGCGCACGATCGATGCACTGGGCGGCACCATCGATGTGGTCAGCGAGGTCGGCAAAGGCACGACCTTCACGCTCCACATCCCGCTCACTCTCGCGATCATCGAAGGTCTGCTGGTGCAGGTCGGCACGAGCAAATTCGTGATCCCTTTGAGCGCGGTCGAGGAATGTATCGAACTGGGCGCCGACGAAGATCTGCGCACCCGTGGCCGGGCGATGGTCCAGCTGCGCGAAAACCTCGTGCCGTTCCTGCGGCTGCGCGAATTGTTCGAAACCGGCACGGAGCCGGACAAGTTCCAGAAGATCGTGGTCATCGCCACCGCCGGACAGCGTGTCGGTCTGGTGGTCGACCAGATCATCGGCAACCACCAGACCGTGATCAAGTCGATGTCCGCCATGCACCGCGACATCGCCAGCTTCTCGGGCGCGACGATCCTCGGCGACGGCGGCGTCGCGCTGATCCTTGATGTCGTCCAGCTCGTCGCTCTCGGCCAGCTTGAGGAAGAGGAGGAGCGGCTGCGCGCCGCCGGATGATCGCCATGACCCAGCTTGCACTTGCATCTGCCGAAAACACCGAGCCGAACAGCGCGAACTGGGACGCGGGCGGGCAGCTTGAAGTTCTCACATTCACCATCGGCGAGGAATGTCTCGCGGTCGAGGCGGTGATGATCCGCGAAATCCTCGACCTGATGCCGGAAACCCGCGTGCCGGGCGCGTCCTCGCTGGTGCCCAGCGTGATCAATTTTCGCGGCAAGATCATTCCGCTGGCCGATCTGCGGGTCGCCTTCAGAATGCCGATTGCCGAATCAACCGTCGACAGCCGGATCGTGGTGATCGAACTGGAGACCGCAGGCGAGCCGACACAGGTCGGCCTGCGCACCGACAAGGTTCACGAAGTCACCACGCTGTCACGGCGCGATTCATCGCAGCCGCCGGTGCTCGGGCTGCGCTGGCCGCGCCACTACGTGCGCGAGTTCGTGCGCCAGTCCGACGGGGTGATCGTGCTGCCCGATATCGACGCCATTTTTGCAAGCTCGAAAGCCGGAAGCGGCAGCATTCGGGCCAGGGGAGGTCTGAATTGAGCGACGAAACCGAAATACAAGTGGTCGAATTCGGGCTGGGCGACGAGGTGTTTGCCGTTCCGGTGAAGCTGGTGCGCGAGATTCTGGACTATGCGCCGCCCTGCCGCGTGCCCAACGGACCATCGCATTTTCTCGGCCTCACCGATGTGCGCGGGCAAGGGGTACCCACGGTCGATTTTCGCCGCCGGATGGGGCTGCCCTCGGCCGAGCCGACGCTGGCGACCCGTATCCTCATCCTCGACGTTCCGCTCGAAAACCGCACGCTCACTCTGGGCGTGGTGATCGACAAGGTGTTGTCCGTCAGCAGTTACGAGACAGCAAAGCTGGAAACCGCGCCGGACATCGGCGTGCATTGGGACAGCGACTACATCACCGCCGTGCTGCGGCAGGAGAGCGGCTTCGTGCTGATCATCGATGTCGTGCGCATTTTCACCAATGAACAAACATCGATGCTCACCGATTTCGACTGGGCTGCCTGACCGGCGCGGTGGGCCGGAACCCGGTCAACGCAGTCACAACTTTGTCGGCGCTGCAATCGCTCCGACCACAAATGGAGAACCGAAATATGCCGCTGAAGCTGTTTGCCAATGTAGCCCCCGAACAGGTGCTCGCCGAGATCGCGCGGGTCGACACTGCCATTGCCGCCGGTGACACCACGCGGCGCTGCGAAGCATCGGCGGCGAGCGGCGAGGGCGCTGAAATTCTCGAGGCGATCAACCGTCTGATCGACAACGCGCTGGCGCCGGTGGATGCGCTGGACGGGGCGCTCAGGCACATGACCGACGAACACGATCGCGGCGACATCGATGTTGTCATTCCGGCGGGCCAGTTTCGCGGAAAATATGGCGAAATGGCGCAGGGTATCAACGATCTGGTCAAGGCGCATATCGACGTGAAAAAGCAGGCGATGGCCTGCGTGAAGGGCATCTCCGAGGGCGATTTCGACACCCCCATGGCGCAATTGCCGGGCAAGAAGGCCTTCATCAACGATACGCTCGAAACGCTGCGAGGCAATCTGAAAGGCCTGATCGGCGAGATGAACCACATGGCGGCCGAACACGACCGCGGCGACATTGACGTATTTGTCTCTGCTGAGAAATTCCCCGGCGACTTTGGAATTGTTGCGCGCGGCGTGAACGAAATGGTCGCTGCCCATATCGATGTGAAGAAGAAGGCGATGGCCTGCGTGAAAGAATTCGGGACAGGCAATTTCGATGCCCCGATGGAGAAACTGCCGGGCAAGAAGGCCTTCATTAATGACATTATCGAAACGCTGCGCGCCAATCTGCAGGGCTTCATCAGCGAAATGAATTACATGTCGGCCGAACACGACAAGGGCGACATCGATGTCTTCGTCCGCGCAGACAAATTCGAAGGCGATTTTGCCCGCATGGCCACCGGCGTGAACGAGATGGTCGCCGGCCATATCGCGGTGAAGAAGAAGGCGATGGCCTGCGTCAAGGAATTCGGCGAAGGAAATTTCGATGCCCCGCTCGAACAGTTTCCGGGCAAGAAGGCCTTCATCAACGAAACCGTCGAAACGCTGCGGACCAATCTGCGCGAGATCACTGCCGAGATCCAGACGCTCATCACCGCTTCGACCGAAGGCCGCCTGTCCGAGCGCGGCAATGACAAGCGCTTCGTCGGCGATTTTGCCGGCCTGGTGCGCGGGATCAACGGGATGCTCGACGCGATCCTCGATCCGATCGGGGAGGGCAACCGAGTGCTTGCGCTCGCCAGCACCGGCAATCTGAAGGAAAAGGTGGAAATCGATTGCCACGGCGACCACCAGAAGATGAAGGACGCGATCAATTCGCTGGTCGAAAACCTGCGTACCTTCGCCATGAATGTCGGCGATGCTTCCGAACATGTCGCGCAGGGTAGCAACCAACTCGCGATCAGTTCCGAACAGCTTTCCGAAGGCGCGACAGAACAGGCTGCGTCCGCCGAAGAGGCATCGGCTTCAATGGAGCAGATGGCGGCCAACATCAAACAGAACGCCGACAACGCCGCGCAAACCGAACAGATCGCGCGCCAATCGTCGAAGGATGCCGAATTGTCAGGTGTGGCGGTGGAAAAGGCCGTTGCCGCCATGCGCACGATCGCCGAGAAGATTGGCATTGTGCAGGAAATCGCACGCCAGACCGACCTGCTTGCGCTCAATGCCGCGGTCGAAGCCGCCCGTGCGGGCGAACATGGCAAGGGCTTTGCCGTCGTCGCATCCGAAGTGCGCAAGCTGGCAGAGCGCAGCCAGACCTCGGCTGCCGAGATCAGCGCGGTGTCGACCGATACTGTCAAGGCTGCAGCCGAGGCGGGCGAAATGCTGACCAAGCTGGTGCCCGATATCCGCCGCACCGCCGAACTCGTGAGCGAGATCAGTGCCGCCTGCCGCGAGCAGGACATTGGTGCCACACAAATCAACGAGGCGATCCAGCAGCTCGACAAGGTTATCCAGCAGAACGCCGGTGCCTCTGAAACCATCTCGACCACGTCGGAGGAACTGGCCTCGCAGGCGGAGGAATTGCAGGGTTCGATTGCCTTCTTCCAGCTCGATACCGGCAACCGCCTTCGTGCACCGGCCTCCGGGCGCGGCAAGGCGGCAGCGGGCGGTGTGCAGGCCAAGCCGTCTGCCCCGGCCCGCAGCGGACAGGCGAAGCCGGGCTCGGTTGCCGATCAGCAGGAGCGCGCAGAGGGCTTCGCGCTCGATATGACCACCGGTGGCGGCGACTTCGACGACTTCGATTTCGGCCGCGCAGCCTGATCACCGACGAGTTTCCCGGTCACTTCCGGGCCGCCCCCGCGGCGGTCCGGGAGACCGGGAGAAGAATGCTTTTGGAGCCCCTTGCATGTCAGCAGCAGCAGCCAAAGTCCCGCCTGCCTCAACGGGCGACAGAATCAGCCAGCGGCACTTCAGTGCCTTGTCGCAGCTAATCGAAACGGAGGCAGGGATCAAAATGCCCGCCTCCAAACAAACCATGCTCGAAGGCCGGTTGCGCAAACGCGTCCAGGCTTGCGGCCTCGAAACCTTCGACGAATATTGTTCCTATGTTCTGGGACCGAACGCGCCGCGCAGTGAGATCAATCACCTGTTGAACGCGGTGACCACCAACAAGACCGACTTCTTCCGCGAACCGCGCCATTTCGACTATCTGCGCGAAACCATCCTGCCCGCCTACAGAAGCGAGGGACGCGCCTCTATCCGGTGCTGGAGTGCGGCCTGCTCGACCGGGGCCGAGCCTTATACAATGGCCATGGTGCTCGACGATTTCGCCATGAAGAACGGCGGGCCGGACTACCATGTGCTTGCCACCGACATTGATTCCAATGTCCTCGCCACGGGCCTGAAAGGCATCTACCCGAGCGAGTTGGTCGAGCCCGTCGCATCCGACCTTCGCAAACGCTACGTGCTCGCAGCCAAGGATCCCAAGCGCAAGGAAGTCCGCATTGTTCCCAAGCTGCGCCAGAAGGTGTCGTTTGGTCGCCTGAACTTCATGGATCGCCACTATCCTGTCGGCGATCCGCTCGACGTGATCTTCTGCCGCAATGTGTTGATATATTTTGACAAAGATACGCAGAGCGCGGTTGTGTCGCGGCTTTGTGAACGGCTGGCTCCGGGCGGATATCTGTTCCTTGGACACTCCGAGACCATCAATGCAGCAGACTTTGCGCTCACCACGGTGGGCGGCACGGTTTTCCAGAAGGGCTAGGCGCTATGGTCTCAGGCAAAATTCGTGTTCTCGTCGTCGATGACAGCGCCAGCGTTCGTCAGGTGATGAAGGAAGTCCTCGAACAGGACCCCGAAATCGAAGTCATCGCCACCGCCGCTGACCCGTTCGCGGCAGCGCGCTGTATCCAGAAGGAAATTCCCGACGTCATCACGCTGGATGTCGAAATGCCGCGAATGGATGGCATCACTTTCCTCCGCAAGCTGATGCACCAGTGTCCGGTGCCCGTGATCATGTGCTCCTCGCTTACCGCAGACGGCACAGAGACACTTATGCAGGCGCTGGAAGCGGGCGCTGTTGATGTCATTCTCAAACCCGAAGTGGGCGTAGCCGATCATCTCAGCGACGCGCGCGAACTGATCTGGCTTGCGGTCAAGGGAGCGGCGCGCGCGCGCGTATCCGCACGCCAGCCCAGACCGCAGCCGAGGGAGGTGGAGAAAAAGCTGACCGCAGATGTGATGCTGCCGCCGCCCACTGGCAAGGCGATGAGCCGGACCACGGAGATGGTGGTCTGCATCGGCGCCTCGACCGGCGGGACGGAGGCGCTTCGGGTTGTGCTTGAGGCGCTTCCCGCCAACGCGCCAGGAACCGTCATCGTGCAGCACATGCCCGAGAAGTTTACCCGCGCCTTCGCCAAGCGCCTCAACACCTTGTGCCAGGTCAGCGTAAAGGAAGCCGAGGACGGCGACACGGTCATGCGAGGACATGTCCTGATTGCACCGGGCGGGCGGCACACGCTGCTCGACCGGCAGGGCGCGCGCTATGTCGTCTCGGTCCGCGAAGGGCCGCTGGTGTCGCGCCACCGTCCCTCGGTCGATGTGCTGTTCCGTTCGGCGGCGCGCTCTGCCGGCTCAAACGCCGTGGGCGTCATCATGACAGGGATGGGCGATGACGGGGCACGCGGATTGCTCGAAATGAAGGAGGCCGGTGCGCGCACGATCTCTCAGGACGAAGCCACTTCGATCGTTTTCGGCATGCCGAAAGAGGCGATTGCCCGCGGCGCTGCGGACCGCATCGTTCCCTTGGGCAATATCGCCCGCGAATTGTTGCAGGCTTCGGTGCGTTAGCCATGGAGCTTGTGCCGGAAGAATTTAGCGACGGCGCGAGTGGGCTGGCCGATCAGGCGGGACTGCCGCGCGAGCGTCTTTCCAGTCTGATCGAGGCGATAGACAGCCGTTTCAACAGCATCGGCGCTTCGCTGGGAGAGGCAGTCAACGCTTTCGATGCCATCATCTCGGCGTTGCAGGACGTTGTCGGCGCATTCGAGCACAGCGGCATGGCACAGGCCGTGGAGGACATCACGGCGGCTGCCCGGGCCATGTACAATGTGACCGACCAGATCGACCGGCGCGAACACGAAACTGCCCGTATTCCGGCTGCCAGCAAACGACTGCACGAGCTGTCGCAGGAAATCGCGCGGTCGCTCAAAATGCTGCGGATCTACGGCGTGAACATCAAGATCGCCGCCTCCGGAGCGCCGGACTTCATCGCCTTTGTCGACGATATTTCGGTGAGACTGTCGGACGGTGAAGCCGCGGCGCAAGGGTTTGGCGAATTGCTGGGCAGTTTGGGGCAAAGCCTCGACACCTTGCGCCGCAACGATCAAAGCCTCGCGCGCGAGTGCCAAAGCGTCGTGCCGCAGGTTCCGGACCGGCTAATCGCCGATGTCGAAGCGCTTCGGGACTACCAGAACGAACTCGCGCAACTGGCTCAGACCACAGGCGAGATCGCCCGTGCGGTGCAGCAGGAAGTCGGAGAAGCCCTTTGCGCCATTCAGGTCGGTGACCGCGCACGGCAAAGACTTGAACACGTGCTCGCCGGAATGGCGGTGATCGAAGCGGCTTCGATCGACGATCACGAGGCGACCGCGCAGATGCGCGCTCATGGCACCGCGTTGTTGCGAGCGCAGACCGAAGCGACACGCGAGGAATTCGACCGCGACCTGCAATCTCTGGTGACTGCGCTCTACAATCTGCAGCCTCCAACGCAGCGCCTCAATACCCTGCTGGCCGGACGAGCGGGTGAAGACAGCGCGGATGACGAGATATTCCTACGCCGTCTGGAACAGGGCATTTCCGAAGCGGCGAGAATGACCGAAAGCCTCGTTCACGCCGACCGGCAGGCCAGCCTTACGATGAACTGTATCGTCGATATCGTCGCAGACGTCGCCGCCCGCGCCAAGACGATTGGAGCGCTGCGGGTCGAGATTCAGGACATGGCGGTTAATGTCTCGCTGAAAGCCCGCAGGGCTGGCCCGACCGGACCGCCGATCAAGGTCGTGGCTGACGAGATCCGCCAGCGTTCGGAGGTTCTGGACGCCATCACCGATTCCATCGGAGCTGTCGAAAACGAGCTACTTGATGTGGCGGAGCGCATGACGCAGCTGGCGCGGCAGCAGTCGGAGAGCGTCGGCAGCATGCTTTCGCGCTCGCTGGATTCCATCCGCTCAAGCGCTGAAAAGACGGAAACATCGATAAAGCTCGCTGCCGATATCACCGCAACGATCCTGCCGATCCTGGGATCTGCAACGCAGGTGCTAGAGACCTGCGAGGAGATGTCAGTGGAGTGCGACGCCATTCTGGCCGAAATGGCGGACGAGGGGCCTTGCGCAAATGAGGCGATCAATAGCGCTGATCATCCCTTGATCGTGTTCATGGAGGCCATGGCGCGGTCCTACACAATGGCCGAGGAACGGGCTGTCCATGACCGCTTCCTGCTGCCGGACATGCAGCCGCTTGGCGGCGGCGCAAAGGCGGCTGAACCACAGGATGAGGACCTGTTCGACAGTTTCGATGACTTCGGTCCCGATAGCAGTGCACTGCCGGTCGCGGCGACCGCTGGCGGCGAGGACGATGCCCCCGATCTGGATGATGTGTTCTTCTGACGGCTGGTGTGGGATCCATTAGCGCAGTGTCAGGCGCAGGACATTGCGGTTCTCGCGGCGGTTGTAGTTTATATCTTCGCCCCAGGCCCGGATGATCGCGAGGCCGATGCCGCCGCCGGTGCGCGGGTCGGGGCCGGAAAAGTCGGTTGCGCGGCTGGGATCGAAGGGAGGGGCATCGTCCTCGACCTCCAGTTCGACCACGCTGCCCTTGTCTTCGAGCGTGAGGGCAAGCGAGATGTCGCGGTTCTCGCCGCCATGACGCAGCGTGTTCGAAATCAGTTCCTCGACCACGATTGCGACTTTGCTGCGCGTGTGCTCGCTGCAGGTCGTTGTGGACAGGACTTCGCGCACAAATTCCAGCGCTTCGACGATGGTCGGGCGCGGATCGCGCCCGCTGGCGACAAAGGCCGAAAATCGTCTCCTGTGTTCCATGAAGTTATGCTAACACAGACTCCAATGGGGAGGACACATGAGAAAATTCTTCGTTCTTGTAGCAGCTTTCGGCGCGCTTGTCGCACAACCCGCAGTTTCCGTCGCGGAGCGGGTGCGAACCGATATCGGCAGGATCAAGAATGTCACTCCCGGCGGCATTGAGGTAATTCGCAGCGGTCAGAGCAGGACCGCCAATTCGGGTTTCCGGCTCAATGAAGGCGATATCGTCGTCACCAAGCGCAACCAGCGGGTCGGCATTACCCTCGCTGACAACACGCGACTGGCTATTGCTCCGCGCAGCCGGGTTATCATCTCGACCTATCTTTTCGACCGCGACACGCGCGAGGGCGAAGCGCGTATTTCGCTTGAGCGCGGCAGGATGGGGGTCGATTCTGGCGATCTTACCGAAGGCGAACGGATCCGGTTCCGCGCCGGCTCGTCGACCCTCGGTGTGCGAGGCACGCATTTTATTATGGAGGTGGATGACTGATGCGCGCGCTGATTGCGATCGGAGCCGCGGTGCTTGTCTCCGCCTGTGTCGGGTCCAAGGAACGCGTGACGCTGCTTGATCCCGCCTTTTCGGCCAACAGCTCGATGAGCAAAAGCGGGGTGGTCGTCATCGATCCCGACGGAACCAAGGTCGAATTGGGGACGGCCAACAATC
>PALE01000060.1 GCA_002706445.1 Erythrobacteraceae bacterium
CGAGCGCGGCGCTGGCCTCGTCACGGGCGGATTGGAGTTCGCCCTTGCGCGCCTGTTCCTCTTCGAGCTTGGCGCGCAGTGAGGCGACCGTGCTGGCGGCATCTTCGGCGGCTTCGCGGGCGGCGGTCACCGCCTCTTCGGGGTCTTCGCCGCCTGCCAGTTCGGCACGAACCGCTTCGATCCGTTCGCTCTCGCGGGTGAGGCGGGAGAGGCGGTTTTCGGCCTGTTCGATAGCGGCCTCTGCCACGCGCCATTCGGCCTCGACACCCGCGTGATCGGCAGTCGCTTTGGCAAGGTCCAGCTCGGCCTTGCGGCTGGCGGCCTCGGTCTTTTCCGAAGCGAGCGCGAGGGCGGGGCGCTCTGCCTCGGCATCGGCCACGGTCTTGCGCGAGTTCTGGAGTTCGCGGTCCAGCTTTGCGAGCGCATCGGCTGCATCGTTGGTCAGACGGTCGGCGGCGACACGGTCCTCCTCGAGCCGCGTGCGCTGGCGGTCGAGATCGGCGAGGCGGGTTTCGGCGGCTTCGAGCTTTTCAGACAGCGCCGCCATGCGGTGGCCGTGGGCGGAGGAATCGTCGCGGCGATCAGCCAGTTCGTCGCGTGCTTCGGCGAGTGCGGCGGCGGCTTCGGCCTGCTGTTTCTGCGCCTCGTCGGTCAGCGCCTTGGCCTGTGCGACCTTGGTCTCTGCGGTCTGGGCCGCAGCGCGCGCTTCCTTGGCCGAAGCGGCCGCATCGCGCCAGCGGGCGAACACCAGCCGCGCCTCGGCGTGCTGGATTTCCTCGGTCAGCCTGGTGTAGCGTTCGGCCTGTTTGGCCTGCCGCCGCAGCGAGGAAATCTGCGAATCCAAACCCGCCATCAGGTCTTCGAGCCGTTCGAGATTCTTCTCGGTCGAGCGCAGCTTGCTCTCGGCATCCTTGCGGCGCACGTGGAGCCCGGCGATGCCGGCTGCCTCTTCGAGCATCATCCGGCGCTCGGCGGGCTTGGCGGCGATCACCTGTGCGATCTTGCCCTGAGAAACGAGCGCGGGACTGTGTGCGCCCGTTGCCGCATCGGCAAAGGTCAGCGCGACGTCCTTGGCCCGCACATCGCGCCCGTTGACGCGGTAGGCCGAGCCTGCGCCGCGTTCGATCCGGCGGGTGACGACCAGTTCCTCCTGGTTGTCGTCCTCGGCGTGGAGCACGACCTCGGCAAAGGCGCGCGCGGGGCGCGTATCGGTGCCTGCGAAGATGACATCTTCCATCCCGCCCGAGCGCATCGACTTGGCCGAGGTTTCGCCCATGACCCAGCGGATCGCTTCGAGCAGGTTGGATTTGCCGCAGCCATTCGGGCCGACGACCCCGGTCAGACCGGGTTCAATGCGCAGTTCAGCCGGCTCTACAAAGCTCTTGAAACCAGAGAGTTTGAGCCGGCTGATCTGCATCTTTGCGCTTTATTCGGGCCTTGCGCCTGCGCGCTGGAGAGTGACTTCGAGCGCGCTCCAATTGTTGTCATCGAGCACGTTGTCGTTGAGCACGAAGGTCGGGGTCGACTGGATCCCGCTTCCGGCGTAGCCGCGCGACAATTCGTCGAGCCGTTCGAGTTCGGCAACATCGCCGAGGCAGGTTCGCGCCTGATCTTCGCTCACACCGCGCGACTTGAAGAAGTCGTAGAGGCCGGTGACTTCACCGAAAGCGACGTATTTCTCTTCGAGCGGCAGGCTGTCGATCGCGGCCAGCGCCTGCTGGTTGGCATAGGCGCGGTTCTGGATTTCGCCGAGGTTGGCCCAGACTTCGTCCGACAGCGGCACGGCGCTTTCGGGGGCCGAACAGCCGATCAGGCGGGTCAGCGCGAGGTCGAGCGGGCCGTGGATGATGAAGCTGCGAAATTCGAAGCTGACGCGGCCGGTCGAGACATATTCCTCGATCAGTGGATCGAAGCCGTCCTGTGCGAAGCGTGCGCAGGCGGGGCAGGGGAGCGAGCCGTATTCGACGAGCTTGAGCGGCGCATCGGGGTTGCCAATCAGATAGCCGCCGTCGTCGGTCACTTCGACCGTCTGCGTCCAGCTGGTGCCAGCGGGAGCCTCGATCGGTGCGATCACATCGCCTTCAAGGCCACCGGCAGCGTCGTCTCCGCATGCGGCGAGCGCAAGCGCGAGAGGAGCGGCGAGGGCCATTTTGAAGTGGTTGCGGGTCAAAGTCATGGTCGGACCTATCCTTGGATTCGAAGGGAGAGACTATACGGAAGCTCCGCAAGAGCGGAAGCGGATGCGTGGAAGGGCTTGTGCACAAATTTGTCGATTGTGTGAATTGACGCGATTATTCCTCGCCCTTGGGCCGGAAATGCTCCTGCAACACGGGAGCGAGCGCGGTCCAGCTGTGAACATTGGTGAGGAATTCGCCGTCGAGCGCGAAACTGGGTGTGCCACGCACGCCGAATTCTTCACGGTCCGCATTTCCGTTGCGGATCAGCGCCAGCGCGGCCTGATCGTCGGAGAGGCAGGTGTTGATATCGGTGCGGGAAGTTCCGCGATCCGCCAGTATATCGTCGAGGCCGAGTGCACTGGCCGCGTTGATCCGCGAAGCCCTGTCGCCGCGCATCCAGATCGCTTGCTGCGATTGCGGTGCGTTCTGGGCTTTCGCAAGCCATGTATCCTGACGGGACAGGAACATGCGGTGGCGGTCCTTGAAACCTTCCGTATCGCCGCACTGGACCAGCAGCGATACGGTAAGGTCGATCGCATTGCGGATCACCGGACGCACTTCGACATTCATCCGGCCCGGTGCAAGCAGCATCAATTCAAGCGCCGGATCGCCCTGCCGCGCAAAATCGGCGCAGTGCGAGCAGGTGTAGCTGATGAATTCGATGAGGCGCGCTTCGGCATCGGGATCGCCGATCATATGGCCGCGATCGGTAGTCTCAACCTTGGTATGCCACGAGCCGCGGCCGATACTGTCCCTGAAAGCGCTGGAAGGGTTGGCGAGGCTTTCGCCCGCTTCCTCTTGCGTGGTTTGGGCGGTTGCAGGCGCAGCGAGCGCGAGCAGGCTTGCCGCTGCGAATGCCCCCAGAATTGCGTGTTTCACGTCTATTGTTCTTTCTTCTTTTCTTCCCCGTCCCCCAGACTGCGCGCCAGCGATTCCAGCACGGTGCGCAGTTCGGGGTCACCGATATCGCGCAGGCTGTCACCCAGTTCCATCGGGATCGGCTTGAGCGAAGGCGGCGGTTTGGGACGGCTTTCAGCAGAGGGCGGCTTAACCGGGCCTTGCCGGATCTTGGCCCGGGCGACGGCATTATAGCCGAAAAAGCGGTTCACGCGCTCGATGATCTCCGGCAGCACCTGCTGGATTAGCGGAGCATGCGCGGGACTGACGACGAGTTGGAGGATACCTTCGGACTTTTCGCCGGGGGGAAAGCGGATCGCTTCGGGCGAGCATACCCGCGAATGGGTCGGGCCGACGATCTCTGGCCAGCGGGTGACGACCGAGCTTTGCACGAAGCCGAAGCGGCGAAACGCAGTGCGACCGATTTCGGGCATGAGATCGCCGATAGCCTTGGCCCCGCCGCCGCGTGGACGCGTGTAGGGCTGGGCGGTTTTCTTTCGGCCTACCGCTTTGCTGCTTGAGGCTGGATCCTTCCGGCCTGCCGCTTTGCGGGTTGGTTTGTCGGTCTCGCTTCCCATCGTGCTGCGTCCCATGCCATAGGCGGCGCGTGTTCGCTACCGTCTCCGACCAACTCCTCACCTGGTATGATGCCCACGCCCGCGCTTTGCCGTGGCGGGTCGGGCCGGGCGAAGCGCAGCCCGATGACCCGGCATGGCCCTATCGCGTGTGGCTTTCCGAAGTGATGCTGCAACAGACGACAGTGGCGGCGGTGAAGCCCTATTTCAAGGCTTTCACGCAGCGCTGGCCGACGGTCTTCGATCTCGCCGCTGCGAGCGAAGATGACGTCATGGCGGCTTGGGCGGGGCTGGGCTATTATTCGCGCGCCCGCAATCTGGTAAAATGCGCGAAGGTTGTCGCGGAACTTGGCGCCTTTCCCGCTACCGAGGATGAACTGCGCAAACTGCCGGGGCTGGGCGCTTATACGGCAGCAGCGATTGCGGCGATTGCCTTTGGCGAGCACGCGATTGTCGTCGATGCCAATGTCGAACGCGTCGTGGCGCGGCTGTTCGCTCTGGACGAACCGCTGCCCGCTGCGCGCAAGGCGATCAGGGAACGCACAAATTCCATCACTCCCGAGAACCGCGCAGGCGATTTCGCGCAGGCGATGATGGACCTCGGATCGCAAATCTGCACGACGCGCGCGCCCCGTTGCCTCTTGTGCCCGCTATCGGGCGACTGCGCCGGACGCAAAACGGGTGAGCCCGAAACGCTGCCGGTGAAGCCACCCAAGAAGGCCAAGCCCGAACGGCGCGGCACGGCATATTGGATCGAGCGTGAAGGGAAGGTCTGGCTCGTCACCCGTGCAGGCACCGGCATGCTGGGCGGGATGCGCGCGCTTCCCGATGACGGCTGGAGCGCGCAGGCCGACGGGTCCGGAAAACCGCCTATGGCCGGAGAAACAACCGATCTTGGCGCTGTGCGGCACAGTTTCACCCACGCGCACCTGACGCTTCAGGTGGTACGGATAGAGGGGCAGGGCACTCCTGCGGGCGAAGGGGTCTGGTGGCCGCTCGATGAGCTGGACGGGGCGGGCCTGCCAACGCTTTATGCCAAGGCGGCACGGCTCGCGTTGGCCTGAGGAGCCTCTTAAAACGTCCCGCCGGTCATCGCGAGGCGCACCGCGCAAATCACGATCACAAGAATGTTCAGATTGCGCCCGCCATTGCGCGACGAGAGCGCGCCGATACCGGCACCGATTACCGCGACGGGAAGCACGATCCAGAGGCCGAGGCCGAGCACCGGCAGTTGGAACGGAATTGCAAGGATTAGGCAGACGATCCCGATAAGCCATGAGATTAAATTCAGCATGTGTATTACTTAGGTAACACGCGCGTGTTTTTCAACAGCGTCGCGAACAGGTCCTCAAAGGCAACCCGATTGACGCGCCAGCCTGCCTCGCCCAAACAGGCGCCAAACAATTCCCGCCGGAGAGAGAACCGACATATGGCAAACCGTTCATTCCAAGAAGCCACGATCACGCGCCGCGCCCTGTTCCGCAGCAGCGCCTATGTTGCCGCAGGCGCATCGATCGCCTCGCTGCCGTTTTCGAGCCCGCTGTTCGCGCATGATGTCAGCGAAAGCTATCCCAACGTCGCCGCACTCGCCAAACGCTATGTCGATGAACGCAAGGTCGCCAACGTCCTTGCCACCTTCGGCTGGGGTGAACAGC
This sequence comes from Erythrobacteraceae bacterium, assembly GCA_002706445.1. Classification (GTDB taxonomy): domain Bacteria; phylum Pseudomonadota; class Alphaproteobacteria; order Sphingomonadales; family Sphingomonadaceae; genus Erythrobacter. Next base: position 5,305 of record PALE01000060.1, read on the forward strand.
CGCATGCGCATCAGGTCGGCTATGGCACGCTCGCGCTTGGCAGCACGGTCGAGGTCAACCAGGATTCGCTCTACCGCATCTATTCGATGACCAAGCCGATCACGGGCATGTGCGCCATGGCTCTGATCGAGGACGGCCTGCTCGAACTCGACCAGCCGCTGTACGACATCCTGCCCGCATGGCGCGACATGATGGTGCAGGTCGAATATGACGGCGCGATCAGCGAGGACAATCTCGAACCAGCCAAGTCGCCGGTCACCATCCGTCAACTGCTGACCCACACGGCAGGCATCGGCTACGGCATTATCCAGCAGGGCCCGATCTCGCAGGCGTTCATGGAAAAAGGCCTGATCCCGGGGCAAGTCAGCCGCCTGCCGATCCCCGGCCTCGATCGCGGCGATCCGGTCGAAAGTCTCGAAGCCTTTGCCGATGGCATGGCTGCCATGCCACTGGTCTATCAGCCGGGCACCAAGTGGAGTTATTCCGCAGGGCTGGACGTGCTGGGCCGCGCAATCGAGGTTGCCGAGGGCAAGCCGTTCGATCAGGTCATGCACGACCGTATCTTCGGTCCCTGCGGGATGGAGAGCACATGGTTCCAGGTTCCCGTTAGCGAGCGCACGCGCCTGACCACCAATTACGGCGTGGACGAAAACGGCCCGCAGCCGATCGATCCGGCGGCGATCTCGATCTACCTCGACAAGCCGCCGTTCCCGATGGGCGGGGCAGGGCTCGTCTCGTCCCCGCGCGACTACGACCGCTTCCTCAACATGCTTCTGAACTACGGCAAGCTCGACGGAAAGCAGGTCTTCTCCGAACCAGCGGTGCGCAAGGGCACGTCGAACATTCTGCCCGAGACGGTCGATCTGACGGGGTCATGGACCGAGGGCCAAGGGTTTGGCGCTGGCGGGCGCGTGGTTGACGGCAGCTTCGGCTGGGGCGGCGCAGCGGGAACCCTCGCGGCGGTCAGCTACAAATACGGCCTGCGCACAGGGCTTTTCACCCAATATATGGAGAGCAGCGCCTACCCCTTGCGCGATGAATATATGGCCGCGCTCGAAGCCGATCTCGCCGCGATGGCCGCTGCACGGCAGGCGGCATAATGGCGGCATATAAAGGTCCCATCGCCTTTGCCGGTTCGCCGCTCGACAGGGCGGATAACATCCGCGCCGACCGCGAGGCGCTGGGCGCCTTGATGAACTGGAAAGCGCGTCTGCTGAAGCTCGACGCGCTGATGCCCGATCTCGACGAGAACGGACGCCTCGGTTGGGGATCGCTCGCCGATGCGCCCGAAGATGCGGAGCTGGTGTTCCTCGGCCTTGATCGCAGCGACGGCGGCGAGCGGGCGTGCTTTGCCGCTGTCCCGCCGCAGGGCGACGCCAGCCCGCGCATGGCAAACCCGCGCCTGTGGGCGCTGATGGCGAACCTCGATCCGGGCGATCTTGCGCTTTACGGCGGTGCGCGTAGCCTGATCGACTGGCACGCTCGCCACCGTTTCTGTGCGCAATGCGGCGCGGGCACGCGCATCGCCAAAGGCGGCTGGCAGCGCGATTGCAGCGAGTGCAGCGCGCAGCATTTCCCTCGTACCGATCCGGTCACTATCATGCTTGCAGAGTATGAGGGGCGGTTGATGCTCGGGCGCGGCAAGGGGTGGCCCGAAGGCAGCTTTTCGGCGCTCGCGGGCTTCGTCGAACCGGGCGAAACCATCGAAGAGGCGGTCGCGCGCGAAGTCTTCGAGGAATCGGGCGTGCGGGTGCGCGACGTGACCTATGTCGCCAGCCAGCCCTGGCCGTTTCCCAGCCAGATGATGATCGGTTGCCATTCCTACGCCGATGACGATGCGCTGGTGATCGACGAGACCGAAATGGCCGAAATCCGCTGGTTCACCCGCGACGAAGTGGCCGCCTCGCTCGGTGGCAACGGCCCCTTCCGTGCTCCGCCGAAACACGCGATTGCCTGCAATCTGATGCAATGGTGGCTGGAGAAAACCGCATGAGCGCAGCCGAAAAGCTCACCATCGACATTTATTCCGACGTCATGTGCCCGTGGTGCCTGATCGGCTACGGACAGCTGCAAAAGGCGCTGGAAATGCTCGACGGCGAGATCGAGGCTGAGCTGCGCTGGCGTCCGTTCGAACTCAACCCCGACATGCCGCAGGAGGGAGAGGGGCAGGAGGCGCATCTCCAGCGCAAATACGGTCGCAGCGCCGAAGAAGGCGCGGCGGTGCGCGGGCGGATGAAGGAAATCGCCGACAGTGCCGGTGTCTCGCTCAGCCCCGAAGGCGAGGGCGAGGGGCGACCTGCGATGATGTGGAACACGCGCGATTGCCACAAGCTGCTGGGCCTCGCGCTCGAAGCGATGGGGCCGCAGGTCCAGACGCAGCTCAAGCTCGCTCTCTTCAAGGCGCACTTCAACCACCGCAAGGATTTGTCCGACCGCGAAGTGCTGCTCGACATCGCGGCCTCGGTCGGTCTCCACCGCGAAGCCGCCAAGGCGGCGCTCGACGATGCCGAACTCGAAGCCCGCGTCGTGGCCGAAGAACGGCAAGCGTGGGACCTCAATATTTCCGGCGTGCCCGCCATGATCGTCGAAGGGAAGTTCATGATCCCCGGCGCGCAGGCACCCGAAGTCTATGTCAACGCGCTGCGGCGCGTCGTCGAAAAGAGCCGCGCAAAGGCGGCCGAAGCGTAAGGGGATAGGGCATGAAATCGCTGAAGAGTTTGATCGTGGTGGTCGTGGTGACGGTCGTCGCGCTCGCATTTTCGGGCTTCGCCAGCGCCGACAGCGTCGAGTTGTACACCTATCCGGCGATGTATCTGTGCGGCTGGCTGGCACTGGTGATCAACTGGCTGGCTTTCATTCCCTCTGCGCTCGCAAAGTCGGACAAGTTCTACGATACGACCGGCGCGATCACCTATCTGACTGTAACCGGCGTGGCGGTGTTCGCCGCCTACCAGAGTTTCGGCTCGTTCGACCCGCGAGGGATCGCCGTGGCGGCGATGGTAGCGATCTGGTGCATCCGGCTGGGCACATTCCTGTTTATCCGCATCCACGCGGCAGGCGGCAGCGACAGCCGGTTCGAGAAGATCAAGACCAGCCCTGCGCGTTTCCTCGCGGCGTGGACCTTGCAGGGGCTCTGGGTCATCCTGACCGCCTCTGCGGCGCTCGCGATCATCACCTCGACCAACCGCGTGCCGCTCGATGTTTTCTTCTGGATCGGCGCTGCGATCTGGGTTTTCGGTCTCACCTTCGAAGCGGTCGCCGACGCGCAGAAGAGCAAATTCAAGTCCGACCCTGCCAATGACGGCGACTTCATCAATGTCGGGCTGTGGAAGTGGTCGCGCCATCCCAACTATTTCGGCGAAATCACGCTGTGGACCGGCATCTTCATCATCGCCATTCCCGTGCTCACGGGTCTTGCGTGGCTGGTCGTGATCTCGCCGATCTTCGTCTATCTGCTGCTGACCCGTATTTCGGGCATCAATCTGCAGGAAGAGCAGGCGAAGAAACGCTGGGGCGACGATCCGGCCTATCAAAAATACCGCCGCGACACTCCGGTACTTTTCCCTCGCCCGCCAAAAGGTTAGGGTACATCCCGCTTCCCCCTCTCTATAGGAGCTTCATGATGAACCGCATTCCCCTTCGCCCCCTGATGATTGCCGCCCCTCTCGCCGCGTTGCTCGCAGCATGCGGTGGAAGCGACGCTCCCGAGGGTGAAAAGCCGGCTGAACTGGAGCTGCGTCACGACAATTTCGAAGCGATCAGCGACAGCTTCAAGACGATCCGCGCCCAGTATGAAGAGGGCAAGGAAACCGATATCGTCATGGTCGCCGCCGCAGCACGCGACATCAACGAGCGCGCAGCCGCAATCGAAGACCACTTCCCCGAAGGTTCGGGCCGCGATGCCGGCTGGGATACCGAGGCGCTGCCTACGATCTGGGAAAAGCCTGCAGAATTCACCGCCGCGCAGCAAAAGCTGCTCGAAGAAAGCGCGAAGATGCTGGAACTCGCGGAAGCCGGTGATGTTGCCGGAGCCGGTGAACAGGTCGGGCCGCTCGGCGCGTCGTGCAAGAACTGCCACGATACCTTCCGTCTCGACGACGACTGATGCTCACGCGCACCGTCCGCATCTGGGATTTGCCGGTGCGACTGACCCACTGGGCTTTCGCGCTGATCATCCCCGCCATGTGGTTCACCGGCGAAGAGCACATGTGGGACTGGCATTTCCGGCTGGGCCTGCTGCTGCTGGGCCTGTTGGTGTTCCGCATCATCTGGGGCTTTCTGGGCACAGAGACGGCGCGCTTTGCAAGCTTTGTCAAAGGCCCGACAGCGGTGCTGCGCTATCTGGGCGGCAATCACGAGGACAGCGCAACCAAGGGGCACAATCCCCTGGGCGCGCTGTCGGTGCTGGCGCTGCTGGCGGCGATGCTGGTGCAGGTGGGGCTGGGTCTGTTTTCGGGCGATCCCTATGACGGCGCGACCGGCCCGCTCAATCCGCTGGTCGGCGTGATGACCGCCGATACGATCACCGAATTGCACGAGGTGTTCTTTTACGTGGTCGTCGCGTTGATCGCGGTGCACCTTGCGGCGATCGCCTTTTACACCGCAATCAAAAAGCAGAAGCTGGTCGGCGCGATGATAACGGGCTCGGGCGAGAAGGCACCGGGCGTTCCCGACAACACACCTGCTCCATGGGGCAGGGCGCTGGTGTCGCTGATCATCGCCTTTGCAGTGGTCGCATGGGTCTGGGCAGGCGCGCCGCCGCTGGCTTAGCTGTTGAGCGGTATTTCGTCCTGATAGACCACCATGGCTCGCCCTGTTTCAAGGGCGGTTTTGATCGCTCCGCGCAGATGAGGTTCGACGACTTCATCAGGGTTCGAGGACAGCTCGGCGGACTTTCTGAATCGCGGATACGCCCAATTCGCTTCGCAAACGATCCGCTCAGCGATGGCTTGTGCCGAATTTAGATCAGAGGCTCGAACCAGCACGATAATCGCGTGTCGCGCACCGTCACGATAGTTCTCTGCTCCGTCGGCGACCGCTTCGCCAAGAAACACGAACACCGGATCGGAGTCCGGCAGTGTCAAACCAGCCCCAGCTTTTCCAGTTTTGCGGCCAGCTTGCCGGGCAGGGCGTCGCCGATGTCTTCGCCCGGAGCGAGATCGCGTGGCGGTTCGCCCTTGAGATAGCGCCAGCCCTGATGCGCACGCTTGGGCTGCGGGTGCACGCGGATGAGTTCGGGCTTCAACTCGATCAGCCAGCGCCCGCTGTCGGTTTGCGAAAAGCCGGTGATTTCCGAGCGCGCGACGAGGCTGTGCTGGTGTATCCAGTAAAGCGAGCCGCCGATGCACTCTTCCCATTTGGTCGGACGATATTTGGTCGTCAGATGTGGGCTGCGCCGTCCGGCGTACCAGCTTTCGATGTCGTTATAGCTTTGCGCGCCAAAGGCGATCTTGGTGAGGTTGAGCGGCATGGCCCCAAGATAGGGACAAGCGCGTGATGCTCAAGCGGCGGGAACGATCCCGCTCAAAACCGCAAGGCCAAGGAAGGCGAAAAAGCCCATCGAATCGGTAATCATCGTCACAAAGACGGAAGAGGCCACCGCAGGGTCCTGTCCCAGACGTTCGAAAGTGACGGGGACCAGCACGCCGGCGAGGCCCGAAATCGCAATGTTCACCACCATGGCGACCGCGATCACCGCGCCCATCTGCCAGCCGAACAGCACGCCTGCTGCAATGCCGATCAGCACAGCGACCGTCGCCCCGTTGAGCAGCGCCACGCGCAATTCGCGCCACACGATCTTCCACGTGTTCGCGCGCGTCAGCTGGTTGGTGGCAATCGCGCGCACCGCCACTGCCATGGTCTGCGTGCCCGCATTGCCGCCGATGCTCGCGACAATCGGCATCAGCACTGCGAGCGCCACCAGCGCCTCGATCGCGGCACCGAAGGCCGCGATAATGGCCGAGGCGACCACCGCCGTGCCGAGGTTCGCGATCAGCCAGCGCACGCGGCTCGAATAGGCTTCGCGGATCGGCTCGTTAATGTCGCCGTCGCCCGCACCCGAGAGCAGCAGCGCGTCCTCGCCAGCTTCTTCGGAGATGATGTGCACCACGTCATCGACCGTCATCTGGCCGACCAGCCGCCCGCTGTCGTCCACCACCGCAGCCGAGATCAGCGCGTATTTCTGGAACATCAGCGCGACCTCTTCCTGGTCCATTTCGACCGGGATGAGGGTCTGGTCGCGCTTCATAACATCGGTCAGCTTGATGTTGCGCGGAGAGGTAAGAATCCAGTTGAGCGCGCAAGTGCCGACGGGGTGGTGCGCGGCGTCGATCACGAAGACTTCGAAGAAATCGTGCGTCAGATCGCCCTCGACGCGCAGATAGTCGATCAGATCGCCCACGGTGAGGTGTTCGGGGACCGCCATCACATGGCGGTTCATCAGGCGGCCGGCGGTCTCTTCGGGATAGGCGAGCGCGCTGGACACCGCTTCGGCGGTTTCCGGCTCCAGCTCGGCGATGATTGCCTTCTGGTCGTCTTCGTCGAGGTCTTCGAGCAGCTGGACCGCGTCATCGGTTTCCAGCTGTTCGGCGATCACCGCGACCGCTTCGGGGGGCAGCGCCTCCATCATCACTTCGCGCACGTGATCGTTGAGTTCGGCGACCACTTCGACGCTCATCAGATCGGTGATCGCGGCGGCGAGTTCGGCGCGGTCGTCGGCGTCGGTCAGCTCGATAAGGTCGGCGATGTCGGCGGGGTGGAGCGGTTCGACGAGGTCGTAGACCGCGCCCTTGTCGCCTTCCTCCAGCGCCTCGCGAATCTCCTTGAGGTATTTCGGCTTGAGCCGGTTTTCCTCGTCGTGCCGCTCGTCATCGATCCGGTCGTCAGGGCGCACTTCCTCGTCTGCGGTATCGACCGGCAGCGTTTCGTCGTCGAGGAGGGCAGGATCGACCATGCGGGTGGGTTTACGGTGCAACGCAGCAAAAGCAAGCGGGTGACACGGGGGTTTAGACTGCTAAAGAGCCTGCACGAATGCAGGCATTGCAAATGGAGAAGAATTCAATGGCCGAAAAGCTTATTTTCACGCTCGACACCGGCGATGGTGAAGGCAAGGACGTTGTCATCAAGCTGCGCCCCGATCTCGCGCCCAACCACGTAGCCCGCATTGCCGAGCTGGCAGGCGAAGGTTTCTACGACGGCGTGGTGTTCCACCGCGTGATAGACGGCTTCATGGCGCAGGGCGGCGACCCGACCGGCACCGGCATGGGCGGCAGCGACAAGCCCGACCTCAAGGCCGAATTCAACGACGAACCCCACGTCGAAGGCGTTTGCTCGATGGCGCGTTCGTCGATGCCCGACAGCGCGAATTCGCAGTTCTTCATCTGCATCGACGACGCCCGCTTCCTCGACAAGCAGTACACCGTCTGGGGCCAGGTCGAGAGCGGCATGGAACACGTCCACGCGCTGCCCAAGGGCGAGCCGCCGCGTTCGCCGGGCAAGATCCTGAAGGCGACTGTCGCCTAATCAATCGGGAACGAAGATAGGTGTCGCTGCGCCGGCTCATGCTTGCCCTGTGCTTGCTGACGTTGTCGGCCTGCGCCACCTATCCCGATATCTCGCAATCGCGCTCGCCGTGCCGGATGGAGCCGGGCGGATGGTGCGGATTTTTGCGGAACGGGGCCGTCGATGTGTGGCCCTATGCGGTCGCCTCGGCCAATGCCTACACGGGCGACGATGACGTTTTCACCGATCTCGGCCCCGTGCTCGAACGGCTGGAGCGGCTGCCGATTGCCGACGAAGCAGCGGACAAGGGCTTCGGCTACGAAATCTTCGCGCAATATGCCTCGGGCACAGAAGGTCAGCCTGACCGTCAGCCGATTGCGCGCATCCTCGCCTTTCGCGGCACCGATTTCGACGGCTTCACCGACATTTTCTACGGCACTTTGCGCAACGACCAGATCGAGCTGGCTCAGGCCGCTTTCGAGGCCGAGCGCGCACGGCCCGAATTTGCCGACGGGGCCGAGTGGATCGTTGCCGGACATTCGCTGGGCGGGGCGCTTGCGACCGAGGTTTCGATTGCCCACCCGCATGTGCGCGCCTTCATGTTCAACACCTCGCCCTTTTACGGTGGCGAGGACCGCGTGAACGATATGCAGCGCACCGTCTTTAACGAGCGCGGCGAAGTATTGCGCAAGTTTGCGCGCTACGACCTTGCGCCCGCAGCGGATGTGTACACGCTCAACTGCGCGCCGCGGAACGGGCAGTTCACCAAGCACAAGATCCGTCCGCTGGCCGACTGCATCACATGGATCGCGGCCTATGGCGATCCCGATGCGCTCAAGACCGTGCTCGCCAATGCGGTGCGAAAGCCGATGGTCGAATGCGGGGACGAGGGCAAACCGCATCCCGGCGTGATGCCGGTTGTGTCAGAACCCTGCATCCACAGCGCCCGGCCCGAAAAAGAAGACCCCGCCTAAGAGCCGCTTTCGGGCGCGCGCATCAGCGTATAGCTGCCGGGTTCGCCTTCTCCTTCCGCGCTTCGATAGACTTCGGAGCGCAGCAGCGACCCGTCTTCGCGCACGGTATAGGATAGCGCGAACTGGTGGCTTTCCCCCTCGTCTAGGCCGGTAATGTCGCGGAACTCGAAGGCGATTACGCTTCCGTCCCCGGCCACCGATTGCAGGCGCGGCTGGTTGCCTTGCGGGCAATAGTGGGTGGCAATCACGCTGTCTGCGTCGAGGTGATAGACGGTGATCGAGTGCAGACCCGATGCCGTTTCCCACCGCTCGACCACGGTTTTGCCGCGCGCGGTCACTTCGAACACGATCTGGAGCGCGTCGGTTTCGGCCACCTGCCAGCGGCCTTCCCAGCCAAGGATTTGCGCGAATTGCGCCTCTGCGGGAGTGGGCGCAGGCTCGTCGGCCATAGCGGGCGAGGAGAGTGCCAGAAGGGCGGCGAAGGCGGTGGATTTCATGACCATCGCCGGTTTGTGCCAGCCCTGCGCAAAGATGCAAGCGCACATCAATTGAACCGCGCGCCGCTTCGGGCTAAACGCGGGCGCATCATGAAACCGACCAATTCCCCCAAGACCTTTCGGGTCAAGTCCTTCGGCTGCCAGATGAACGTCTATGACGGCGAACGCATGGCCGAACTTCTCGGCGAGCGCGGCATTACGCCTGCGCCCGAAGGCGAGGAAGCCGATCTGGTGGTGCTCAACACCTGCCACATCCGCGAACGCGCGGCCGAGAAAGTGTATTCGGACATCGGCCGTCTGGTGAAGGCGGGCGAGGAAGCCGGAAAGGCCCCGATGATCGCGGTTGCGGGCTGCGTCGCTCAGGCCGAGGGTGAAGAGATCATGGCGCGTGCGCCTGCGGTTTCGATGGTGGTCGGCCCGCAGGCCTATCACCGCCTGCCCGACATGCTCGACAAGGCGGCGAAGGGCGAGCGGGCAACCGATACCGACATGCCCGCAATCGCAAAGTTCGATCAGTTGCCGCAGCGCAAACGGCGTTCGCCGACCGCCTTCCTCACCGTGCAGGAAGGCTGCGACAAATTCTGCACCTATTGTGTCGTCCCCTATACGCGCGGTGCGGAAATCTCGCGCCCTTACAGAGACTTGGTGACTGAAGCGCAGAAGCTGATCGAAGCGGGCGCAAAGGAAATCACGCTGCTGGGGCAGAACGTCAATGCGTGGAGCGGCGAGGACGAGGCGGGTCGCGCTCAGGGGCTTGCGGGCCTGATCCGCACGCTCGCGAAACTCGATGGTCTGGAACGTATCCGCTACACCACCAGCCACCCCAACGACATGGAAGACGACCTGATCGCCGCACATGGCGAGGTCGACAAACTGATGCCCTATCTGCACTTGCCGGTACAGAGCGGCTCCGACCGCGTGCTGAAAGCGATGAACCGCCAGCATACTGCGGAAAGCTACCTCAAGCTGCTCGAACGCTTCCGCGCAGCGCGGCCCGATATTGCGCTGTCGGGCGATTTCATCGTCGGTTTCCCCGGCGAGACCGAGGCCGAGTTCGAAGAGACGCTGCAGCTGATCGACGAGGTCCGCTACGCGGCGGCCTTCAGCTTCAAATATTCGCCGCGCCCGGGCACGCCCGCTGCGACCATGGGCGATCAGATCGCGCCCGAAGTCATGGACGAGCGGCTCCAGCGCCTGCAAGCGCATCTCAACCGCGACCAGCACGCCTTCAATCAGGCGAGCGTGGGCAAGATCTGCAAGGTCCTGATCGAGCGCAAGGGCAAGCATGCAGGCCAATGGCTCGGCAAGTCGCCCTGGCTGCAAAGCGTGTGGTTCGAGGGTGATTTTGCGCTGGGCGACGTGGTCGAGGTCGAG
>PALE01000061.1 GCA_002706445.1 Erythrobacteraceae bacterium
AGTCGCCCGATTTGCCCTTGGGTTTGCTCGCCCCACCCGTCGCAGCGCGCATTCCGCTTTCGACGAAGCTCTGGAACATCTTCAACCCGACCTGCCCCATCGGAGCCAGTGCCTGCGCATATTCCTGCATCTGTGCGGGATTGCTCACGCCCTGCATCGCCTTGGTGATGTTCTCGACATAGAGATCGTTCGCCTTGGTCACGTCGGGCAGGCCCAGAAAGCTGCGCGCTTCTTCGGGAGTGCAATCGATCTCGATATTGACCTTCATGGCTTGGTTCCTCTTGTCCTGCGCGCCGCTCTATCCATCATGCTGCGGCGAAATTGGGGTTTGTCGAAGTCTGTGCACAATGGCTAGGCCTTGCAGCACGTTTGACCAAGCCGATTCGAAAGGATGAGCCGCACAATGTCCGAAACAGCAAAGATCCCCACCCTGGAGAATGACGCGACATTCGACGCCTATGTTGCGCGTCCCGAAGGCGAACCCAAGGCGGCGATCGTCGTCATCCAGGAAATCTTCGGTGTGAACCCGGGAATCCGCCAGAAATGCGACAAGCTCGCCGCCGACGGCTATCTGGCCGTTGCGCCCGACCTGTTCTGGCGGCTCGAACCGGGAATCGAGCTCGATCCCGACGTCGAGGAAGAGTTCCAGGCAGCACTCGGCCATATGCAGAACTTCGATCAGGACGCCGGTATTCGCGACATCGAAGCGACAATTCACCACATCCGTCGAGAAATGGGTGTCTCAAAGGTCGGATGCGTAGGATACTGCCTCGGCGGACGCCTCGCCTTCATGACCGCGGCGCGCACAGATGTGGATGCTTCCGTGGGCTATTACGGGGTTGGTATCGATGGTTTGCTGGATGAAAAGCACGCCATTGCGCACCCCGTCATGCTCCACATCCCCACCGCGGACGGTTTTGTCGATGCGGATACGCAGGCAGCGATGCACGCAGGGCTCGACGATCACCACAAGGCGGTGCTGCACGATTACGAGGGCCTCGATCACGGTTTTGCCACTGAAGTGGGCAAGCGCCGCGATGAAGAGGCTGCAAACCTCGCCGATAGCCGGACCGCCGCCTTTTTTGCGGAGCATCTGGCATGAGCGCGGCGACGAAAGGCCTCGCCAACTGGCACCGCGTCATCGACAGCGGCAGTTCTCCGCAGGCACTCGCGGAAATCATCCGCAATGACGCCGTATTCCACTCCCCTGTGGTGCACACCCCGCAGGAAGGGCAGCCCATTGTGGTCGCCTATCTCGCGGCGGCGGGCCAGACGCTGGGGAATGACAGCTTTGAATATCTGCGCGAAGTCGTGGACGGAGACACGGCGGTGCTCGAATTCTCGACCGAGATGGAAGGTATCCACGTCAACGGAGTCGATATCATCACCTTCGACGAAGACGGGATGATCACCGATTTCAAAGTGATGGTCCGCCCTCTCAAGGCGGTGAACAAGGTCTGGGAAATGATGGCCGCGCAGCTGGAGCGTCAGAAAGCGGGCTAAGCCGCGAGCTCCGCACTGCTCTCCACATAAGCCTCGAATTTGCGCAAAATCCTCGCTGCGTCGTCGGTTCTGTTCAACAGTTCGCGAAAGACGCGGCGGGCAGTCCGGGCATCATCGATCCGGAACCGCCGCATTGACCAGTTCGGGAATTGGCGAAGTTCGATAGAGTTGCGCCGGAGAACGCGCACAGAATGGTGTCGCGGATCATTATTTAGCGAATTCAGAAGTTTATCAATGTTCTGAGGCGGTCCTTCGATCGCCTGAAAGAACCGACCCTGCACGATTACCAGCATGCCGGTGATCCCCAGCCTGCGGTTCTTTTGCGCCGCATCCGACACAATCTTGAAGATCTCACCCCCGTCGAGCAGCGGTGAAGCTATGCTGGTGTAGATGACCTGTTGCAGGGCGCTTTCCATAGCTGCCAGCCTAAACCGGCTCCGATGCGGGACAGGTGTCTAGCGAACTAGGAAAAAGCCCTTAGCGCCATCACGGAACCTCCCTGCAACCGCGGGCAGGCACAAAAAAGCGAGCCGACCAGAAGATCGGCTCGCTCTTGTCGGCTTTGATCAGCCTGAAACCCTTCAGCTTCCCAAGATTCTACTGATTCATCGTGTCGAAGAAGTCTTCGTTGGTCTTGGAATCCTTCATTTTGTCGAGGAGGAATTCCATCGCGTCGACCGTGCCCATCTGCATAAGGATACGGCGCAGGACCCACATCTTCGAAAGCTTGTCCTTCTCGACCAGCAGCTCTTCCTTGCGGGTGCCCGACTTGCCGACGTCGAGCGCGGGGAAGATGCGCTTGTCGGAAACCTTGCGGTCGAGGACGATTTCGGAGTTACCCGTGCCCTTGAACTCTTCGAAGATAACTTCGTCCATGCGGCTGCCGGTGTCGATCAGAGCGGTGGCGATGATCGAAAGCGATCCGCCTTCCTCAATGTTACGCGCGGCACCAAAGAAACGCTTCGGGCGCTGCAGCGCATTGGCGTCGACACCGCCGGTCAGCACCTTGCCCGAAGACGGGACAACGGTGTTGTAGGCGCGGCCCAGACGGGTGATCGAGTCGAGCAGGATTACCACGTCATGCTTGTGCTCGACCAGGCGCTTTGCCTTTTCAATAACCATTTCAGCAACTTGGACGTGGCGATTGGCGGGTTCGTCAAAGGTCGAGGAGATCACCTCGCCCTTCACCGAGCGCTGCATGTCGGTGACTTCCTCGGGACGTTCGTCAACGAGCAGCACCAGCAGGAACACTTCAGGGTGGTTGTCGGTGATTGCCTTGGCGATGTTCTGCAGCAGCACCGTCTTACCCGTACGCGGCGGCGCAACAATCAGTGCACGCTGGCCCTTACCCTGCGGCGAGATGATGTCGATCACGCGCGCGCTCTTGTCCTTCACCGTCGGGTCAAGCGTGTCGAGATTGAGCTTCTGGTCAGGGTAAAGCGGCGTGAGGTTGTCGAAATTGGTGCGCATCCGCACTGCCGACGGGTCCTCGAAGTTCACCTTGGCAAGGCTGGTCAGTGCGAAATAGCGCTCGCCTTCCTTCGGTGCGCGGATTTCGCCTTCGACCGTATCGCCGGTGCGCAGGCCCCATTTGCGGATCTGGTTGGGCGAGACATAGATATCGTCAGGCCCTGCGAGATAGTTCGCTTCGGGTGAGCGGAGGAAGCCGAAGCCGTCCTGCAGCACTTCGATCGTGCCGATACCCATGATCTTTTCTTCGTATTCCTCGTCCTCGGCGAGTTCGCGCAGGATCGAGAACAGCAGGTCCTGCCGGCGCATGGTCGAGGCGCCCTCGACACCGAGGTCTTCCGCCATGGCAACCAGATCGGCCGGGGTGCGAGCTTTTAAGTCTTTGAGATGCATTGTATTTTATTTCCGAATGATAGGATTGGCCGGCTGGTCAGTGCCTCTTTGGACGAGGCGCCTCTGGAATCTGGAGATGTGCACATAGAGCCATCGTTTTTGTCCATCGGCAGGGGTTTGGGCTTGGAGAAAGCAGACCTGGCCGCGCTTGGATGCAGCGGCCAACACCGTCGTGACCCGCCCGAAATAAGATTCGTTGACCGCAAGGTCAATCGCGTAAATGCGTCAGAACGGTTTGAGGATCACCAAAGTGACGATCAGAACCAGCAACAGCGCAGGCACTTCGCCCAATATCCGCAGCGTCTTTTCCGAAAGCGGACGCTCGCCGCGTGCCATTTTCTTGGACTGCGCGACAAGCCAGCCGTGATAGCCTGAAAGGATCACCACCAGCAGCAGCTTGGCATGCAGCCACCCTGCGCCGCTGAAAGCACCGAGGCCGACAGCCAGCGCCAAGCCCAGAATCCAGACGACGATGATGCTGGGCGTCAGAATGATGGAGCGCAATTTGCCCATCCGGTCTGCCCATTTGGCCTCGCCCGCCGATCCCGGCACGTGATCGAGGATATAGATGCACTGGCGCGGCAGCATGAACAGGCCCGCCATCCAGAACACCACAAAGACGATGTGGCCGATCCGGAGCCAGGGGTAGAGTTCGGGGAAAATCGCTTGCATCACCCTCTCCTAGCCGCCGCGCACGGTGCGCAGCAATTCCTCGACGTGCTCGATCGGGGTGAATTGCCCGATCCCGTGGCCGAGATTGAAGACATGCGGCCGATCTTCGAAGGCCGCAAGCACGGTCTTGATCCGCTCGGGCAGCGCAGGGCCGCCCGCTTCGAGCAGCAAGGGATCGAGATTGCCCTGCACCGGCATCCCCTCGGGCAAGACCTTGTGCGCCCATGCAGGATCGAGCGTTTCGTCGAGCCCGACGGCATCGACGCCAGTTTCGCGCGCATAAGCGGGAAGCTTGGCCCCCGACCCCTTAGGAAAGCCGATAACGGGCGTATCCGGGTGCGAAGCCTTAATCGCCGCGGTAATCGCCGCATTGGGCGCGATCACCCAGCGCTCGAACTCGTCGGGAGCCAGGCTTCCCGCCCAGCTATCGAACAGCTGCACCGCCTCGGCGCCCGCATCGATCTGCCCGCGCAGATATTCGACCGAAACCGCGACAATCCGGTCGCAGATTTCCTGCATCAGTCCCGGATCGCGATAAGCCATGAGCCGCGCCGGACCCTGATCCTTCGAGCCTTCGCCTGCGATCATGTAGGTCGCGACCGTCCAGGGCGAACCTGCAAAGCCGAGCATGGTGACGTCTTCGCCAATTTGCGCTCTGGTCCGTCGCACCGTTTCATAGACCGGATCGAAACGCTCGAGGGCGGGCGTAAAGCTGTCGAGCGTTACCTCGCGCAAAGTGGGGCTCAGTTTCGGCCCCTCGCCTGCAAGAAATTCCAGCCCCTGCCCCATTGCATGTGGCACGATCAGAATATCGGAGAACAGGATTGCCCCGTCGAATCCGAAGCGCCTTATCGGCTGCACCGTTACTTCGGCCGCGGCCTCGCTATCATAGACGAGCGCAAGGAATCCGCCCTTCTGCGCGCGCAATTCGCGATATTCGGGCAGGTACCGCCCCGCTTGGCGCATGAGCCAGACGGGAGCGATTTTCTGGGCGTTACCCTTAAGGGTTTCGAGCAAGGGACCGGGCATGGCGTTCCTCTAAACAAATATAATATTATTTTAAAAGGATTGATGGAGTCTGTTGGGCCTGTGGATTGTGGGAATTACCGGAAGATGCCGGAATGTCCCCCGCTTCGAGCTGCAAATGACTCCGCTGCGACTCTGCGCGTTTGCGCGGTCAAGCGCGAACTATCCCCAGTGTTCCCAGCCTGTCGACATCTGCTTTCCCGTGTAGAGAAGTTCTTGCAGCAAATGGCTGTCAGCGCGGATGTTTTCCCCTCCCCTGCTTGTCGACAGTTCTCTCCCGTGGTTTATGCCAAGGCCTATCCACAAGCAGCCGGAGCCAGCCGAACAGGCCCGTGACCGATTCTCTGATATGAACAGTCTCAACCTCCATCTAGTCTCGGATTCAACCGGCGAAACGCTGGAGATGATCGCCAAGGCGGCGTTGGCGCAGTTCGACGATCCGACGGTCAGCCGCCATTTCTGGCCGATGGTGCGATCGCGCCAGCATCTCGACCGGATCGTGCCCGATCTGGCAGACAATCCGGGCCTTGTGCTGTTCACACTGGTCAATCCCGACACGCGCGCGCGACTTGAGGAGCATTGCCGCCATCTGGGCCTGCCTGCGGTCCCTGTGCTCGATTCCGTCACCGCTGCGCTGGAATCGCAGCTGGGGCAGGAAGCGCACGGCCGTCCCGGTCGGCAGCACATGATGGATGCCGACTATTTCAAGCGTGTCGATGCGATCCAGTACACCATCGCCCATGATGACGGCGTGGGTTACGAAGATTGGGAAGAAGCCGACATCGTGCTTGCCGGTGTGTCGCGCAGCTCGAAGACGCCGACCAGCATCTATCTCGCCAATCGCGGCTACAAGGTCGCCAATATCCCGCTGGTGGTCGAAAGCCCGCCGCCCAAGGCGCTGTTCGGGCTGCGGCATCCGATGGTCGTCGGGCTCACCACTGCGCCAGAACGGCTGGTGCAGATCCGCCGCAACCGTCTGTTGTCGCTCAATGAAGGCACCGAGACCGCTTATGTCGATAACGAGCGGGTGAAGGCCGAGACGCAGTTTGCGCGCCGAATGTTTGCCGACAATGGCTGGCCGGTCATCGATGTCACGCGCCGCTCGATCGAGGAAAGTGCAGCGGCAATCATCCGTCTCTATCAGGAGCGCCGGCGCGGCGAAGGTCAGACCGAGACGATCTCGAAACCGATATGAGCACACCCAAGCTGATCCTTGCGTCGAAGTCCGCTTCGCGCCGTGCCATGCTCGATGCGGCAGGCGTGCACTATGAGGCCATGCCCGCCGACCTCGACGAGCGCGCGATCGAAGACGGACTGCGCGACGCCTCGCCTGCGGAAATCGCCGAGGCGCTGAGCGTCGCCAAGGCGGCCGCGCTTGCCCGATTGCATCCCCAGGCATTGGTGCTTGGCAGCGACTCGCTGGTCGTGGTCGAGGGCAAACGCTTCGACAAACCCACATCGCGCGAGGATGCCGCGCAGCACCTCGCCTTCTTCTCGGGCAAGGTCATGGAGCTCCATTCTGCCGCCGCGCTGGTGCGCGAGAACACGTGCGAATGGAACCACAAGGATTGCGCGCGGCTCAAGGTGCGCGACTTGTCGGCGGATTTCATCGAGCACTACCTCGCTCACGAATGGCCCGAGGTCGGCTACACCGTCGGCTGTTTCCGGATCGAGGCGATGGGCGTGCAATTGTTCGAGGAGATCGAGGGCGACCAGTTTACCGTGCTCGGCATGCCGCTGCTCGCGGTGCTCGGCGCGCTGCGCGAACATGGAGTGCTGCTCTCGTGACGGCGCCGCTCGCTCATGTGATCGGCGATCCGATTGCGCAGTCGAAATCGCCTGCGATCCACCGCTTCTGGCTGGAGAAACTCGGCCTTGATGGCGAATACGACCGACATCTGGTCACTGCCGAGGGCCTTGCCGACTATCTCGCCGAGTTCCGCGAGCATCCCGGCTGGATCGGTTGCAATGTCACCATGCCGCACAAGCAGGCGATCATGCCGCTGCTCGACACGCTCGATCCGCTCGCTGCGCAGATCGGTGCGGTCAATACGGTGGTAAAGCTGGCGGACGGATCACTTGCGGGCTTCAACACCGATGCGGGCGGCTTTCTCGAACCCCTCACCAATGCACTCGCCAACCGGCATCTGTTCCGAATGGCGCGCATACTCGGCACCGGCGGCGCGGCGCGGGCGATTATCGCGGCGCTGGCGCAGCAGGGTTTCACGCTGGTGGTCGCCGGGCGCGATCCGGCAAAGGCGCGCGCGCTTCTGGATGAACTGGCCCCCAAGGGCGAACATCACGCCATCGCGCTCGATCATTTTGCCGATTCAACCGACTTTGCTTTCGATGATCGCGAAGGCTGCTTTGATCTGGTGGTCAACGCCTCACCGCTGGGCATGAGGGGCAACCCGCCGCTCGCATTCGATCTGACCCATGCGCCGCCGGGCAGCATATTCTACGACATTGTCACTAGTCCTGCCGATACGCCGCTGCTGATCGAAGCCCGCGAGGCCGGTCACGAGACGGTCGGAGGGCTTGCCATGCTGATCGGGCAGGCGGCGATTGCTTTCGAGAAATTCTACGGCTGCCCTCCCCCGCGCGAACACGATGCCGAGCTGATGGAGCTGCTGACCCAATGACGAAACCGACGATTATCGGCCTCACCGGCTCGATTGGCATGGGCAAGTCCACTGTCGCAAGCATGTTCGAGGAAGCCGGAGTGCCGGTGTTTGACGCCGATGCTGCCGTGCGATCGATGCAAGGACCGGACGGCGAATTGATCCCTGCCATCGAAGAGGCCTTCCCTGGCTCGACCGGCCCCGAAGGCGTGAATCGCGAAGCTTTGGGCAAACTGGTCTTTGGAGACCGCGAGAAACTCGCCGCGCTCGAGGCCATTGTTCACCCTGCTGTCGGTGCAAAACGTGCGCAATTTCTCGCCGACAATGCCGGCGCGCCGCTGATCGTGTTCGACATTCCGCTGTTGTTCGAAGGTGGCGGCAACAAGGCGGTCGATGAGGTGGTGGTCGTCTCCGCTCCTGCCAAGGTGCAGCGCGAGCGGGTGCTCGCCCGCCCCGGCATGACGGTGGAAAAATTCGAGCATATCCTCGGCCTGCAGACCCCTGATGCCGAGAAACGCGAGGGCGCCGATCACGTCATCGACACCGGCACCACGCTGGAGGAGACACGTGCGCAAGTGCTCGCGCTCGTCGAGCAATTGCGCGCCGCACGGGACTAGCAAATTTTCGCGCATCGCCCCTCTTGCGCTTCGGCGCGCATGGGTGGATAGTCATGCCAATGCGCGAAGTGATTTTCGACACCGAGACGACAGGACTGGACCCCAAGACCGGGGACCGCATGGTTGAAATCGGATGCGTCGAGATGGTCGGACGGGTCGAAACCGGGCGCAGCTACCACGCTTATTACAATCCCGAACGCGATATGCCCGCCGCTGCCGAAGCGGTGCACGGTCTGTCGGCGGATTTCCTCTCGACCAAACCCAAATTTGCCGACAGCGCGGACGAATTGCTCGAATTTCTCGGCGATGCGCCGCTGGTCGCGCACAATGCCGGTTTCGACTTCGGCTTTCTGAATGCCGAACTGACCGCAATCGGGCGCGAACCGATTTCGATGGATCGCATGGTCGATACGGTCGCGCTTGCGCGCAAGAAGCACCCCGGCGCCAAGCTGTCGCTCGATGCGCTGTGCACACGCTACGGGATCGACCGCAGTCACCGCGTCAAGCACGGCGCACTGCTCGATGCCGAATTGCTCGCGCAGGTCTATGTCGAACTCACCGGCGGGCGGCAGATCGGCCTCGAACTCGCCGCTGACGGCTTTTCGCCGGATGAAGCCGACGCTGCGCAAGACAGCCCGCAAACCAGCCCCCAACCCGCCCGCCCGCGCCGCGAACCGCGACCTCACGCGCCGACGGAAGCGGAGCTGGCGCGTCATGCAGAATTCATTGCCGGGATCAAAGAAGCGATCTGGGTACGATAGGATTAACAACAAAGGAGGACAGGCGACTATGGATATCCGGATTTCTGGGCATCAGGTCGAAACCGGCGCAGCGCTGCAGGAGCATGCTTCCGAGCGATTGGGCGGGATCGTCGAGAAATATTTCGACCGGGCGCTGTCTTCACATGTGACCTTCGGAAAGGCGCCGGCTGGCTCTTTCTCCTGCGATATCGTCACCCATGTGATGCAGGGGCTGATCCTCAAGGCTCAGGCGAGCGCGCATGATGCGCATCAGGCACTCGATGAAGCGGCGAGCAAGATCGAGACCCAGCTGCGCCGCTACAAGCGCCGCCTGACCGACCACCACGAACGCGCCCAGCACGCTCGTGCTGAGGAAGAAGCTGCTTACACCATCTTTGCCGCCGACGAGCCGGAGGCCGAGGTGGTCGCCGATGCGCCCCCGATCATCGCCGAAACCCGCGTCGATATCCCCGATTGCAGCGTCGCCGATGCGGTGATGATGCTCGACCTGCGCGATACCCCCGCCTTGTTCTTCAAAAATGCTGGCACTGGCAGACATAATATGGTTTACCGCCGCGCCGACGGCTCGATCGGTTGGGTTGAGCCGCATTAGGATCAAGAAAACCCGGCGGCGTTAGAGAAGCGCGCAAGAGCCGGGTGGGTCCAGCCCACGGAGAAGAGAGCAGCGACCGCATCCCCGTGCGCGGCGCTGCCTACTCATGAGCGGGCCCACGTCAGTCTCTTATAAGAGACTGGAATAATTGGGATTTCGAGTTCGACCATGGACGTCAATATTGTCATCGTGCCGGAAGCAGTTGCGCTTGTGCGCGCTGAATCCAGCCATCAGATCCTCACCAGGCTGTCGGAGCTATACGCCGAAGTCTATGGCCTCGATGCCGGTGATGTGCTCGACGGGCTCGAGCAGCGCGAAGCGCTTGGCAGCACCGGGTTCGGGCGCGGCGTTGCGATTCCGCACTGTCGCAGCAATGCGGTAAACCGTCCGACCATGGCGCTGATCAAGCTCGATCATCCGGTCGACTTCAAAGCCGCCGACGCTATCCCTGTGAGTATGGTGTTCGGTCTCGTCTCGCCGGAAAATGCAGGTGCAACCCACCTCCACGCGCTCGCAGCGATCTCGCGCATGGTGCGCGACGAGGCGATGCTTAGTGCGCTCAGCGATGCGCCCGATGCAGAGGCCCTGTTTGCGGTGCTGACCAACCAATTCCTGCGCGATGCCGCCTGAATCCGAAGGCGCGGATCTGCACTATCGTGCGCTGGAGCGGCTCTACGCCTCTGCGCCCATCAACGCGAAGTTCGCCTCCACGCTTGAAATCACAGGCGAAGGGCGTTCGCGCCTGGTCTTCAAGATCACCGAAGAAGACTACCACGCGGCAGGCGCTGCGCATGGCACGATCTACTTCAAGATGCTCGACGATGCGGCATTCTATGCCGCCAACACGCTCGCAACCGACCGTTTCCTGCTCACCACCAGTTTCAACCTGCACTTTACCAAGCCGGTGAAGGTGGGCGAGGTGGTTGCCGAAGGGCGCTGGGTCAGCGGGCGGCGGCGCGTTTTCGTGGCGGAAAGCCGTCTGGTCGATGAAGAAGGCGAAGAGATCGGCCGCGGCACGGGCACGTTCATGCGCTCGCGCATCCCGCTCTCCAGCCTGCCGGGCTACTCGGCCTGATCGGGCGGGCGTATGTCCGAGAGACTCCCTGCCCATCTCGAAATCGGAGGTCTGATTCGCCTCGTCGAGTCGAACGGCGGCAGCGCAATGGTTATCGCGAAGGGCGAAAGAGACGCCGGAACGGTCTTAATCGTTACCATGTATCGCGGAGAGGATGCGCAGCTATTCGAAAGGATGCCGCAACTCGACGGAACACGACCATTCATTGCGACGAAATCTCAAGATATTGAAAAACCTCAAGAATTTTCAGAGTATCTCGAACGTCGCCGCCGCCAGGACCCAGATATCTGGATTTTGGAGGTGGATATCGACGATGCAGAACGGTTCATCGCACTATTGCCGCGTTAACTTGACGTAGGAAGTTTTCGCTCTATTTGCCCGCGAGCTTCCAGACGCGCAGGCCTTCAAGAGCGGCAATTCGGCCGCCCTTTTTGGCACGCAGACGGGGGGCAGCCGGCAGGCACGCACAGGATACACCTGGCAGGACACAAAACCTCCTAGGCGAAATATCGCCGCAAATGTCCTCACCTGCGACGGAGCTAGCTCACCGCACAAAAAGTACATTCGATGAGTCGCAAGACTTACTCCCTTGGTGCAGTCGCACTGATTGCGATTGCCAGCATGAGTTTCCCCGGGGTCGAAAACGCCGTAGCGTTCGCCCAAGACGTCGCCGCCAACGCCACTGGCAACGCGGATGCGCAAACCGGACCCGAAGCGGGTCAACAGGCCGAATCGACCGAAGAAATGGTCGAAATCGTGCCGCAGCAGCCGGTCTTCGTTTCTGAAGAGGTCGTGCAACCGCTCAAAGAAGCGGCGACTTCCGAAACCGGCAATACAGAAATTGAAGCATCTTCGCTGCGTCAGCTGGTCGGCATGGTCGACAGCGACGAGCAGATGACCGACCAGATGCGCTGCCTTGCAGGCGCGGTCTATTTCGAATCGCGCGGCGAACCGCTCGACGGCCAGCTGGCAGTCGCGCAGGTCGTGATCAATCGCGCCGAAGACGGCCGCTGGCCCGCAAGCTATTGCGGCGTGGTTTATCAGCGATCGCAGTTCTCGTTCGTGCGCGGTGGGCGGATGCCCAACATCAACACCTCGTCCGCTGCATGGCAGCGCGCCAAGGCGGTTGCGACGATCGCGCATGAAGGTCTGTGGGACAGCGAAGCCGCCGATGCGGTTTATTTCCACGCGACCCGCGTTCATCCGAGCTGGAGCCGTCGCAAGACGCGCCTCGCCCAGATCGACTCGCATGTCTTCTATCGTTGAAGACCGCAGCGTTTGAACAATGAACCCCCGCCCTCACCGGCGGGGGTTTTTGTTTGTGGGGTTCTAGTCTCTCAAAACCGCCCAGGTGGGGGCGTGATCGCTGGCCTTTTCGCGTCCGCGATGTTCGCGATCGACGCCGACGCTTGCGAGACGGTCGGCAAGTTCGGGGGACAGCAAAATGTGGTCGATGCGAAAGCCGTGGTCCTTCTGCCACGCGCCCGCCTGATAGTCCCAATAGGTCCATACGCCGCCGCGCGGATTGTGCGTGCGCAGCGCATCGGTCCACCCGTCGCCGAGCAGACGCGCATAGGCTTCGCGCGATTCCGGCTGCATGAGCGCGTCCGATGCCATCGCCTTGACGGAAAACACGTCGTCATCCTCGGGAATGACGTTGAAATCGCCGAGCACGGCTGCGGGCACTTCCTCGGCCCAGATTGCCGCCATGCGCGCGCGCAGCTTTTCCATCCACGCGAGCTTGTAATCGAACTTTGGCCCGGGATGCGGGTTGCCGTTGGGCAGATAGATGCACACGATCCGCGTCGTTGCGCCGTTCTCGCCGGTGACATCGCATTCCAGATAGCGCGCCTGCTCGCCCTCGTCTTCCTTGGGACCGTCGATGCCGAGGCCGCGCTGGACCTCTTCGACGGAATACCCCGCCTTGGTATCGACCAGGACCGCAACGCCGTTGAAGGCCTTTTGCCCGTGCCAGACCGGCTGGTATCCCAGCTCTTCGAACTCGCTGGCGGGGAAGTCCTTGTCCTGCGACTTCACTTCCTGAAGGCAGGCGACCGCGGGCCGCGTTTCCTCAAGCCATTCCTTGAGCCGCGGCAGCCGCGCTTTGATACCGTTGATGTTGTAAGTGGCGATTTTCATAAGGGACTACTGCCCGACTTCATCGCGCGGGTAAAACCTAAATCCCGAAACTCGATCCGCAGCCGCAACCGGCCGCCGCGTTGGGGTTTTCGACGCGGAAGGCCGCTCCGCCGAGCGATTCGACGAAATCGACCACGCTTCCGCCAACCAGATCGAGGCTGACCGGATCGACCACCAGCTTCACGCCGTCGGTCTCGCTCACCGTGTCGTCGCCCTCGGCACTGTCGGCCAGGTCGAATTTGTATTGAAAGCCCGAGCATCCGCCGCCCTCGACCGAAAGCCGCAGGATCGCAGGCTTGGTCTGCTTTTCGGCAATCCATTGCACGCGCTTGGCGGCGGCGGGAGTAAGAGTCAGGGCGTCGGCCATGAATGCGATCTAGGCGCGCGCGGGTTGCTTCTCAAGGGGCGGACTTACTGGTTGATGTAATCGCGCAGCGCCGCAGCTTCATATTCGACGGCGCCGATCTTGTATTTCACCAGATCGCCGATCGAAATGAACGCCACCAGCATCTCGCCATCGACGACGGGGAAGTGGCGGAACCGCCGCTTGGTCATCAGGGCGAGGGCATCGTCAATCGAGGTTGACGGTTCGACCGTCACTGCCGGCGAGGTCATGATGTCGCCCACCGTCATGTCGAGCGCAGCGTGCCCCTTGTCGGCAAGGCGATAGATCACATCGCGTTCGGAAATGATTCCTGCGATCTTGCCGTCACGAAGGACGGGCAGGGCTCCGATCCGTTTCCCTGCGAGCATCCCCACCGCCTCTGCGACGGGTGTCGATACGTCGCAGGAGATGATGCTGGATGAAGTGCGGTCTCCAATTATCTTGGCAATTGTCATATTGCGGCTCCTCCCGAGTGCAAAACTGCCATTAATCGGGCGAAAAGGCGAGTCCCGCGCAACTACCGAGAGCGAGCGACACCTTGCAAAGCGGGCCGGCGATGCCCACAGGAGCGGCATGGTCAACAAATCCCCTCTCGATGACCCCGAAAACGCAGCCCACGCATGGGCGCGCTATCGCCGGATTATGCGGATGATGATGCTGGTGACGGTCGGTACCGTGCTGGTCGCCTTTGCGCTGTTGTACAAGTTCGGCGGAGCGGTTTCGATCCACCTTTATATCGCTGCGGCGGTCGGGATCAGCTTCACCATGCTGCTTGGCGGCGGATTGATGGGGTTGATGTTCCTCTCGCACGGCACGGGCCATGACGATTCGGTCGACAACCAGATGCCCGCCAGCGACGAGATCTGGTCGCCGAAGGATAAGGATTAAGCGCCCGGCGGCGAAAGCCGGAATTCCTCGACCGGTACCCCGCCGACGAGATGCTCGTCGATAATCCGCTCCAGCGCGGCGGGGGTGCAGGAGTGGTACCAGACGCCATCGGGCCAAACGACTGCGATCGGTCCCGCGCCGCAGATTTGCAGACAATCGGCCTTGGTCCTCTGGATACCGCCCGGGCCTTTAGGGTGGTCCTGTGTCCTTTTAGGTCCCGCTAGACCGCGCTCTTTCAGCCGATCCTTGAGGAATTGCCAGGCCTTCTGACCCTCGGCGCGCGAACAGCACTTCTGCTTTTCGGACACCGCGCACAGGAAAATATGGCGCTCGATCCCGTCGCCCGCGCGGCCGTATTTCTTGGCCAGCGCGGTCTGTGCAGCCAGCAAGCCTTTGCCGCTCATTCGCCCGACTGGTCCTCTGCCTTGAGCCAGCGGTTCAGCCAGTCAAACACCGTGTCATGCCATTGCAGCGAGTTCTTCGGGTTCAGAACCCAATGGTTTTCATCAGGAAAAACAAGCAGTTGCGACGGGATTCCGCGCTCTTGCAGGGCGGTGAAGCTCTGCAAACCTTGCGTGTAGGGTACGCGGAAGTCCTGCTCGCCGGTGATAACCAGCATCGGCGTCTGCCATTGATCGACAAAGTTCACCGGGTTCCAACGCTCGTAGGTTTCGGCCTGTTCGGCATAGGAGCCGCCGAAATCCCAGCGCGGGAACCACAGCTCCTCGGTCGAGTAATACATGCTGCGCATGTCGAACAGGCCGTCATGCTGGACAAGGCAGTCGAACCGCTCGGGCCAATTGCCCGCGATCCAGTTCATCATGTAGCCGCCATAGCTTGCACCCATGGCGCAGGCGCGCTCGCCGTCGATCTGGCTATCGATCTCAAGCGCGGCTTCGAGACCTTTCTGCAAATCAACCAAGGGCTTGCCGCCCCAATCACGGTTGATCGAATCCATGAAATCCTGCCCGTATCCGGCGCTCCCGTGGAAATCGACCGAGATGACCGCATAGCCCTGACTCGCCACCACGCGCGGATTCCAGCGCGAGGACCAGCCGTCGTTGAACGAGCCCTGCGGGCCGCCATGGACGTAGAGGATCGCAGGGATCGGCCCTTCCTGATTTTCGAGCCGGGTGATCTGGCCCCAAACGGTGTCGCCACCGGCGCCTTCGAAGCTGAAGCGCGTCGTCACGGTTGAGGCCATCGTGCCCATGCGCGAGGTGACCACATCGGTCAGCGGCTTGGCCTCGTTCATGCCCTCGGCGAGATAAAGTTCTGCCGGAACTCCGATCGAATCGCGGGTAAATAGGATGCGATCACCCGCCAGCGGGGTGACGTTGCCGATGTGCGCCTCGTTCCCCGCGATGAGGTTCAGCTTGGTCACGGCGCCCGTCTTCGGGTCGATGCGGAAGGCAGGCGTGTCGAGCACATCAGCTGCGGTGGCGAGCAGGTAACTACCATCGGCGCTCCACGAGAGACCGCCGAAGGAAAGGTCGGTATCCTGCGTGAGCGCGCGCGTTTCGCCGGTTTCGAGGTTGCGCAGCTGCACCACCAGCCGGTCAGCTTCGTAAGTGGGGCGTTCCATCGCGAGATAGGCCAGCCACTTGCCGTCGGGCGAGGGGGCGGGGGTCGAATCGTGCGCGGTGTTGGCTACCGTTAGCTCGACAGGCGCTGCGCCGGTCATGTCGGACCAGTAAATGTCGAGGTCGGTCGACATCGGCTCGTCCGCTCCGGCCCGCCGGGCGACGAAATAGACGCCCGATCCGTCGGGAGCCCATGCGATGTCCTCACCGCCGCCGAACGGTTTGGTCGGCGTGTCACCGACCAGCGCGCCTTCGGCATCGCCGCCGTCGAGCGGGGTGCCGTCGCCGACAGCCTGACCGTCTTCGAGACCGAAGACGAACACGCGGTTGTAATGGCCCGGCTTCGCCCAAGTGTCCCAGTGGCGGTAAAAACCCGCGTCGCCTTCATAAAGGCGGCCGGTGCCGGTCGCTTCGACCTCATCGTCGCAGCCGAAAGCTTCGCAATCGCGCGCGATTTCCGCCCACAGGGCGATCGCATCGAGCGTCGGCGAAAGCTTGAAGCCGTCGATATTCGTGCCGGGAATGTCGGCAACCACCATCGGACCGGTGACATTGCCATTGGCTTCGAGCGCAACGCGCCACACCCGCGTGCGGGTTTCGGCGTTGTCATCGGTGCTCTGGCTGCTGAGGAAATAGAGCCAGTCGTCGGACCCGAAAGTGAGGCCCGATCCGGCAATACCCAGATCGATCTCCACCGGCGTGGCGCCGGGCGTGGTGAGATCGAGCAGATAGTGCTTGGGAGAGCGCTTTAGTGTTTCGGGATCGGTGTATGTGACCGAATAGACCGCATATTTGCCCGCCGCATTCACCGTCGGACTGCCGAGACGCGGCATGGTGACCAGATCGCGCGCGCTCATCGGCGGCGTTGTGACGCCGGGCACGGCTGCATCCGCAGCAGTTTCGACGTGATCATCGGCGAAGGCGGGCGCCGATGCGAGCGAGATCGACGCTGCCAGCGCAGCGCCTTTCAGAATGCGTTTTCCCATGGGGAGGGGAGTTAGCGCCTGTGCGTGAAGGTTTCCAGTGAAACCAGCGTCAGGCCGCGCCGGACAGTCCGATCAGCCGCGCTTGCCTGCAATCCGTGCGATTTCGGCCTGAACCATCTTCTCGACCATGCCGGGAAGGTTCTTGTCGAGCCATTCGGCGAGCATCGGACGCAAAAGCTCACGGGTCAGCCCTTCGAGCGAGGTTTCCCCCGAGCGGACGATCTGCGGCTTGGCGGGTGGTTCTGCGAGCATGGCGAGCGCGGCGAGGTTTTCCTGCATTGCGCCGCGCACGGCTTCGCCGATCAGCGGAACGTCGCTGTCGTCGGTGTTTTCGCAGTCATCATCGGAATTGGCGTCATAGTCTTCGACGTAATCGTCTTCGCTATCGAACTCGACGATTTCGGACAGTTCCATCTCTGCGAGATCGAGAACTTCATCTTCCTGGTCTTCGGCGGTGTCTGCGGCCCGCGCCTCTGCGCGCTCGGCGTCTTCGACCTTGCGCTTGCGCGCCTGTGCAGCGGAAGCGCGGCTGTCGCGTTCCATGACCTTCTTGATCGATTCGAGAATCTCTTCGACCGATGCTTCGTTATTCGCCACGATTTTGCCCCTAGCTTCGCGCGTTAACCATTCGAATCACGTGACTAACGTTATTCGTCCGGGTTGAGTGTCGGGCCAATCAATGCGTCTGCGGGGGCAATGTCAACGGTTCTGGTTGCATTCGGAGCCGGTTCGGGATCGCGATCCCAGTCCCAGAACTTGCCGCGCACCCGTTCATAGTTAACTTCCGGATCGTAGAGCGGCCCGCCGGTGTCGAGGTTGAGATCGCGTGCCTCGGCCTTGCCCATCGCCGCCAGCAGGGTGAAACCTGCGACATAGGCGTTGCGGCGCGCGGTCACGAGCTGTGCGCGGGCGAACAGCAATTCCTGTTCGGCGTTGAGCACGTCGATGATCGTGCGATTGCCGATCGAGTTTTCTGCTCGCACGCCCTCAAGGCTCAGCTCGGCCGCATCGACCGCGGCTTTCGAGCTGACGATGACCTCGTTCGAAGCCTGCCAGCTGGCATAGGCCGAGCGGGTTTGCGCGATCACGTTGCGTTCGGCGGCGATTACCTGCTCAAGCGCGGCGCTTTCACGCGCACCGGCCTGACGCTGCCGCGCGGCGGGAAGGCCGCCCTGAAAGATCGGAATCGAAACACGCACGCCTGCATTGGCGGTGCTTTCGGTCTGGACCAGAGTCGAAGCGACCGCACCGCCCAAAGTGCCGAAGAAGTTCGAATAGTCGTAATTGGCAAAGACGCCGACCGTGGGCAGTCGTCCCGCGCCCGCCACATCGGTGTCGTAACCCGCCGCAGAGGCGCGTTCCTTGGCAGCGATCAGATCGGGATTGTTCTCGAGTGCGGTCACAACCGCATCTTCGACCCGTTCGGGCAGGCCGGGCAGCGGCGGCGGCGCCTCAAGCCCCATCGGAGCGCGCCCGACAAGCCGAATATAGGTCTCGCGCGCGGTGATGAGATTGGCATAGGCCGTGCGCAGATCGCCCTGCGCCACAGCGAGCCGCGATTGCGACTGGGCAACGTCGGTGCGGGTCAGATCGCCGATTTCGAACCGGTCGCTGGTCGACTGGAAAGTCACTTCGAGGACTTCGACCTGATTGGCGGCAAGCTCGGCCAGCGCCTCGGTCCGCAGCACGTCCATATATGCGGCGACCGTCTGGCTGAAGACCGAGCTTTCGGTGCCGCGCAGATCGGCTTGCCCGGCCGAAACGCGCTCTTCGGCGGCATTGACCGAGTTCCGGATCGCGCCGCCCGAATAGATCGGCACGGCAAGCTGGGCGTTGATCCCGAGGTTGCGATCGGGCGCGGTGAAGGAGTTCGCCGACTTGCGCAGAAACTCGATATGGGTCGCGGTTACGTCGACCCCCGGAAGCCCCGGAGCCTGCGCAATCGGTACGCCTTCGTCGGTCGCTCGCTGGGTGGCGCGCGCGGCTTCGAGCGTGGGATTGGTGTTGTACACCGCAACCAGCGCATCGCGCAGCGTTTCTGCCTGCGCGGGGCCGGTCATGCCCGCAAGAGCGAGTGCGCCAATGCAGCTGGCGGTCTTGAGCAAGCGGGCGGTTTGATTCACGAAAAGGTCCAGCTCTTGGGACGGTCGAAACCGTGCAATACAGGAATACCCAGATCCTCGACCGGCGAGAGGGCAACTTGCCCGGCGACCTTGCGGCCCGAAGCCAGACGGGTGACCTTGCGCAGTAAGAGGCCGGAAACGATCAGGCCGTTTTCTTCGAGCGCTGCACCGAATGCCTCGGGCAATTGCTCGATCGCGCCATCGATAAGGATCAGCGAATAGGTGCCTTCGGGCAGATTGCCCGCGGCAGCGTCGGCGGCTGAAACCGTGATGACTTCCGCCACCAGCGGGCGCAGCAGTTCGGCAAGATAGCCGGTGCCGCCTTCGACCAGCAGCACGCGGTCCGTAGGTGCAGGCGCCGCTTCGAGCAGCAGTTTGCCGTAGAACAGCGGCGCGGCAAGATGACCGGCTTCGCCCAGCGCAATCGAACGATCGATATAGGCGAGGCTTGCTTTGTCTGCGGGCAGATAGTCTTCGCGCGGGACGGCAAGCATCCGGGCGAGGACAAATTCCTCGTTCACGCCGCTGGTACGCAGCTGGCTGTCGATCATCGCCTTGCGGGCGGCGGTGGTATCACGCGAGATAGTGGTGTTGCTCATATTCGCTCCGTGGGACTGTATTATTCACACAACACAGTTCGTCAACCCTTCCTAGCTATCGCGGCGCGCAGTTCCAAGCAATTAGGTGAATGCTGGCGTCAGCTTCCCTTTGACCTGTCACCGGAGCGCGTCATATGGGACGATTCGTGTGGGGCGAGAGCCTGTATCGACCGAACGGAGGATGGATTCGATGAGTGACATGAGCGAGCAGGACGGGATCAAGACGGTCCATAACGATGGATCGATCTTCGGTGCGACCGGCGAAGTGCGGATTGAAACCGACTCGCTCGGCGAAGTCGCGGTTCCGGCAGACGCCCATTGGGGCGCACAGAGCCAGCGCAGCCTTTATAATTTCGCGATTGGCACAGAGACCATGCCCGCACCACTGGTGAAAGCGCTCGGCATCCAGAAAATGTCCTCGGCCAAGGCCAATATGGATTTGGGCGTACTCGACGCCAAGATCGGCGAGGCGATTGTCTCTGCGGCCAAGGAAGTCATCGACGGCACGCTCGCCGACCAGTTCCCGCTGAGCGTGTGGCAGACGGGTTCGGGCACGCAGTCGAACATGAATGCCAATGAAGTGATCGCAAGCCGCGCCAACCAGATCCTGACCGGCAAGCACGGCGGCAAGGACCCGGTCCACCCTAACGATCACTGCAACATGGGCCAAAGCTCGAACGACACTTTCCCGACCGCGATGCATATCGCCGCCGGTTGCGAGGTGATCGAACGGTTGATCCCGGCCCTGAAGAAGCTCCACGGCGCACTTGATGACAAGGCAAAGGCCTTTGCCGATATCGTCAAGATCGGCCGCACCCACTTGCAGGACGCGACTCCGCTGACGCTGGGGCAGGAATTCTCCGGTTACGCCAAGCAGGTAGAATACGGCATTGTCCGCCTCGAAGCCGCGCTACCGCGTGTCCTCGAGCTTGCGCAGGGCGGCACGGCGGTCGGCACGGGGATCAACTCCACCGTCGGCTTTGCCGAGAAGTTCGCGAGCCATGTTGCGAGCGCGACGGGCCACGACTTCGTTACCGCGGCCAACAAGTTCGAAGCGCTCGCCGCGCATGACGCGCTGGTCGAGCTGTCGGGCATGCTCAACACGATTGCCGTCAGCATGATGAAGATCGCCAACGACATCCGCCTGCTGGGTTCGGGGCCGCGTTGCGGTCTGGGCGAAATCGCGCTGCCGGAAAACGAGCCGGGTTCCTCAATCATGCCGGGCAAGGTCAATCCGACCCAGTGCGAGGCGATGACCATGGTTTGCGCGCAGGTGATGGGCAATCACGTCGCCGTCAGCGTCGGCGGGTCGAACGGCCATATGGAGCTCAACGTCTTCAAGCCGGTGATCATCTTCAACGTGCTGCAATCGATCCGCCTGCTGGCGGATTCGGCGGTGAGCTTCACCGACCAGTGCGTTGTCGGCATCAAGGCGAACGAAGCGCGGATCGAGAAGCTGCTCAACGAAAGCCTGATGCTGGTCACCGCGCTCAACCCGCATATCGGCTATGACAATGCCGCCAAGATCGCGAAGAAAGCGCATGCCGAAGGCACGACGCTCAAGGAATCGGCACTTGCACTCGGCCTGCTGACCGAAGAGCAGTTCGCCGAATGGGTGATCCCCGCAGATATGATCAAGCCGCGCGGCTAGGCCTTATCCGCCAGGTGTTGCGTGCCCGGATCATCGCTGAGCGTCGATTTCCTTCGACCAAGCGAGTATCCGGGCCGACGACCGATTGGCGCTGCGGGCGTTTTGGCGCTATTTCGCAGCCAAGACCATGGATATGAGCCAACCTCCCAAAGCGTCCGCTGCCAAGACGCCCTTGAGCGTGCCCTTTCGCACCGTGCTGGTGTCGATGCTGGTGCTGTGGGGGACATATTTCGTCCTCATAACCGCGCGCAGCTACATCCTCGATATGGACCTGCAGACAGACATGCTGGTCCGGCGGCTGCTCGTCACTTTTGCTGCGGTCGGGCTTACGCTCGTGCTGTGGTTGCTGGTGCGACTGGGCGACCGGCAGCCGCTGTGGGTGAAGATCGGCGCGGCGAGCCTGTTCGCGATCCCGATTGCGATCGGCATCGGCCAGATCAATCAGCTCGCCTTTGACGACATCCAGCAGGAGCTTGAGCAGAAATACGCCGAAGAGCGCGGCTTCCGTTTCGATGACGAGGGCAATCTGCTCTACGATTTGCCCGCTGGCGTAGCGATCAAGGCGCCCGCGCCCGACGGGTCGGGTGGCTATAAGGTATCCGAAAGCCTGATCATCGCTCCGGCTGAAACGCGCGAGGAAGACTGGCGCGCGGTGCTCGAAATTGCACTGGGTCGCTACTTCCTGCTGCTCGCCTGGGCCTCGACCTATTTTGCCTTGCTGGCAGGGGTGCAGGCGCGCGCGGCAGAGCGGCGCGAGCAACAATTCCGTTCCGCCGCCAAGGCCGCCGAATTGCGCTCGCTGCGCTATCAGGTGAA
>PALE01000062.1 GCA_002706445.1 Erythrobacteraceae bacterium
AATACGGTGCGCGGCGATGCTGCGACCGAAGGCAGCCAGTCGGTCGATGCCAAGAACGGCACCGTAGCTGCCGACCGCAGCGCCAGCGGATCGATCACCGGTTCGACTGCCAGCCTTGCCGACCTTCCGGTTCCCGGCCTCGCCAATAGCGCGAGCGGTTCGGCCAATGGAAACGCTTCGGGCCAAGGCAGCGCCAATGCGCAGCTGCTCGGCACCAATGACGTGACCAATGCCGTTGGTCCGGTTGCAAGTCAGGCGCAGTCGGTTGTCGGGAATGCAGCCGGTAGTGCCGCCGGTCAGGCACAGGGCGCCGCCGACAGCGCGCTCGCAAACGTTCCTGCGATTCCGAGCGCTCCTGCGCCCGGCCTTCCGGCTCTCGGCGGCGCAGTGGGCGGCGCGGGCTCGGCAGCGGGCAATGGTTCGGCCTCGCTCATGTCCACCCCGCTTGCCGTGGCCGGCACTGCCGCCGCTGCTGCCGATGGCGCAGGCACGGTTACGCCCGGCATGCCCGTGATGACCCCCGAAGGCGCTTCGCTGGGCAAGGTTGATCAGATCGTCGCCGACGGCAGCGGTCAGGTGCAGCAGCTTGTCGTGACACAGGGCAATGTCACCCGCACGCTTCCCGCCGGCATGTTCACTGCAACCGGCAATGCGCTTATCGCCGGAGAAGCGCAGGGTGAAGCGCAGGGTGACGCTTCTGCACAAGGCGCGCAGGACGCCGAACCGGCGGCTGCTCCCGAAGGCGGCGAAGCCAACTGAGCCGTTTCGAAACCCCTTCGACCTTCTGCACGTCGCCCTGACCCCCCTGACCGTGCAGTTGGTCGAATTCCCTGAGGCGGGTGTCCCGAGAGGGGCCCCGCCTCATTGTTTTGCCCCGTAGTTTTGGCTTGCGCCCCGGCGCTCTCGCCAGCATTTATTGTTGCATGAGCAGCAATGGCCCCGATCAGCCTTCCGACGACCCGCAGGGAAAGAACCCGCAAGAAAGCGGCCCCCGCCCCGAACGGGCAAGGCAATTGTTCGGCAGCAAGGGCGGCGGCAAGCCATGGGACAGCCCGCGCAGCGGTGAGACGGCGGGACAGAACACGCCCGCCCCTTCTGCAAGGTCCGCCCCCTATCCCGACGCGCCGCAATACGCCCCGCGCACGGCCGCTCCGGCTGCACCGGAAGCTTTGGAAGAGGACGACGACGCGCTCACGCTGCTGCATCCCAATTACAAACTCCTCATGCGCATCGCAGGGATCGTCGCCGCCCTGGTGATTTTCGCCGCAGGCACGGCAATCGACGGGATATTGCACAACGAGGCGGGGCTGCCGTTCGGCATTGTGATGGTCACGGCAGCGCTGCTCGCGCTCTACATCGCCTTCCCGCTGCCCTCGCGCCGTTATCGCAATCGCGGCTACCAGATCAGCGATGACCGCTTGCGCGTGGTGCGCGGAGTGATGTGGCATTCGGACACGGTCGTGCCGTTCGGACGGGTGCAGCATATCGACGTCAACCAGGGGCCGGTCGAACGCGCGCTTGGCATCGCCACGCTGACGCTTCACACTGCGGGCAGCCACAATGCCTCTGTCAGCCTGCCGGGTCTCGGCCATGATCTGGCGGTCGAAATGCGCGAGACGATCCGCGCGCATATCAAGCGCGAGAGCATGTGAGCACGCCTGTCCTCAACCAGCCGCGCAACACCGATCCCAAGACGGTTCTCGTCGGGCTGGGGTCGAGCGTCCAGAACGCGATCATTCCGGCTGCGGCAATCCTGTTCGGATCGGGCGGGCTCGGTATCTTCTTCGCTCTGCCTGTCGTTGTCGCCATCGTCGCGGTGGGGACGTTCTTCAGCTACATCCGCTGGAAACGCCTGACTTACACGATCGGCGAGCAGGATATCCGCGTCGAAAGCGGCGTGTTGAGCCGTGCGGCGCGATCGGTGCCGTTCGAGCGGATACAGGACGTCAGCCTCGAACAGAAATTCATCCCGCGCCTGTTCGGCATGGTCGCGGTCAAGTTCGAGACGGGCTCCGGCGGCGGCGAAGACCTCAGTCTGCAATATCTCACCGAAGAGGCGGGCGAGGAATTGCGCCAGCTGGTGCGCGAACGCCGCGATGGCGAGGTGGCGGCGGCTCCGTCCGATGCAAGCGCAGAAGCAGCTGCGCCGCGCGCCGAAGAAGGCGTGACACTGTTCCGGATGGGACCGGGACGATTATTCACATTCGGCCTGTTCCAGTTTTCGCTCGCGGTCTTCGCCGTGCTTGCCGGTATGCTGCAGTATGCCGACAGTTTTTTCGATTGGCGCGATCTCGATATCGACCTTCTGAACGGCTGGGCCGCGCAATACGGCGGGGACTGGAACGCGCTGGACCGCGCAGCGCAGATCATCAGCATTGTGTCCGGCCTGTTTGCGATCTTCGTCATCGGATCGCTGACGGGGATGGTTCGTGTGTTCACGCGCGAATGGGGCTTCCTGCTCGAACGTACGCCGCGCGGCTTCCGCAGGCGCCGCGGGATGTTCACGCGCACCGATGTGGTGATGCCTGTGCACCGCGTGCAGGGCGTGAAGATCGGCACCGGCTGGCTGCGCTACCGTTTCGGCTGGCACGCTTTGAGCTTCGTCAGCCTCGCGCAGGATCAGGGCGCGTCGAGCCATGTGGTCGCGCCCTTTGCCAAGCTGAAAGAGATTGCGCCCATCGTCGAAGCGGCGGGCTTCCACCTGCCCGCCGCCGATGCCGACTGGCGGCTCGCGAGCGGTCGCTACATGGTCGACAGCGCCTTTTTCAACGCGCTCGGTTTCCTGATCATCGCAGCCGTTGCCGGAACCGTGACGTGGCAGTTTGCACCCGAATATTTCGATTTCGCCATCGGGATTCCGCTCGTGATTGCGGGAATTTCGGCCATGGCAAAGGTCTTCACCTGGCGCTTCCAGCGTCACGCGCTCGATGCAAACCAGATCATGGCGAGCCGTGGGCTGTTCTCTCCCAAGAGCCAGATTGCCACCCGGCTCAAGCTGCACTCGGTCGAGATCGCCCAAGGCCCGATTGCCCGGTTACGCGGTTATGCGACGCTGCATCTGGGGCAGGCAGGCGGGACTTTCGCTATTCCCGGTGTGCCGGTCGAGCGCGCCTATGAAGTGCGACGCAAGGTGCTCGCCACGATTGCGACCACCGATTTCTCGCAGCTCGAGACGGCGGGTTAGCGCGCTTCAATGAAGAGGGCTCAGGCCTTGAGGTCTGCCCACTCGGGATTGTCGTCGAACTTCTTGGCGACGTAGGAGCACTGCGGAACGATCCGAAATCCTTCTTCGCGCGCGTCGGCGATCAGGCGGTCCACCAGCTGTCCGGCAATCCCGCGCCCGCCGATTTCCTTCGGCACCACCGTATGCGTTGCAACCCGCACATCGTCCCCGCGCGGCTCCCATTCGAGATAGCCGATAGAGCTCTCTCCCTCGACCCGGGCGACATATCTTCCGCCCTCGCCTTGCTCGCGGTGCTTGATCGTGACGGCGGCGGTGTCGCTCATGCATGTTCTCCTGCTTGCCATCGCCGCCCGTCGCATTAGAGCAAGTCGCGATGAACTCTTTGAAACCCTTCCTCTCCGACAACACCGCCGCCGTCCACCCCAAAGTATGGGAAGCGATGCGCGCAGCCGATGAAGCCGATAGTCCCTATGACGGGGATGCGCTTTCCGGTGAGCTCGATGCGCGCTTTACCGCGCTGTTCGGACGCGATTGTGCGGCCTTGTGGACGATCACGGGGACCGCCGCCAATTGCCTCGCGCTCTCCACGCTGTGCCAGCCACATGGCGGCGTGGTGTGCCACGAGGAAGCGCATATCGAAGTCGATGAAGGCGGCGCTCCGGGTTTCTTCCTGCACGGCGCCAAGCTGATACTGTGCGGCGGTGACGGTGCCAAGCTCACGCCCGGGGATATCGCTGCTCTGATCGCTCCGATCCGCGACGATGTGCATCAGGTCCAGCCGCATGCCGTCGCTATCACGCAAGCGAGCGAGTACGGGCGCAGCTATACGCCTGCGGAGTTGAAGGCGCTGTGCGATTACACGCTCGAACGCGGCCTCGGCCTGCATATGGACGGCGCGCGCTTTGCCAATGCGGCGGCCTTCCTCGGCGGTTCGGCGAGCGATGCCGCCCGGGACGCGTCGGGCGCGGTCGATACGCTGGCATTCGGTTTCATCAAGAACGGCGCGATGGGAGCCGAAGCGGTGGTTCTGTTCGATCCCGATCAAGCCGATCTGGTCCGCTATCGCCGCAAGCGCTCGGGCCATTTGCAGAGCAAGGGCCGCTATCTCGCCGCGCAATTGCTGGCGATGCTGGAAGACGATCTGTGGCTCGAAAACGCACGCCACGCCAATGCGGCCGCGCAGGAAATCGCGAGCGGTTGCGGCGACCGGTTGATGCACGCTGTCGAGGCGAACGAGCTGTTCGTCCGCCTCGACGAAGGCGAGCGTTATGCGTTGCGGGCGCAGGATTTCACCTTCTACGACTGGGGCGACGATGCCGCGCGCTTCGTCACCGCATGGAACACACGCGAGGAAGACGCCAAGGCCCTTGGCGAGGCGATCGCCGCCCTGTGAGACTGCAAGCGTGAGCGCCGACGCCCCTTCAATACTCAGCCCCAGAGTGATCATCCCGTTCGTGCTGACCGGCACGATCTGGGGTTCCACCTGGTTTGTGATCACCGGCCAGATCGACGGCGTCCCGGCGGCGTGGTCGGTTTTCTACCGCTTTGTGCTGGCCTGCCCCGCGCTGTTCCTCGTCGCGCTTTTCATGAAGCGGCGGCTGAAACTGACAGCGCCCGAACACAGGCTCGCCGTGCTGGTCGGCCTGTTCCAGTTCAGCGGCAATTTCCTGTTTGTTTATAACGCAGAGCTTTACGTCACATCGGGCATTGTGGCGATGATGTTCGCGCTGTTGATGGTGCCCAATGCGATTTTTGCGCGGATATTCATCGGCGAAAAGGTGCAGGGCGGCTTTCTGCTCGGCAGCGCGGTGGCGATTGTCGGCGTGTCGTTCCTGCTGTGGCACGAATGGCAGTCGAACCCCGATGCGGGCGTGATCGGCGGCAATGTCGGGCTCGGCATCGGGCTTGCGATGCTCGGTATTCTCGCCGCGTCGGTGGCGAATGTCATTCAGGCAAACCCGACCGGGCGCGCAGTGCCGATGGTGAGCCTGCTCGCCTATGCGATGCTTTACGGAACTGTGTTCGACCTCGGCTTTGCATGGGTGACCGCGGGGCCTCCCCCGTTCCCCACGAGCGCGAGCTATTGGGGCGGGATCGTTTATCTGGCGCTGATCGGATCGGTCGTGACCTTCCCGCTGCACTACAATCTCGTGCGCGAGATCGGCGCTGGGCGGACGGCCTATAATTCGATCCTGACGATTTCGGTGGCGATGCTACTCTCGACGCTGCTCGAGGATTATCGCTGGACCGCGCTGACGATGCTGGGAATGGCACTCGCCGTGGTCGGCATGGTGCTCGCGCTCAAAGCGCGGCGGCAAAAGGCAGTGCAGGTGCAGGAAAGCGCCAAGCTGCGGCATTAGTCGGGACAAAACGGCCCGCAGGGCCGCAAGGGCGACCGCCCGTCGCGCCTTATGGCGCGGAAGCCAAGGGCACGGATGTGCCCTCCGGCGCTTGAGGCTCAAACAAAGACTCCAACCCTTCGATGAAGGTCGGGTATTCGGGCTCCCAGCCGAGTACGCGCTTGGCCTTGCCGTTCGCGACGCGGCGGTTCTCCATGTAGAAGCCGCGCGCCATGTCCGAAAGATTGGCCTCTTCGAGCGTTTCGAGCGGCGGCTGCTCGATGCCCAACAGACGGCAGGCATATTCGGTCACCTCATTGCTGCTTGCAGGCAGATCGTCACCCAGATTGTAGGCGCCGCGCGGCGCGTCCTGCACCATGGCTGCGACCACGCCGCTGACGATGTCATCGACATGCACGCGGCTGAACACCTGTTGCGGCATATCGATCCGCCGCGCCTTGCCCTCTTTGATCCGGTCGAATGCGCTGCGACCCGGTCCGTAAATGCCCGGCAGGCGAAATGCGCGCGCTCCCATCGAAAGCCATGCAAGGTCAGCCTCTGCGCGGGCATTGCGGCGGCCTTCTCCGCTCTGCGCGATGGTTGGCGTCTCCTCGTCCACCCATGCGCCCTGCCGGTCGCCATAAACGCCGGTGGAAGAGAGATAATAGAGCGCGCGCCCTTCGAGCATTTCGCCATAGCACGCCAGCACCGGATCATCGCCGCTTTCGCGGTCGGGCGGGACCGAGGATAGAATATGTGTGGTGCGCGCGATTGCCGCGCCGACCGCCTCGCTGTCGCCGAAATCGAGACTGCCGTCGCTGCCGGTCGCCTCAAAGCTCCATCCCAGCGCCTCAACCGCTGCTGCGATGCGTTTCGCCGTGTATCCGAGGCCGAAGATCAACAAATGCGCCATGGCCCGCCTCATTCGGTTGGACATGGGGGGAAAGCAACCTAAATCCTTGGGCATGGATATCGCGACAACCCCGCAGAACCCCGAAGGCAACCCCGAACTCGCCGATGCGGCCCCCGCGCCCGCACAGCCGCCGCTGATCCGGCGCGAGGACTATCTGCCCTTCCCGTGGATCGTGCCGCAGACCGCGCTGCATTTCGATCTCGGTATCGAAAAGACGCGCATCACTTCGACCCTGAGTGTCGAGCGCAATCCTGCTGCCACGCCATTGCAGGAAATACGCCTCAATGGCGACGGGCTCACCGCGCTGAGCGTCACTGTGGATGGCGAGGCGGTCAATGACTGGCGGATGGACGGCCCCGACCTCATCCTGCCGCTTTCGGGTGCCGCGCATCAGGTCGAGATCGTCACCGAGATCGACCCCAGCGCCAACACCCAGCTGATGGGGCTTTACGCCTCGAACGGGATGCTCTGCACGCAATGCGAGGCCGAGGGCTTCCGCCGCATCACCTTTTTCCCCGACCGCCCCGATGTCCTTTCGACCTATCGCGTGCGGATGGAAGGCCCGAAGGCGCAATTCCCGATCCTGCTGTGCAACGGCAATCGCGATGCCGAGGGCGATCTTGGCGGTGGTCTCCACTTCGCCGAGTGGCACGATCCGTGGCCGAAGCCGTCCTACCTCTTCGCGTTGGTGGCAGGCGATCTGGTCGCCAATTCCGCGCCCTTCACCACTTGTGGCGGCCGTAAGGTCGAGTGCAATATCTGGGTCCGCAAGGATGACCTTGCGCGCACCGACCATGCGCTCGAATCGCTCCACCGTTCGATGCAGTGGGACGAGGAGACCTTCGGGCGCGAATACGATCTTGACCTCTACAACATCGTCGCGGTGTCGGATTTCAACATGGGGGCGATGGAGAACAAGGGTCTCAACGTCTTCAACACCAAATATGTACTGGCTGACACCGACACGGCGACCGATGCCGATTTCGACGGTGTCGAAGGCGTGATCGCGCATGAGTATTTTCACAATTGGTCGGGCAACCGCATCACCTGCCGCGATTGGTTCCAGCTATCTCTGAAAGAGGGCTTCACCGTCCTGCGTGACCAGCTGTTCAGCCAGGACATGCGCGGCGAAGCGGTCAAGCGGATCGAGGATGTGCGCATCCTGCGCGCGGCGCAGTTCCCCGAAGACGCAGGCCCGCTCGCCCACCCGATCCGGCCCGACAGCTATCGCGAAATCTCGAATTTCTACACCGCGACCGTGTATAACAAGGGCGCCGAAGTGATCCGCATGATGCGCACGATGGCAGGCGTCGAGCGGTTCCGAGCGGGGACTGATCTCTATTTCGACCGCCACGACGGCGAAGCGGCGACTTGCGAGGACTTCGTCAAGGCGATCGAGGATGGAGCGCAGATCGACCTTACCAATTTCCGCAAATGGTACTCGACCGCAGGCACGCCGGTAGTGAAGATCGAGCGCAAGGCTCGCCCGCGCGATGACGAGGACGATCTGACCTTCTCGCAATTCCTGCGCGACCGCGAAGGCAATCTGGTGCCCTCCAGCTTTACGATCCCGCTGCGGATAAAGCTGTTTGGCGAAGGCGTGGATGCTGGAGAGCGACTGGTTGTGCTCGATAGCGAGCGCAAAACGATCCAGATCGACACCAATACCGATGCGATCTCGCTCAACCGCGGCTTCACCGCGCCCGTGATCATCGAACGCCCTGTCAGCAATAGCGAGCTTTCGATGCTGGCGCGCGTCGATGACGATCCGTTTGCGCGTTACGAGGCACTGCAGGAGCTTGCGGTGATCCGGCTTGTCGATGCCGCGAGCGGGACACTCTCCGATGCAGCCGAAGCCGACACGCGTCAGGCGCTGGTGCGCGCGTTCAAGGCGATCCTCACCGATGACGCGCTCGACGATTCGATGCGCGGCGAACTGCTGATGCTGCCGAGCGAGACCTATCTGTTCGAAGCGATGGCAACGGGTTCGCGCAAGGCCGATCCGGGCGCTATCCATGCTGCGCGCGAGGAATTGAAGGCTATCATCGGACGCGAGTGCGCCGATGAATTCCATGCGCTCTACGACCGCGCCGAAAGGCTCGCGCATGATGACCCCGAGGGTCGCGGTGCGCGCAAGGTGAAGACGCAGGTGCTTGTCTATGCCGCCGCCTCCGATCCGGCCAAGGCCGCCGAACTCGCCGCCCACCAGTATGACCGCGCCGACAATATGACCGACCGGCAGGGCGCGCTCATGGTGCTTGCCGGGCTCGATTGCCCCGAACGCGCCAAGCGGCTCACCGCGTTCTACGATCGCTACAAGGGCAATGATCTCGTCATCGACAAATGGTTCACCTTGCAGGCGCTGTCGCTGCACCCCGATGTGATTGCGCAGGTCGAGCGGCTCAGCCAGCATCCCGACTTCACCATGAAGAACCCCAACCGCGTGCGTTCGCTCTACATGGCCTTTGCGGGCAATGCACAAGGGTTCCACGCCGCCGACGGTTCGGGTTACCGGATGATTGCCGACGTGATCCTCGCGCTCGACCCGATCAACCCGCAAACCGCCGCGCGTTTCGTGTCGCCGCTCGGCAAATGGCGGCGAATCGAGCCGGGGCGTGCCGCGCTGATGAAGGCCGAGCTGGAGCGAATCGCGGAGGTGACGAATCTCTCGCGGGATACCTATGAGCAGGTCTCGCGCAGCCTCGATGACTGAAGCGGCCACACCCGAGACGCCGTTCGACATCGAGCGCTCAGCCCTGTTGGAAGGCGTTCCGCACGGCTTCTTCGGTTCGGGCGACGGCGCGCACCAGTTCGGATATGGCGGTCCGGGCGACCCCGAGGATGTGCGCAGTCTGCGCCTTGCCGCCGGACACGCTGTTTTGCCCGGCGCGCCGCTGCAGGCCCCGCATCAGGTCCACTCGCCCGAAGTTGTGACGATCGGCACCAAATGGCCCGACCACCCGCGCGACCGACCGGTGGCGGACGCCGTGGTGACTGCGCGGCGCGATATCGTGCTCGGCATCATCACCGCCGATTGCGGCCCCGTGCTGTTTGCCGACCGCGAGGCAGGCGTGATCGGCGCAGCCCATGCCGGCTGGCGCGGCGCGCATGGCGGCGTGCTCGAAAACACTGTTGCTGCGATGGAAGAGCTGGGCGCGCGCCGAGCCAACATCGCTGCCGTGCTCGGTCCGACGATTGCACAGGCCAGCTACGAGGTCGATGCGGGCTTCCGCGAGCAATTCACCGATGCAGACGCGCAACATTTTGCCGAAGCCCCGATGCGAGAAGGCATCGCGCGCTGGCATTTCGATCTTCCCGGCTACATTCTCGCCCGCCTGCGCCTTGCGGGTTTGACCGATGTCGCCGCGCTCGAACGCGACACTTATGAGCTCGCGCAGCGCTATTATTCCTATCGCCGGGCGAGCGGTTCGGGCGAGCCGAATTACGGCCGCCAACTCAGCGCAATTGCGCTCGGCTAGGGCGGCTTTCGCGCTACGCAACATTAGGTGCTCAAAACACGGTTGGATTTATGTCGATTTGACGTATATGGCCCCCCAAGCTGTGCTTCGGACCGGTCCTGTGGGCGGGTTTGCGACGCAGCTGGGGTAAAATCGACAGGCTCTGGCTTCGCAAACGATGCCAAGGGTTCTAACCAGACGCCGCGAGGGGATTCTCCGTCGCGGCAAGACGAGCAGGGTAATACATCATGGCCTCCACTGCAGAAGGTTCCCAGGAAGGCATCACCCAAAAGGGTGTGCGCCGCCGCGACTGGATCCACATTGCAGCCCTCAGCACCGCCGGCGTCGGCGGGGCTTCGATTCTCTTCCCGCTGGTGAGCCAGATGGCGCCGACCAAGGACGTGCTCGCCGCGAGCACCACCGACGTCGACATCTCCTCGCTTGAGCCGGGACAGTCGGTGAAGACCTCGTTCCGCGACCAGCCGCTGTTCGTGAAGCGGATGAGCGAAGGCGAAATGGAAGAGGTTGCCGCGGTTGACGTCAGCTCGCTGCGCGATCCGCAGACCCTCGAAGAACGCCTCGGCGCGAACAATGCAGAAGGCATTCTCGTGCAGCTCGGCGTCTGCACCCACCTCGGCTGTGTCCCGCTGGGCGCGGGCGAAGGCGAGAGCAAGGGCGAGTACGACGGCTACTTCTGCCCCTGCCACGGTTCGCACTACGACGCGGCAGGCCGTATTCGCAAAGGCCCCGCGCCGAAGAACCTCGCGGTTCCCGAATTCGCATTCACGTCCGAAAGCACCATTCGCGTCGGCTGACGCATGATCGCAGCACAGTATTCAACGCTGAGATAGACAAGAGAGCATTATGAGCTTCGCCTGGGCAAATCAGTACGAGCCGAAAACGGCCTTCACCAAGTGGATCGACGAGAAGCTTCCGCTTCCGCGTCTCGTCTATAACGCGGTCGGTTCCGGCTATCCGGTGCCGCGCAACCTCAACTACATGTGGAACTTCGGCGTGCTCGCCGGTTTCTGCCTGGTGTTGCAGATCGTCACCGGCGTCGTTCTGGCGATGCACTACACCGCCAATGCCGACGGCGCTTTCGCCTCGACCGAGCACATCATGCGCAACGTCAACTACGGCTGGCTGATGCGTTATGCCCACGCCAACGGCGCGAGCTTCTTCTTCATCGTCGTGTATCTGCACATCTTCCGCGGCTTCTTCTACTCTTCGTACAAGGCCCCGCGCGAGATGATCTGGCTGCTCGGCGTTGTCATCTTTCTGCTTATGATGGCGACCGCCTTCATGGGTTACGTGCTTCCCTGGGGCCAGATGAGCTTCTGGGGTGCGAAGGTGATTACCGGCCTGTTCGGCGCTATTCCCTTCATCGGTGAGCCGCTTCAGACGTGGCTGGTGGGCGGCTTCGCGCCGAACGCCTCGACGCTGAACCGCTTCTTCTCGCTGCACTTCCTGCTGCCCTTCGTGATTGCCGGTGTTGTCATCCTGCACATCTGGGCGCTGCACATTCCGGGTTCGTCGAATCCGACCGGCGTGGAAGTGAAGAGCGAGAGCGACACGGTTCCGTTCCACCCCTATTACACCGCGAAGGACGGCTTTGGCCTCGGCATCTTCCTGATCGCCTATGCGCTCTTCGTGTTCTTCCTGCCGAACTTCCTCGGCCACCCGGACAACTACATCGAGGCGAACCCGCTCTCGACGCCTGCCCACATCGTTCCCGAATGGTACTTCCTGCCGTTCTACGCGATCCTGCGCAGCTTCACCGGCGACCTCACCATTCCGTTCCTCGGCACGATCCTGATCGAAGCCAAGCTGCTGGGTGTGATCGCGATGTTCGGTTCGATCCTGGTGTGGTTCTTCCTGCCGTGGCTGGACAAGAGCCCGGTGCGTTCGGGCCACTATCGTCCGATGTTCCGCATCTTCTTCTGGATCCTGGTGGTCGACATGCTCGTGCTGCTGGTGTGCGGCGGTCTGCCGGCTGAACAGCCCTATGTT
This sequence comes from Erythrobacteraceae bacterium, assembly GCA_002706445.1. Taxonomy (GTDB): domain Bacteria; phylum Pseudomonadota; class Alphaproteobacteria; order Sphingomonadales; family Sphingomonadaceae; genus Erythrobacter. The sequence continues at coordinate 11,905 of PALE01000062.1, forward strand.
CTGATCAGCCAGATCGCGACGGCTTACTACTTCCTGCACTTCCTCGTGATCCTGCCGATCGTGAGCCAGATCGAGATACCCAAGCCGCTGCCGTACTCGATCACCGAGGCCGTGCTGGGCAAGGACGACACCGAAGCTGCACCGCAGCCGGCCGCCTGATCGGCCGATACGAAACGAAACACTGACCCGAGAACGAGAAAGAGTTAGGTCATGACCATTCGACTTGCAGGCATATTGATTGGCCTCGCCTTTACCGCCGTGCTGCTGCTGTGGTCGCTCGTGCCCGGCGTGCTCAATTTCTCGCTGCCTGAAGAGGCCGAGTACGAAGCCTTCTACGAACCGAATGTCGCTCCCGAAGGCGGCTTCTCGTTCGAAGGCCCGCTGGGCAAGTGGGACAACCAGCAGCTCCAGCGCGGCTATCAGGTGTACAAGGAAGTCTGCGCGGCTTGCCACGGCCTGAAATATGTCGCGTTCCGCAACCTCGGCGAACTCGGCTACAACGAAGCCGAAGTCCGTGCGCTGGCTGCCGAATGGCAGATCGGTGACATCGACGCGAAGGACGGCTCGGACATCGAGCGTGCCGGTCTGCCGACCGACATGTTCCCCGAACCCTATGCCAATGTTGTCGAAGCACGCGCCTTCAACAACAACGCGGTTCCGCCCGACCTCTCGCTGATGGCGAAGGCGCGTCCGGACGGCACGCACTACATTTACTCGCTGATGATTGGCTACACCGAGCCGGACCCCGAAGATCAGGCGGAATCGCCCGAATTCGAGACCCCCTCGGGCCTCTACTTCAACGAGCACTTCCACAACATCAACATCGCGATGCCTCCGCCGCTGACCGATGGCGTGGTGAGCTATAGCGACGGCACCGAAGCGACCACCGAACAGATGGCGCAGGACATTGCCGCTTTCCTGACCTGGACCGCCGAACCGCAGTTGGTGAAGCGCAAGCAGATGGGCTGGTTCATCATCATCTTCCTGATCTTCGCCACGGGCCTTGCCTATTTGTCGAAGAAGCAGGTGTGGGCCGACAAGAAGAAGAAATAAGCGGCCTCACGCAGATTTGATTTTATGACGCGCCCCATCATCCCTTGCGGATGGTGGGGCGCTCATGCTTTTAGGGGCAGGCACAGGCCCGAGGGGATTTTCGAATGAGCGCTGACGTGATGACACCCGAAGCGCTCAAAGGATTGGTGCGCACCGTCCCCGATTTCCCCGAACCCGGCATCCAGTTTCGCGATATCACCACGCTGATCGGCCATTCGGAAGGCATGGCGGCCAGCGTGCACCACCTCGCCGAACTCGCCCGTGCCGGAGGCGCACAGCGCATCGCCGGAATGGAAGCGCGCGGCTTTATCTTCGGCGCGGCGGTGGCAGTGGCGATGGGTGTGGGCTTCGTACCCGTCCGCAAGCCGGGCAAGCTGCCGATCGAGACCATCGGGATCGATTACGCGCTCGAATACGGCAAGGACCGGCTCGAAATGGACCCCGCTGCCGTGTTGGCAGGCGAGCGGGTGGTGATCGTCGATGATCTGATCGCCACCGGCGGAACCGCACTCGCAAGCGTCGAACTGTTGCGGCAGGCGGGCGCGGTGGTCGAACACGCGCTGTTCGTGATCGACCTGCCCGACCTCGGCGGCGCGGACAAACTGCGCGGAGCGGGGATCAAGGTTTCGGCGCTAATGGACTTCGAAGGCGACTGATTCGCGCTTGAAAGTGGCCTTTGTGTCAAAGGTCCGCTAGCACTCACACTTCTTCAAGAGGAAGGCCTCTCCCATCTCGATGGAATCGCAAGCCATTGTTATCGCTTCAGTCGGCGCCCTTGGTGTCGGCGCGCAGTGGATTGCGTGGCGCACAGGCTGGCCCGCGATCGTGCTGATGCTCGCGGCTGGCTTTATCGCAGGGCCGGTTACCGGCTTTATCGATCCCAAATCCGCATTCGGAGAGATGCTGGATCCCATGATCAGTGTCGGTGTGGCGCTGATATTGTTCGAGGGAGGGCTGAGCCTCGACTTGCGCGAATTGCGCCATTCGGGCGGCGCGGTCTGGCGATTGGCCACCATCGGAGTGCTGGTCGGATGGGCTCTCGGCGCGCTGGCCGGTTTTTATATCGCGGGCCTCGTCTGGCCTGTGGCGATCCTTTTCGGCGGAATTCTGATCGTGACCGGCCCGACGGTGGTAATCCCGTTGTTGCGTCAATCGAACATCCAGACGCGCCCCAATTCGATCCTGAAATGGGAAGGCATCGTCAACGATCCCACCGGCGCGCTGTGTGCGGTAATCGCCTATGAATATTTCTACCGCCTCAACGAAAACCCCGGCGCGACCGTCTTCGACGTGGTTCCGCCGCTAATTCTGGCGGCGATCATCGCAGGACTGGTCGGTTATGCTGCCGCGCGCGTGATCGTCTATCTTTTCCCCCGCGGCGCGATCCCCGAATTCCTCAAGGTTCCGGTGCTTGTGACTGCGGTCATCGCGGTCTTCGTCGGCACCAACCAGATCGAACACGAAGCGGGCCTCGTCGCGGTCACGGTCATGGGTATCACACTCGCCAATCGCGACGTGTCGAGCATGCGCTCGATCCACCCGTTCAAGGAGAACATCGCGGTCCTGCTGGTCTCGGGCATTTTCATCCTGCTCGCATCCTCGCTCAAATGGGAGGATCTCGGCTATCTGACCACCAGCTTGCGCCCGCTGCTGTTCCTGCTCGCGCTGCTGTTCCTTGTGCGGCCGATCACCGTCCTTGTCAGCCTGCTCGGCACGAGCGTGCCGTGGAACGAGCGGCTGTTCATCGCTTGGATTGCCCCGCGCGGGATCGTGCTGGTCGCAATCTGCGGCCTGTTTGCGCTGCGGCTCGAAGACCTCGGGATTGTTGGCGGACAATTGCTGATCGGGCTAAGTTTCGCGGTGGTGGTCGCCACCGTTATCGCGCACGGCTTTACCATCGGTATCGTGGCGAAGCTCTTGGGCGTGAAAGGCACTTCGCGTCCCGGCCTGCTGATCGTGGGCTCGACCCCGTGGACCATTGCGCTCGCCAAGGAAATGCAGGCGCTCAAGACGCCGGTGATGATCGTCGATCAAAGCTGGCAACGCCTCAGCGCGGCCCGCCGCGAAGGTCTGCCCTTCTATCACGGTGAAATCCTCAACGAAGCGACCGAGCACAATCTCGACCTCGCGCCCTTCCAGGTGCTCGTCGCGGCGACCGATAACGAGGCGTACAACGCGCTTGTCTGCAATGAATTTGCGCATGAGATCGGGCGGGACTCGGTCTATCAACTGGGCGAGAACGTGCTCGAGGATAATCGTCACGCCCTCCCGGAAGGGATCCGTGGCCGTGCGCTGTTCGAAGCGGGCTACGGCGTCTCGGACGTCAACGACAAGCAGAAGCAGGGCTGGGTCTTCAAGAAGACCAAGCTCTCCGACGAATTCGATTATGAAGACGCGCGCGAGCGCCTGCCCGACAGTGCGACCATGCTGTTGCTGGTCCGCCACGACGGTACTTTGCGCTTCTTCACCCACGCCGCCCGGCCGGAACCGCGCGCGGGCGACATCATCATAACCTTTGCGCCGCCGCAGGTGCGCGCGGCCGAGGAGAAAGCCCCGGACCGCGCCCCCAAGCCGCAGGCCGGGTAAGAAGACAAAGAGGACAGGATGCAAATACGAGGTTCGATCATGGCGCTGGCGGCAGTCGCCGCGCTGGCCGGATGTGAGACCCAGAGCGAGCAGCCCGCGAGCGAAGATCAGGGCGACGCCACGCCCGCCGCAGAGGCTTCACCCACGCAGGAACCGACGGAAACCGTCTCGATCCTGCGTCCGGAAGTGGAGCAGACAAATGTGCCCGTCGTGGTCGAGCCGCTCGAGACCACCATCGGCTTTCCCGAAGGCGGCAGCGAGCTCGACGAAGCCGCTGTGGAAGAGCTGCAGAAAGTGCTCTCTTCGATGCAATACGGGCGGGGCGGTCCGATCCTGTTGAGCGGTCACAGCGACACGGCAGGCAGCGACCGCGTAAACTTGCGCGCCGGACTCGAGCGGGCCGAGGCCGTGCGCGACTGGCTGATCGAAATGGGCGTGGCCGAGGACCGGATCGAAGTGCTCACTTTCGGCGAGCAGAATCCAATCGAACCCAACGCGCTGCCCGACGGCACACCCAATGAAGAGGGCCGTGCAGCCAACCGCCGCGTCGAAATCCTGATCACCGCACCGGCCCAGCCTGCCGCTTAAAGCCTCTTACTTCAGCGGCAGTATCTGGCGGATGATGTATTCCGCCGCCTCTTGCGGGCTCATGTCCACCGTGTTGACCCGGATTTCGGGGTTTTCGGGCGGTTCATAGGGGCTGTCGATGCCGGTGAAGTTCTTCAACTCGCCAGCGCGCGCCTTTTTGTAGAGGCCCTTCACATCGCGTTCTTCGGCGACTTCGAGCGGGGTGTCGACGAAGATCTCGATAAACTCGCTCTCGGCCAACATCTCGCGCACCATCTGCCTTTCGGCGCGGAAAGGGCTGATGAAGGCTGTAAGCACGATCAGCCCCGCATCGGTCATCAGCTTGGCGACCTCGCCGATGCGCCGGATATTCTCGATCCGATCGGTCTCGGTAAAGCCGAGGTCCTTGTTCAGCCCGTGCCGCACATTGTCGCCATCGAGCAGGAAGGTGTGGCGGTTCATCAGCGCGAGCTGTTTCTCGACCTCGTTCGCGATCGTGCTCTTGCCCGAACCCGAAAGACCGGTGAACCACAGCACGCGCGGCGTCTGGTTCTTCATCGCGGCGTGATGGTCACGGGTGACGTCGGTCGCCTGCCAATGCACGTTCTGTGCGCGGCGCAGGCTGAATTCGATCATCCCTGCACCCACCGTCGCATTGGTGAACTTGTCGATCAGAATGAAACCGCCGAGCTGGCGGCTCTTGCCGTAGGGCTCGAAAGTGATCGGGCGATCAGTAGCAAATTCGGCAACGCCGATGCTGTTGAGCTCAAGCGTCTTGGCCGCGAGGTGATCGAGGCTGTTGACGTCGATCTCATATTTCGGAGGCTGGATTGTCGCGGTGACCTGCTGGCTGCCCAGCTTGAGCCAGTATCCGCGGCCCGGCTTGAGCGCGGTTTCATCCATCCACACGATGGTCGCGCAGAATTGGTCGCTGGCTTCAGGTGGTTCCTCGGCAGCGGCGATCACGTCCCCGCGCGAGCAATCGACCTCGTCATTGAGCGTAAGCGTGACCGACTGGCCCGCGGTCGCTTCGTCCAGATCGCCGTCGAAAGTGGCGATCGACTTCACCGTGCTGGTCTTGCCCGCCGGCACAATCCGCACCGCGTCGCCCGGCTTGATGGTCCCGGTCGCGATCTGGCCGGCAAAGCCGCGGAAGTCGAGGTTGGGGCGGTTAACCCATTGCACCGGCATACGGAACGGGCGTTCCTGCGCCTGCGTGTTGGCAATATCGACCGCTTCGAGATGTTCGATCAGGGCAGGGCCAGTGTACCACGGCGTATTGGCCGAGTTCGCCGTGATATTGTCGCCCTTGAAGCCCGAGATCGGCATCGCGGTGAAGCTTTCGATCCCGACTTCCTCGGCGAAGGCCGAATAGTCGGCAACGATCGCGTCGAAAGTGGCCTGATCGTAATCGACCAGATCCATCTTGTTCACCGCGAGCACGATGTTGCTGATGCCAAGCAGGTGGCACAGATAGCTGTGCCGCCGCGTCTGTTGCAGCACGCCCTTGCGCGCATCGATCAGGATCACCGCAAGGTCTGCGGTCGAGGCGCCGGTGACCATATTACGGGTGTATTGTTCATGACCCGGACAATCGGCGACGATGAACTTGCGGTTCTCGGTCGCGAAGAAGCGGTAGGCGACATCGATGGTGATGCCCTGCTCGCGCTCGGCGGCGAGACCATCGACGAGCAGCGCAAAGTCGATTTCCTGACCTTGCGTGCCCACGCGCTTGCTGTCGTTGCTGAGCGCTTCGAGCTGGTCTTCGAAGATCATCTTCGAATCGTACAGCAGCCGCCCGATCAGCGTCGATTTGCCGTCATCCACGCTGCCGCAGGTGATGAAGCGCAGCATCGTCTTGTGCTGGTGCTTTTCGAGATAGGCGTCGATGTCCTCGGCGATGAGGGCATCGGTCTGGAAGCTGGAGTCCTGATTGCTCATCAGAAATAGCCCTCCTGCTTCTTCTTCTCCATCGAAGCGTCACCGCCGTCCTTGTCGATCACGCGGCCCTGCCGTTCGGAAGTGGTGGTGAGCAGCATTTCCTGAATGATCTCGGGCAGCGTTGCCGCCTCGCTTTCGACCGCGCCGGTGAGCGGGAAACAGCCGAGCGTGCGGAAACGGATCGAACGCTCGGTGATGTCGGGGCGGAAGCCCATCACCTTTTCCAGCCGCTCGATATCGTCGGCCATGAACAAGCCGCCTTCATATTCGAAGGTCGGACGCTTGGCCGAATAATAGAGCGGGACGATCTCGATGTTTTCGAGATGGATATATTGCCAGATGTCGAGTTCGGTCCAGTTCGACAGCGGGAAGACGCGGATGCTTTCGCCCTTGGCCTTGCGCGCGTTGTAGAGGTTCCACAGTTCGGGGCGCTGGTTCTTGGGGTTCCAGCCGTGGGTGGCCGTGCGGAAGGAGAAGACGCGCTCTTTCGCACGGCTCTTTTCCTCGTCGCGCCGCGCGCCGCCGAAAGCGGCATCGAAACCGTATTTGTCGAGCGCCTGCTTCAGCCCCTCGGTCTTCCACATGTCGGTGTGCAGCGGGCCATGGTCGAACGGGTTGATCCCGCGCTCCTTGGCTTCGGGGTTGTGATAGACCAGCAGCTCCATCCCGGCGTCCTTCGCGCTCTTTTCGCGCAGGTCGTACATCGCCTTGAACTTCCACGTCGTATCGACATGCAGCAGCGGGAAGGGCGGGGGCGACGGGTAGAAGGCTTTTTTGGCGAGGTGCAGCATCACCGCGCTGTCCTTGCCGACCGAATACAGCATCACGGGCTTTTCCGCCTCGGCCACCACTTCGCGCATGATGTGGATGCTCTCGGCCTCAAGCCGTTCGAGATGAGTAAGATTACGCATGCCATGCAGCTAGCGGCTGTGTGCTGCAGTGCAAGGTAGGAAAACTTTGAGGGGGGCTAATTTCTGGAGCGCGTCAGGGGGACTCGCAGAGGACCGAGCACAGCGAGGGCAATCGAACCCCTCTTGCGAGAGGGGCTAGTCTGCGGTGGGTGTATGCGGGGGAGCTCTGGAGCGGGTAAGGGGAATCGAACCCCTCTAGCCAGCTTGGAAGGCTGGAGCATTACCACTATGCTATACCCGCCCGCTTCAAGAGCGCGCCATTGCCACCAATGGGCCGCTTGCGTCAAGCAGATGCTTGACCTGCCTCGCGCGCCGCTTCGGCCCTGTTCGCCCGCACCGACGCCCAGAACGCAAGGCCGATCAGCACCGCGCCGATCAGTCCGGTGATGACTTCGGGGATATGCGCGAAGGTGTTGATGTACATGATCACCGCCAGAGCAAGGATCGCGTAGAACGCGCCGTGTTCGAGATAGCGATATTCGCTCATCGTGCCCTGCCGGACGAGGAAGATCGTCATAGAACGCACGAACATCGCCCCGATGCCAAGTCCGATGGCGATGATGATGAGGTTGTTGGTCAGCGCGAATGCCCCGATCACCCCGTCGAAGGAGAAGCTCGCGTCGAGCACTTCGAGGTAGAGGAACGCGCCGAAACCGGCCTTTGCCACATCGCCATTGGTGGGCGTCGGCGGTTCGAGCAGGTGATTGACGATCTCCACCACCAGATAGACCAGCAGGCCGCCGATTGCCGCGGTGATGAAAACCAGCGCGTCGGCGTCCGACAGCATGGTCGAGGTCGCCCAAGTGCCGAGCAGGACGAGGCCAATCGAGATCGCCTCGATATTGGCGACCTTGGCGAGCGGGCGCTCGATTATGTGAATCCAGTTCAGTTCCTTTTCGGAATCGAAGAAGAATTTGAGGCCCACCATACCGAGGAAGGCCCCGCCAAAGCCCATCAGGCCGATATGCGCGTCGCTGACGATGCGCTGGTATTCGGCGGGCTTGCTGAGCGCCAGATCGACCGCGTCGACGGGGCCGATACCGGCGGCAACCATCACGATCACCAGCGGGAAGACGATTCGCATCCCGAACACCGCGATCGCGATCCCCCATGTCAGGAAGCGCTGCTGCCACTTGGGCGTCATGTCTTTCAGGATCGAGGCGTTGACCGCCGCATTGTCGAACGAGAGCGACACTTCGAGCACCGCCAGCACCGCGCAGATCCACAGGATCCCGAGCATGCCGTCAATGGTCCCGTAGAGTGTCCAGCCGTACCAGCCGCCCAAGGCGAGGCAGACGACCGCGAACAGGAGCGAACCCCAGAAATGCTTCAACATTGCGTGCTATTCCTTTGCGCGGCTCAAGCCGAAACCGCCATATTGTCGATCAGCCGCGTACCGCCGATCCTTGCCGCGACCAGTAGCCGAGCTGCGCTGCCTGATAGGTGTTCTAGCGGCGCGAGGGAAGCGGCATCGGCGAGCACGGCGTAATCGACGCTCGAAAATCCGGCCTGCAGCAATTCGCCTTCGAGCGCGGCGAGCACGGGGGCAACCGGCTGACCGTCTTCAAGGCGCGCAATCGCTGCCTTCATCGACTGCGGCAGCGCGGTCGCGGCGGCGCGGTTCGCTTCGGAAAGATAACGGTTGCGGCTCGACATCGCGAGCCCGTCTGCCTCGCGCACGGTGGGCACGCCGATGATCGAAAGGTGGTGCGGGCGGGTCAGGTCGAGGTCGCGTGCCATCGCACGGATAACCGCGAGCTGCTGGAAGTCTTTCTCTCCGAAAAACGCTATATCGGGCAGCACCTGATGGAACAGCTTGCACACCACCGTCGCCACTCCGTCGAAATGGCCGGGGCGGGCCGCACCGCACAGCCCCTCGCTCACGCCGCTGACCGAGATATTGGTAACGAAGCCTTGCGGATACATCTCCTCCACCCCCGGCGCCCACAGAAGTGCGCAGCCTTCGGCTTCGAGCATGGCCGAATCCTCGGCCAGCTGGCGCGGATAGGCATCGAGGTCTTCATTGGGGCCGAATTGCGTAGGATTGACGAAGATGCTCGCGACCACGTGATCGCATGCCTCGCGCGCACGGCGCACCAGCGTCAAATGCCCTTCGTGCAGCGCGCCCATGGTAGGCACCAGCCCGACGGTGCTGCCGTCAGCGCGCAGTTTCGCAATTGTTTTTCTCAACACATCGAGCGTGTGAGCGGTTTGCACGGACCATTCCCCTCGGATAATATCGTGATCGTCGCTTAGCCGCTTGGTAACCGTTCGCCAACGCCCCCAAACAGGAAAGACCTGACCCCCAATGCCCCGAAAGACCGCTCACCGGATCGTCTTTGCCAATGAAAAGGGCGGGACGGGCAAATCCACCACGGCGGTGCATGTCGCGGTCGCGCTGTCCTATCTCGGCGCGCATGTGACGATGCTCGACCTCGATCCGCGCCAGCGCACCTCGCATCGTTACATGGAAAACCGGTTCCACACGATGCAGCGGCGCGGGGTCGAATTGCCGACGCCGGCTTGCGAAGTGTTCAAGGGACGCAGCGAACAGGCGCTCGCGCTCAAGATCGAGAAGCTGGAGAAGGACTGCGACTTTCTCATCATCGACAATCCTGGCCGCGACGATCCGCTGGCGCGCTGCGCGGTGGAAATGGCCGATACGCTGGTCACGCCGATGAATGACAGCTTCGTCGATTTCGACCTGATCGGTCAGGTCGATCCCGAAAGCTTCAAGGTCAAGAAGCTGTCCTTCTTTGCCGAGCTTATCTGGGAAGCGCGGATGCGGCGCACCAAGGCGACGATCGAGCAGAAGCGGCCCGAGATGGACTGGGTCGTGGTGCGCAACCGCACCGGCTATACCGAGGCGCGCAATATGGCGCGCATCGAGCGCGCTCTCAAAGAACTGTCGAAACGTGTCGGTTTCCGCGTGGTGCACGGCCTGTCCGAACGCGTGATCTATCGCGAGCTGTTCCCATCAGGGCTCACGCTGCTCGACAAGGGGCATCTGGGCGATCTTGGCACCAGCCATATCGTTGCGCGGCAGGAATTGCGCGCTCTGGTTCAGGCGTTAAAATTGCCCGGTCACGGTCGTTCCGAGAGCGGAAAGGCCGAGGCTAGTCGGGCCGCCCCAAAAAAGAAGGTCGCCTAGGCCATGCTGCTGCGCATTGCGGTTATCCTCATCCTCGTCTGCGTCCTATTCCGCTGGGCGTTCGGCCAGTGGCCGTGGCAATATCTCTCGTCCCGTCCGACGCGCGCGCAGGCGGTGTTCAACGCCCGCAAGCTGCTGCGGGTCGATGCCGGAGCAAACCGTGCGCAAATCCTTGCCGCTCACAAACGACTGATCGCGATGGTCCACCCCGACAAGGGCGGCAGCAATGCGGCCGTGCACGAGGCGAACGACGCACGCGACCTCCTGCTCGACGAGCTGCCGGGTCGCGGAGTCGAGCTCAAGGACGACGACGAAACGCGCGTTTGATCGCGGGCCTGATCGCGGGCCCCATCGCGTGATTGAAACATTTACAGTTCAATTGCTTGCAACCTTCCGGCCAGACCCTAGGATTGCCCGCGATATGACCCATACATTCGATCCCACCATCCTGCGCGAATACGACATTCGCGGTATCATTGGCGAAACACTTGGCCCCGACGATGCGCGGGCGATCGGGCGCAGCTTCGGCAGCCTGTTGCAGCGCGCAGGCGGCCAGACCGTCGCGGTCGGTTATGACGGGCGGGTGTCCTCGCCCATGCTCGAACATGCGCTGGTCGAAGGGCTTACCGCGAGCGGTTGCGATGTGGTGCGGATCGGCATGGGGGCGACCCCGATGCTCTATTACGCCGAGGCGTCATCGGAACAGGTGGAAGCCGGCATTCAGATAACTGGCAGCCACAATCCCCCCAATTACAATGGCTTCAAGATGGTATTTCAGGGGCGACCGTTTTTTGGCGCCGACATCGCCAAGCTGGGGGAGCTCTCGGCTGCGGGGGACTGGACGGACGGCGCGGGCAGCGTCTCGAGCATCGACATCCTTGGCCAATATGTCGAGCGTATGCTCGAAGGGCTCAGCGGGATCGACACCGCTGCGCTTGCCGGCCTCAAGGTCGGCTGGGACGCTGGTAACGGGGCGGCGGGACCCGCGCTCGAGGCGCTGGCCGCACGGCTCCCCGGAGAGCATCATCTGCTGTTTACGGACGTTGACGGACATTTTCCCAACCATCATCCAGATCCCACGGTGGAAGAGAACCTTGCCGATTTGCGCGCTCTCGTCGCGGAGAAGCGACTCGACTTCGGAGTGGCTTTCGACGGCGACGGCGACCGGATCGGTGCAATTGACGGCGAAGGCCGGGTGATCTGGGGCGACCAGCTGCTGATGATCTATGCCGAGGATCTGCTCACCGGCGATGATGCGCACGCAGGCGCGACAATTATCGCCGATGTGAAGGCAAGCCGCGCATTGTTCGATTCTGTCGCGAAGCATGGCGGTAACCCCTTGATGTGGAAGACCGGCCACTCGCTGATTAAGTCCAAAATGAAGGAGACTGGCTCTCCGCTGGCAGGCGAGATGAGCGGTCACGTGTTTTTCGCGGACGAATATTACGGCTTCGACGATGCGCTTTATGCAGGTATCCGTCTGCTTGCGGCCTCGGCGCGGCTGGGCAAATCGGTGACGCAGTTGCGCTCCGAAATGCCCGATATGCTCAACACGCCGGAGATGCGCTTTCAGGTCGATGAGGCGCGCAAATTCCCTGCGATTGCCGAAGTGACCGAGCGGCTGACCACCAATCCCGGCCCCGAGGTCGAGGAGGTCAACGCGACCGATGGCGTGCGGGTCAACACCAGGGATGGCTGGTGGCTGTTGCGCGCCTCGAACACGCAGGACGTGCTGGTCGCCCGCGCCGAAAGCGACACCGCAGAAGGCCTCGAGCGGCTGATCGCGCAGATCGACGAGCAGCTCCGGCTTTCGGGTCTGGAGCGCGGGGAGAGCGTTGGGCACTGACGCTCAGCCCGAATCGCCCCGTGAGTGGCCGTGGTCGGCGCTTGGCATAGCGCCCACCGCCGACAAGCTGGCGATCCATGCGGCGCATGATGCGCAGCGTGCCGAGCTGAACGGGGCGGCTGCGCGCATCTCGGAATTCGCCGATCTCACCGCCGCGCGCGAAAAGGCGTTGTTTCTGGCCGCCGAAATGCGCCGCCAACAAGCGCGCGAGGGGATTCCCGTTGTCCCCCCTCCCGCGATTGACCCGCCACGACCGCTCGCACAGGCCCTGCCAGAGCCAGAGCCAGAGCCAGAGCCAGAGCCAGAGCCAGAGCCAGAGCCAGAGCCAGAGCCAGAGCCAGAGCCAGAGCCAG
>PALE01000063.1 GCA_002706445.1 Erythrobacteraceae bacterium
CGCTGGGCGATGACGACAGCGATCCGCAGCGCAATTGCCACCCGCAGGGCTGCCACGCCGGAACCTGCCGCGAGAAAACGAAGCGATCGAAGGCGTAACTTGATTTCGATCAAGGACTGGTGGCGTTCGCGCACCTAGTCCACTCGCATGTGGCCATATCATCCCGACCTGCTCGCCAAGCCCGTTCCGCGCTATACGAGCTATCCCACCGCTGCCGATTTCGGCGCAATCCCCAACACCGCTCTGCGCGACCAGATCGAGCAGGCATCGGGCGATATCTCGCTCTATCTGCACATCCCGTTCTGCGAGAAGATCTGCTTCTATTGCGGCTGCAACACGGGCGCGGCCAGCCGCCGCCAGCGGGTCGAGAGCTATCTCGCCGCGCTGCATAGCGAGATCGGCACCATCTCCGCCCTGCTTCCCAAGGACGCACGCGTGCGCCGTATCGCTTTCGGCGGGGGAAGCCCCAATGCGATCCTGCCTGCCGAGTTCCTCGATCTGGTCGATGCGCTGCACCGCAATTTCACGCTCGACCATGCCGAATGGTCGGTGGAGCTCGACCCGCGCTCGATGACTGCGGATTGGAGCGATGCCATCGCGCAAGCAAACGTCACCCGCGCGAGCATGGGAGTGCAAACATTCGCCCCGCATTGCCAGAAGGTGATCGGGCGCGAACAGCCCGAAGCGCTCATCCACCAGACGGTCGCATGGCTTCGGCGCGCAGGCGTCACCTCGATCAATTTCGACCTGATGTATGGCCTGCCGCACCAGAGCGAAGCGGACCTCGCCGACAGTCTCGACAAGACCAAGACGCTGGGCGCAGACCGTATCGCGGTGTTTGGATACGCCCATGTCCCGCACATGGTTCCGCGCCAGAAGGCGATTCCCACCGATGCGCTGCCGGACACCGGCGCGCGCTTTGCCATGGCCTCGCAGGCGTTCGGCTTCCTCACCGGTCACGGTTACGACGCGGTGGGCTTCGATCACTTCGCTTTGCCGCAAGACCCGCTCGCCCAAGCGGCGCGCGGCGGTACTCTGCGCCGCAATTTCCAGGGGTTCACCGATGACCCGGGCGAAGTGCTTCTCGGCTTTGGCGCGAGCGCGATCCACGGTTTCCCCGGCCTTATCGCGCAGAACGAGAAGAACAACGGCCGCTACCGGATGATGGCCTCGCAGGGCCTGCTCACCGCCTCGCACGGTATCCGCCGCAGCGCCGAGGACCAGATGCGCGCGCAGGTGATCGAGGACATTTTGTGCCGCTCGCAAGCGGTGCTGTCCCCTTGCCTCTACTCGCGTCATTGGCAGGCATTGTTGCCCTTCATCGAACGCGGTCTGGCGACGCTCGACGGAATGCAGCTTTCCATTACACCCGAAGGCCTGCCCTACGCCCGCACGATTGCGGCGCTGTTCGATCGCTACCGCGAAGATACGCAACAGCGTTTCAGCTCGGCTATCTAGGCGCCTTTCGCGTCGGAACAGCACGGTTGCGCACATCGGCGCTCCCCCATAGAGCATGGCGCACTGCCAGCCTCTCAAGGGATTTCTCTCCACATGACCGACGCCGAACTCGCGGCCCAGCTTGCCGAACACGCCGGACGCATACTCTTGCAGGTGCGCGAAAGCGGGCTGATTACCGGCAAACCGCTCGGCAAGGCGGGTGACGAAACGGCCAACCAGTTTCTGGTCCATGCGCTTCGCCACCTGAGGCCAGATGACGGCCTGCTGTCGGAGGAAAGCAAGGACACGGCTGAACGGCTCGACAAAAAGCGCGTGTGGATCGTCGATCCCGTCGACGGCACGCGCGAATATGGCGAGGCGCGCTCCGACTGGGCGGTGCATGTCGCGCTGGCGATCGACGGCGTGGCCGAAGTGGGTGCGGTCGCCCTGCCCGGTCTCGGCGAAGTCCTGCGCACCGACCAGCGCATCTCGCTCAAACCCGCCGCAGCAAAACCGCGCCTCGTGGTCAGCCGCAGCCGTCCGGCCAGGGAAGCGGTCGAAGTTGCCAAACGGATCGGCGGCGAGCTGGTCGAAATGGGCAGCGCCGGCGCGAAAGCGATGGCAGTCGTGCGCGGCGAAGCGGAAATCTACCTCCATTCAGGAGGGCAATACGAATGGGACAGCTGCGCGCCCGTCGCCGTGGCACGCGCGCACGGCCTGCACTGTTCGCGCATCGACGGCAGACCGCTGGTCTACAACCAGCGCGAAACCTACATGCCCGATCTGCTGATCTGCCGCGAGGAACTGGCCGAGCGCGTGCTGGCGGAGGTTGCGAGCCTCAACGGTTGAATCTCACGCTACGGCGTTGAGCAGCACAGCTGCTCCGGGGCACGCAGCTATGCGAGCAACCCCGCCATCAGCGTCTCGACCGTCTGCCGCTTGTAACGCTCGTGCAGCGCGTTGTCGGCCGCAGCGATTCCGCCGAACACTGCCGACAGAGTGAAGCGGTTGGCGTATAGCCCGTCCGCCGAACCGATCGTGTTGAAGTAGAACAGCTTGGGATCGACCTTGCGAAATTCCCCTGCCGCGATCCCTTCATTGATGATGCGATGCTGGGCATTGGCAATCGGCTTGAGAAGCTCATTGGCGATGTGATCGACGCGCTCGGGCGAGGCATCGCGCACCATCACCTGGATCAGACGATTGAGATAGGGGATCTGGTAATAGGTATCGAGAATCCCCTCGAGGTGGATACGCATCCTCTCGGTAGGACTGACATTCAAACGCAGAAGCGCGTTCAGCTGCCTGATCCTCGTCTCGACATCGCGGTCGAGCAGCGCGAGCATCATCCCTTCCTTGCTGCCGAAATAATAGCGGATCATGCCGTGATTGACGTCTGCCCGCGCGGCAATGTCGAGAATGCCGACCTCGACCGTGTCCATCTCGCGCATCAGCGAACTCGCCGCGTCGAGCAGAGATTCACGGATCGCGCCCTTGGGGGGCTGCCTTGTTGCAGATATCTGCCGGGTCTCACTCATAGACACGTCCTTGCTCATTTCCATGCGCCAAAGCAATTGCTCTTGCCTGAACTATCAGGTCTGAGAACCTAACGTTTGGAGCGGTGGCCCGTAAAGAGCGGCCAGCAGAAGGAGAGAGCGTCCGGCATAGCACTTCCCATTCTGCGGTTTCTGATCATACGACTTTGGCCTGTGCCGCAAACAGTGCTAGCCTCTGCCGGGTGGGGCGAAATCTGACATTGGCGCAATATGTGCGCAGGCGGAACGGCGTCCCGCTCGGACACAAGCACTCGCTACGAAACATGCTCGATCGTTCCTTGGGTGCAAATTCGCTGGCCGGTTTCTGGCGACACTGGAATCCGATCTGGAGTTATGGGCTGGGCAGATTGTCCAATCGCCGCTCCAAAATCTCATGCCCTCATGGCTCGCGCTTATATTCACCTTCGCGGTAAGCGGCTTGCTCCACGATCTCGCCATCATGGCCGTCCGCCGCGAGTTAGGCCTGCTGGTCACACCGTGGTTCACTATCGTGGGAATTGCGGTGGTGGTAAGCAGTCACTTCGAATGGAACGCTGAGGGCTATGCGTGGCCGGTAAGGGCCACAAGCAATCTGGCTGCTATCCTTGCCAGTCTGGCCATCGCCCTGACGCTGACAGCGCACGCCGGCGTGGGCTTCTGACCCGCCGAGCGGCAAGACACTGCGCAATTGCCCATATTCGCGCCCGCCCATCCGTGGCATAAGCTGGAGCGGGCAAGGTTTAGGTGGTAACCCATGACAAACGATGTACTTTTCGCGCTATCGCGCCGCGGCGTTCTTGCTGGCGGGGTGGCGACCGTAGCAGTGACGCACGCATCAATCTCATTTGCCCAGGATAACTCCATGACAGCCCCAGCCGATACACGCATGTCCGTGCAGTTGACGGTCAACGGGACCGAGCACGAAATCGAGCTCGACACCCGCACCACCCTTCTCGACACCTTGCGCGAACACCTCAAGCTTACCGGAACCAAGAAGGGCTGCGATCACGGGCAGTGCGGCGCCTGCACGGTCATCGTCAATGGTGAGCGTATCAACTCCTGCCTGAGCCTTGCAGTGCAGCATCAGGGGGATGAGGTCACCACCATCGAAGGATTGGGAACGCCGGACAATCTCCATCCGATGCAGGCCGCTTTCGTGAAGCATGACGGGTATCAGTGCGGCTATTGCACGCCGGGCCAGATTTGCTCGGCAGTCTCGGTCCTTGAGGAAATCCGCAAGGGCGTGCCGAGCCATGTGACCGACGATCTGACCGGCACGATGCAGGCATCGAACATGGAAATGCGCGAACGGATGAGCGGCAACATCTGCCGCTGCGGCGCCTATTCCAACATAGCCGAGGCCATGGCCGAAGTGGCGGAGGCGTAAGATGCGAAGCTTTACCTACGAACGCGCCCGCACGCCCGCCGAAGCCGCTGCCTCGGTATCATCGCGGCAGGGCGCGAAATTCATCGCCGGCGGGACCAATCTGCTCGACCTGATGAAGCTCGAGATCGAGACTCCTACCCATCTCGTCGATGTGCAGGACCTCGGCCTCGACCAGATCGAGCAGACTGAGGATGGCGGCCTGCGGATCGGAGCGCTCGTCTCCAACACCGCCTTGTCCGCGCATGACACGGTTCGCAGCGATTATGCGGTGCTGACCCGCGCGATCGCTGCGGGCGCTTCGGGGCAATTGCGCAACAAGGCGACGACAGCGGGCAATTTGCTTCAACGCACGCGCTGCCCCTATTTCTACGACACCGACATGCCCTGCAACAAACGCAAGGCCGGGAGCGGCTGCGCAGCCATCGGCGGTTTCTCGCGGCAGTTGGGCGTGATCGGCATTTCGGATGCGTGCATCGCGACCTATCCGGGCGATATGGCGGTGGCGCTGCGTGTGCTCGACGCGGTTGTCGAAACTGTGCGACCCGATGGCGAGACGCGCGCCATCCCCATTGCCGATTTCCACCGGCTCTGGGGTGACACCCCGCATATTGAAACCGTGCTCGAGCCGGGTGAACTCATCACCGGGGTCTCCCTGCCCAAGCCTATCGGCGGCCAGCACTTCTACCAGAAGGTCCGCGACCGCCGATCCTATGCTTTCGCTCTCGTTTCGGTCGCGGCGGTGATCCAGTCCGATGGCAGCGGTCGCGTCGCCTTTGGCGGCGTCGCCCCCAAGCCGTGGCGTGTGTCGGAAGCCGATGCGCTCTTGCCGAACGGCGCGAAAGCCGTGGTCGAGCGTGCGTTTCAGGGTGCGAAGCCGACCGAAGACAACAAGTTCAAGATCCCGCTTGCCGAACGCGCCTTGGCGGGCCTGATTGCTCAAGCGCGGAGTTAGACCCATGGAATTCAACGCTCCGGCAGGACGCAACCTCTTCGACGATGCGAAAATCGTCGGCAAATCCACCCCCCGCATTGACGGGCCGCTCAAGGTCAGCGGCACCGCGCCCTATGCCTACGAACGTCACGATGTCGCGGACAATCAGGCGTACGGCTATGTTATCGGCTCGGCGATTGCCAAGGGGCGTATCCGCTCCATGAGCCTCGACGATGCGCGGCGAGCGCCGGGCGTGATCGCGGTTGTCGCCGCCACCGAAACCGATCCTGTCGGCACAAGCGATTACAACAATGCGCCGCTGTTCGGCGGGCGAGAGATTGCGCACTACCATCAGGCGATTGCCTGCGTGGTGGCCGAGACTTTCGAACAGGCGCGGTCCGCCGCTATGCTGATCCGGACCGACTATGAGCGGGATGAGGGCGCGTTCGACCTAGAGGCGGCAGCGCCCGATGCTCCGCTGGCCAGCAAGGCCCACAAACAGGGCGATTTCGACGCTGCCTTTGACGCGGCACCGGTAAAGATCGACTCGCGCTTTCATACCGCAGACGAAAGCCACGCGATGATGGAGCCGCATGCGACCATCGCCGCGTGGGATGGGCCGAAGCTGACGCTGTGGACTTCCAACCAGATGGTCAACTGGGCCAAGGAAAGCATGGCAGAGATCCTCGGCATCGACGCCGAGAATGTACGCGTGGATTCGCCCTATGTCGGCGGCGGATTTGGCGGCAAGCTCTTCATCAGGGCGGATGCGGTCATGGCCGCGCTTGCCGCGCGCGCTGCGGGGCGTCCGGTAAAGGTTACTCTCCAGCGTCCGTTGATCCCCAACAACACCACTCACCGCCACGCGACGATCCAGCGCATCCGCATCGCGGCATCGCACGACGGGCACATCTCCGCGGTTGCGCATGAGAACTGGTCGGGCAATCTCAATGGCACCGACGGCGAGAATGCGACCGCGCAGACCCCGTCGCTTTACGCCGGTCCCAATCGCCTCATTGCCAATTACATCGCCACGCTCGATCTTCCCGAAGGCAATGCCATGCGCGCACCGGGAGAAGCGCCCGGACACCTCGCGCTCGAAGTGGCGATGGACGAACTTGCCGAAGCGCTCGGCATGGACCCCATCGAACTGCGCGTACGCAACGAGCCGGACTCAGCAGTTCCCGGCCGGCCCGGTCGCACATTCTCCGACCGCAATCTGGTCCGCTGCCTGCGCGAGGGTGCCGAGCGGTTTGGCTGGGACAAACGTTCGGCGACCCCCGGTGCAATACGCGAAGGCCGCTATCTGATCGGTATGGGCGTCGCCGCCGGTTATCGCGGCGCGCCGACGATGAAGTCTGCCGCGCGGGTTCGTCTGCAGTCCGACGGTCGCCTGATCGTCGAAACCGACATGACCGACATCGGAACCGGCAGCTACACGATCATCGCTCAAACTGCCGCCGAAACCATGGGCATCCCGCTCGAACGGGTGAGCGTCGAATTGGGCGACTCGCTCTATCCCGTGGCGGCAGGCTCTGGCGGCCAATGGGGTGCAGCCAGCTCGACCGCCGGTGTCTATGCCGCCTGCGTCAACCTGCGCCGCGCGATTGGCGAGAAGCTCGGCTTCGACGGCGATGCCGCGACGTTCGAAGGCGGCCGGATCGAAGCCGGTGAACAGAGTTTCGCCATTTGCGATGCAGGCGAGTTGTCTGCGGATGGTGAAATAAGCTTCGGCGAGTTCAAGAAAGAATACAATGTAGCGTCCTACGCGGGACATTTCGCCGAAGTCGCTGTCGATATCTACACCGGGGAAACGCGCATCCGGCGGATGCTCGCGGTGTGCGACGCGGGGAGAATTCTCAATCCCCTGTCCGCCCGCAGCCAGGTGATCGGTGCCATGGTGATGTCTGCTGGCGCGGCCTTGATGGAAGAGCTCGCCGTCGATCCCCGCTTTGGCTTCTTCGTCAATCACGACCTTGCCGGATATGAAGTTCCGGTTCACGCCGACATTCCCCATCAGGAGGTCATCTTCCTCGAAACCCTGGACCCGATTGTCTCGCCCATGAAGGCGAAGGGCGTAGGCGAACTGGGTATCTGCGGACCGGGCGCGGCGGTTGCCAATGCGATCTACAATGCCACCGGCATCCGGGTCCGCGAATATCCCCTCACCCTCGACAAATATCTCGACCGCCTGCCGGAGATAGATTGACGGCACGCTTGGCAGTCAGCGCCAGCGATGACTGCCAAGCGAACGATGCCGTTGTCGTTATTCGCCCGCCTCTCGCGTGACGCTTGTTATGGTGACGAACGGGGCCCACGCACTCGGATGCGCCCAGTCCGGCGTCCAGCCTTCGATCGGCCTGCCATCCGCGTGCTGGCCCGTTCGTATCGCATCCATGGCAAGGCCTAGCGCCTCGCTTCGCGATAGTTCGGGCCTCTTCAGACCAATATCGATTGCCGCCAGTATCAGCTCCTTCGTGATCGCATCATTGACCTGCCAATGGGTCGCGTAAACAGATCGCGCTCCTGCGAAGATGAAGGAACGTGCCAGTCCTGAAAGACTGTCAGCGCCGGAAAAGGAGCCTTCCGTGGCGGTGTTGCACGCCGACAGGATGACAAGTTCGGACGTTAAATCCAGCGCTGCCGCTTCGGAGGCCGACAAAAGCCCGTCATCGTCCGGTGTCGATTGTTCTGGCGGCGTGAATACCAGACCAGCCTCGGCAAATCCCACACGGGGATCGGGCAGGACGCCGTGGGTAGAGAACAGGATGACCTGCGCGCCGGCAAGAGCGGGGTCGCGTTTGACGTTGGCCTCGGTTGCCTTGTCCTTCGTCACAAGCCGCCCGCTCTCGGTGAACAGCGCTCCTACCGCTGCAAGCTCGGCCTCTGCCCCTTCAAGGCTCTTCATGCTCATCAAGGCATCGCGATCCGCCATTGTCGCGCCGCCGCGCGTTTCGACAAAGAGGCTCGCGCCGCGCTGGCCCGGTTCGGCCTTGTCCGAAGGCGGGGCGAGCACAGGGTCGCCATAGCCAACAAAGCCATTCGCCTGAAAATCACGCCGCGCCGTTCCGGCAAGGTCCGGAACCGACGGCAGATAGGCAAGATCAAACCGGTTAGACAGCCACGGCGCATCCAGGAACACGGTTCCGCTGGTGTCGAGGCCGTCATCTTCTGGCTTCTGCGTCAGGAGAACCGAAAGCGGCAAGGCGGAAATCGCCCCGCTGGTCACCACATAAAGCTTTTCCACCCGGCCATTGAACCGCCCCGGCTCAAAGACATGCGCGACCGGCGCGATGAGCATATCGTAGAGTTCGAAAGCGGCGTTGCGGTTGAAAGCATAGCCCTCCCAATCCTCGAACGCCTCGCCACCGGAACCCCCGCGCGTTTGCACCGCCGCGTTCAAGCCGCACTCGATCGGATCAAGGTCGCAGCGCAGAAATTCGACCAGTATTTCGACGTCTTCAGCCCCGCCCTCGATCCGGTGCCAGGCACGCTCCCCAATGGGATCGTGCTGCGCGGCAAAGACATAGACATCTTCGCCCACGGTCAGGATCGTCAGCAAACCCTCGCCTTCGTCCAGGGCTGCCTCGACTTCGTTATGGGTAAGCGGAGCCGGAGCTGCGAAGTCGTAATAGGCGGGAAATTCGTCCTCGATCTGCTGCGCCAGTTGCGCGTGGCGTTGCTGGACCGCGCCAAGATTGCTGTCCGCGCTGTTGCCCGCCCCCAGCAGCCGGAACAGCTCGGCGCTCAGGGCTTGATACTCGCTGACGAGCACGCGAAGCTCCGGATTGGGGGCCGCGGCGCGCGCTGAGGCCAGAGCGAGCGCCTGTGAGTTCCCGTCGATACGAAGAAGCTGCGCGGCTTCGAACGCTTCATCGAACCCGTCGCGGCCGAGCACGTTCAGATTGAAGAGATAATCCGGATCGTCCCCGCTCTTGCCTTGCTGGGCTTGAGCGAACCGCCAATTGGCCAGCAGACGCGTTTCGAGTGCGTAGCGAAAATCGAGCCCGACCCCTTCGCTCGCCAGAACCCGTCGCTGCAGCGCGTCTGCCGAATTGCCACCGGCTCCATCGCGCGCGTTCTTGATCTGTCGCTCCGCCAGTGATTCCGCGCGCCCTAGGAAAATATACGCAAGGTCGGTGTGGTCCTTGTCCACCCCGAATGCCGGATCGCGAACCAGCAATCGCGCCCAGCGATCATAGCGCGAGACCATCGACTGACCGCTCTCGTTCGACGCGAAATCGGCGCGATTGTTGAGCTGGTCTTTCAGAAAAGCATACAATTGCCCCGGCTCGGCCCCGCCGCATGCAATCGTCTCTGCTATGATCTGGTCGCTGATCTGAGCGGTCCTGAGCAGCAGCGTGGGGATGTAGGGCTCACCGCCACCGGGAGGAGTGATCCGAAAACCCTCGGCGGCAGCCATAATCTCGGCTTTCTCGGCTGCGGATGGGCACATACCCAGATCGGTGCTGACTTGCGCCCGGTAAAGCAGGGCCTCGGCCACCTGCTCATATTGTTCGAAAGCCGTGTAGAGTTGCAGGCCCTGGGCCCGCGGTCCCCAGACCTCCCAGAATTGGTGCCGCGCCCGGTTGTCCCGGTCGAGCCGCAAGAGACTGTCGCGCTCCACCAGAGTGCGGGAAAAGATGTCTTTGGAAGGCTCGCCCGCTTTCCAGCTGTCCTCCAGAACGGAGTCGATGGCAGAGCCCGCAAGGTCGCGTCGCCCCTGCCTCGCCAAAGCAATGGCTTCGATAGACCGCGCACGCAAAGCCAGCGGATGGCTCTCGCCAAGCTCCCGAACGATAATGGCACGGGCAGCCTCTGCCTCTTCCTGCGCCGCAAAGGGGCGGAAATTCTTGAGCAAATTGTCGGCGAGATTGATCTGGATCTCGGCGCTCGCGACGCTCTGCGCTCCGGTTCCCGCCTGCGTAAATCCGAGCAATTCGCGCCAGAACCTTTCCGCAAGGTCGAGGTCGCGCGAGGAACGCTCATTGTGCATGGCGTTGTTGCGGGCGACCATGGCTTCGATGCGGTTGGTGATCGTAAACGGCTCATCCAGTTCAATGCGCCAGCTCAGATGCTCGGTCCCCTCGATCTCGATCTTCAACCAGACCTGATCCGACCACCCCGGTGCCGACAGGCCCAGAACGTGATGCTGGTCGTAGTAAAGCCGCCGCAAATCCAGCGCCGTCCTGACCGCGCCGAAGGTTTCATAGTCGGGATTTATGCGCGCCCCGGCGAGCCTATAGTCGGCTGCGGAAAGCCCGTCATAAGCCAAGCTGTAGGCATCTTTGGCGCCGGCGTAGTCGAGCTTCGATTCAAGAATTCGCGCTTTAGCGCGGTGGAGCAAGGCGATTGTGCGACGATCCTCCGCAGGGTCTAGCGCCGCCATGGGAGAGCGCGACGCCATAAGCGCTTCCGCCTCTGCCAGCCGCCCTGCGGAAACGAGGTTCTGCACCTGACCGGCGAGCGCCGAAGCCAGTTGCGCACTCTCATCGCCATATAGCCGCGCAGTGTCGGCCAAGACGCGCTCACCCAGAGTCGAGGCATCCGCGAAGCTGCCCAGAAAATACAATGCGGTCGAGCGTGCATTGGCGACCGCCAAGGCGGACTTTTCATCATCAGGCTGATGCTGGTTGACCCATTCTTCCAGCTCGTCGACCGCTGCCCTTTGCTCAAGATGCTGCCCTCGCAAGCTGAGGATATCGATCCGGGCGTAGCGCAGGCCGGCGAACGCGCCATGATCGCTATCCAGTCGCCGTGCTAGTATCGTTTCGGCGCGATCAAGCGCGGCCTCGGCCTCGCCCAGAGACTGCGCGCTGATCAATTCGTTTGCCTGCGCGATCAACAACCTTCCGGTGAAAGGATGGTCGGGTCCGAACGTCGCTTCGGAAAGCGCAATCAGATCGGCAAACGCGTTCAGCCTGAAGAATGACCCCTTGGGATCGGAAATGCCGCGAAGCTCCATCCCCATTGCATAAAGCTCGGAGCTGGTTGGCATTTTCACATCGGGCGGAACGGGCGAAAGCGACTGAACGACTTCCGCAATCTGTGCCTCGTCATAGGCCTGCGCGCGCGCTTCGCTGCCCGAAACCGCGTTCAGCGCGAAAGCCGCCAGTGCCAAGAGCACCACTAAAGCGAATGGTTTGCCCCCTGCCCCCATCGGGGCAGAATGCGAATTCATCGAGCTATTGCAAGTTCAATCTGGTTGCTTGCTCTGGAGACTACGGCGACTGCCGCAAGAAGCGGAACGTCTGGCGCCGCTGAAGTATGGTAGCGGAGGAGGGAAATATAGAGAGCATATAACGTGCTGATTTACCTAATAAACTTTTTGAGTCGTCTTGCAAATACCCCCATCAATA
>PALE01000064.1 GCA_002706445.1 Erythrobacteraceae bacterium
AGCCCGCTTCGAATTCCGCTGGCGCGACCAGTTCAACCTCAGCCTCGACCCCGAAACCGCCGAGCAATATCACGACCAGACGCTCCCCGCAGAAGGCGCCAAGACCGCGCATTTCTGCTCGATGTGCGGTCCGAAATTCTGCTCGATGAAGATCAGCCAGGAAGTGCGCGAGTTCGCCAAGCTGCAAAACCAGTCCTCCGACAGCTTCGTCGCTGCCGAGGACGCGGAAAAGGGCATGGCCGAAATGAGCAAGGTCTATGAGGACACGGGCCGCGAGCTCTACATGGGGCAGGGTGACCGCGAGCATGACTGACGCTGCGCTTTGAGCCGCGACCACACTGACGACCAAAGGGCTGCCGACCGCGAGCTCGCAGAGGATATCTCCGAGCTCGCCGACGCGCAGGTCACGCCCGAGCGCAGCGGGGCCGCGCGGCGTTATCCGCTGGCGATGATCGGCATTGCGCTCGGTGCAGGCGCGGTGTTGCTTGTCACCGTGCTGGGCTTCGCTTTCGCGGGTGACCGCGTTTACGCCTTCGACCGCGCGATCCTCTTGAACATGCGCGATCCGGCACCGGGCGGGGTGGGGCCGATGGTGCCCGAAGGCCCCGCGTGGCTGGTGCAGGCGATGATCGACATCACCGCGCTGGGCGGCGGGACCGTGTTGACGCTGGTCGTTCTGGGCGCGCTCGGCCTGCTGCTGATCCAGCGCCATGTCCTGACTGCCGCCTTGCTGGCAGGCGGCGTGGTGAGCGGCTCGCTATCGGTGAGCCTTGCCAAGCTGCTGTTCGGACGCGACCGGCCCGATGTGATCGAGCACCTCGTCGACGTCGGCACCGCCAGCTTCCCGAGCGGCCACTCGGCCAACAGCGCGATCGTCTATCTGACCGCCGCTCTGATGCTCACCCAGATCCTCGAAACCCGTGTCCAGCGCATCTACGTGGTCGTGCTGGCAGCGGCGCTGGTCCTCGCAATCGGCACCAGCCGCGTTTACTTGGGCGTGCATTGGCCCAGCGACGTGCTCGCCGGATGGAGCTTCGGAGCCCTCTGGGCGCTCGGCTGGTGGGTGCTCGGCGCAGGCTTGAGGGAACGCTATGCGGGGGTTGGGGCAGGGAAACGCAAAGGCGAAGCTCGCTGAATGTGCGAGTCGCTAGACGGTAAGGTGTTGCTCTTGGATATCGATCTCAAGAACCGTTTGATGTCTGCGTTGCTCGACGCGCCTCTCGTGAACAACGCCTTTCGAGGCACGCTTGTCGAAGCGATGCTATCTTTGGTTTTGGAACCGGATTGGGATTGGTGCTCCGCAGATTGGGCTTCGCATGATTTTGAAAATGGGAAAGGTTGCAAGCTTGAGGTCAAGCAATCTGCGGCACTTCAGTCTTGGCACGCTGAGGGCTTTGCGCCCAACCGGGGCCGATTCGATATCGCGGTCCGCAAGATTCGCTGGGAAGGGGCGAGGCGCATTAACGAGGTTGGACGCTATGCCGACATTTATATTTTCGCTTGGCACGCTGAAATCGATCCCGAATTTGCGGATCATCGCGATCCTGCGCAATGGCGATTTTACGCTGTAAAGGCTGACGACTTGCCCGACCAAAAGACGATCGGGCTTTCGAGGATTGAAATGCTCACAGAGCCATGTTCGATCAATGAAGTTGCTGCAAAGGTCAGATATCTCGGCGCTTAACCCCGCCCCATCCCCACCATCACCCGGTCGAGCGCCTGCAAGAACCGCGACCTGTCCGCTTTGCTGAACGGCGGCGGGCCGCCTCCGATCCCGTCCATTCCCGCGCGCAGGTCTTCCATGATTGCCCGCGTTGCAATCGCGCCGCCGATGCTCGCCGCGTCAAACTCGCGGCCGTCATGCTTGAGCACCCGCGCCCCTGCTTTCAGGCAGCGTTCGGCCAGCAGAATGTCGGCGGTGATCACCACGCTGCGCTCGTCGGCGTTCTCCGCAATCCAGTCATCCGCCGCGTCGAAGCTGTCGCCAACCACAACCCGCTTCACCCGCTCGCTCACCGGCACGCGGAAGGGGCTGTTGCTTACTACCCTCACCTCAGCCTTGTAGCGGTCGGCCACGCGATAGACCTCCTCCTTCACAGGGCAGGCATCGGCGTCGACGAGGATGGTGACAGGTCCCTTCATCCGGCAATCGTTAGGCGTTTCGCCGTTTTTGTGCTACATCACGCTTGCTGACGTCGGAACTTGCGACGGAACTTGAAATTTGACGACCGCCGCTTGCCATTTGCGTCCCTTCCAACGGACTGCCCCGGCCCCGGCGTAAACCGGACGACGACTTCCTTTCATTTGATCGAATTGACGCACCACCCATGCAGCATCCTGCTGCGCGGGCAACACTTACGTTCTTGAAAGGAACGTCTCTATGTCCAGCAAAACTGGCTCCGTAAAATTCTTCAATGCCGACAAGGGCTATGGCTTTATCCAGCCTGACGACGGCTCTGCCGACAGCTTCGTGCACATCACTGCCGTGCAGGCAGCAGGCATGCAGACGCTCGATAAGGAGCAGCGCCTCAACTACGAAGTCGAAACCGGACGCAACGGCAAGGAAAGCGCCGTGAACCTTTCGGTGGCTGACTGATAGAAAACGGGGCGCGGTGCACACGGCGCCGCGCCCCCTTTTCCCTGTCCTTCCAATCCGAAAGCGAGGCTCCCATGGCCCAGACCTATGAATTCTATACCGAGCGCGCCGATGCCGCTGCAGAGGCTGCAACAGCGGCAAAGCTCGACAATGTCCGCGACCGCGAATTGCGGGCGGAGAAAACATGGCGTGCGCTGGCAGAAGCCGCGCGCGGTGCAGCGCAAGAGCGCGAGAAGATCGCTGCCGAACGCGCCGCCATGCGCGAAGCCGCAGCGAACTAGCGCTCCACTTACCTGAATTGCTTATGGAAACCGGCTAGGCCGATCCTATCTTGGAGTCTCCAACCCGCCCCAAGGAGACTTGCCCCATGCGTCAGCCCGCCCTTTTTATCGGTCACGGTAGCCCGATGAACACGCTGGAGGACAATGGCTACACGCAAGGGTGGGCGGCAATGGGCCGCAATCTGCCAAGGCCCAAGGCGATCCTTGCGATTTCGGCGCATTGGTATTTTGGCGCAACCGCGGTCACCGCGATGGCGCGCCCGCGCACGATTCATGATTTCTACGGCTTCCCGCAGAAGCTTTTCGATGTCGAATACCCCGCTGCGGGCGATCCCGAGCTGGCAGGGCGTATACAGGAGCTGGTGAAGCCCGAATGGATGGGGCTGGATCAGGACCAGTGGGGGCTCGATCACGGGACGTGGTCGGTGCTCAAGCACATGTATCCCGATGCCGATGTGCCGGTGGTGCAGCTCTCCCTCAATGCGACGCGGCCGATCGACTACCACGTGGCAATGGGGCGCAAGCTGGCGGCGCTGCGCGATGAAGGCGTGATGATCCTCGGCAGCGGCAATATCGTCCACAATCTGCGGCGGGTCGAATGGGACAAGCCCGACAGCGGCACCGAATGGGGCCGGCGCTTTGACGAGGCGGCGGGCGAACAATTGCGCGAGGCGCCCGAGGATATTCTCAAGCTGCTGGAGCATCCCGATTATGCGATGGCGGTGCCGACGCCCGACCACTTCCTGCCGGTACTTTATCTGGCAGGGATTGCGGCGGAAGAGGGCTCGCAGGTCGAAACGCTGCTGGAGGGCCACGCATTGGGTTCGATCAGCATGACGAGCTATGGCATCGGCGCGCATGTCGAGCTGGCAAAAGACCCCACTTGTGCGGCCAAACTGCCGGAAGGCGTGCCGCCCGACCAGAGCAACATCTGAAGGCCTGCTAGGGCGGCTTTGCGCTTTCCTACTCAGGCGTTCGCGCGCTAGCCTTCCGGGCATGGAAAACTGCGATCTTTCGGGGGCTTGCGCACGTTCTACCGCATTCGTGCAACCATTTTCGGTAGGCCGTGGTTTATACTCTCTGGACAGTGCTCCAAGTGTTCCATCGTGTAGGATTTGGGCTCGCAATTGCGCATGATGAGCACCATATCAGGAGTGCAACAGGGAACAGAGAAGAGGAGACTCGCAATGCAGTTCCAGTTCAACACCGACCACACCGTCATGGGGACCGAAAACGTCGCCGAACGGATCGAAGCGATGATGCGGACCAAGTTCGCACGCTTCGAGGATCGGCTCACCCGGATCGAGGTCCACGTCTCCGACGAAAACGGTCACAAGCACGGCCATGACGACAAGGCCTGCACCATCGAAGCGCGTCCGCGCGGTGGTCGCCCGATCGGTGTGACCGAGCATGGTTCGAAGGTGGATGCGGTCGCGCGCAAGGCGGCGGCGACCATGGTGCAGCGGCTCGAGCGTGTTCTGGGCCGCGAAGCCCGCCACAGCCACGATCCGCGCCCCGAAAAGGTGATTTAGCAGGAGCTACTCGGGCACACCGAGAAAGGAGGCGATGTTCGGCCAGTCGCTGCGCACCGCCTCCCGCCCGCGCTCGATGTTCTGGAGCAGCAGTTCGGGGATGAACTCGATAGTCTCGTAAAGGTTGGTCGCCGGTTCGATCACCATTGTCGGGATGAGCGCATAGCGGTCGATCCGCTCGCGCAACGGGGCCATCGCCTCGGTGACCTGTTCTGGCGTCAGGCCCAGAGCGACAAGCTTGGCCTCCTGCGCTGCGGCGGCTCGCAGTATGTCGTTGACGAGCTCCACCCCGGCAAGGTCGCTATCGGCCACTTCTCGGGTGAGCAGCTCGACCGAGCGCAGCCCGATCGTGACGACGCTGTTGTAGGGCTTGCGCGGGTGCGCAAGCGGTGCTTCGGCCCGCACACACAGGATCGCACGGGGCTTCAGTTGGAGCAGGGAGTTGTAGGGCGTCACGTCCTTAACCCCGCCATCGACCCACTGCTCCTTGTGCGCTTGGATGTCGTGGGTGATCCATGGCGGGAAGAACGGCGGTTGCGCGGCGCTTGCGAGAACCCAGTCGGCGAGGTTGTCGGTGCTCTCCGCAATGGTCCTGAACTCGCCAGTGGTGATATTGACCACGGCCAGCCGCAGGTTTTTGCCCGTCGCGCGGATGCGCTCGTCATGATAGGCGTTCCGCAGAAGCTCGTGCAGCGGGCCAACCGAATAGATCGAGTCCTTGCCCGTTATGATTGCCCACAAGGGCCCGCCGCGCGATTTGTAAATGTCGTCGGGCCCTGTGATCCCGGTCCAGAACGCGAGCAGTTCGTCGACCGAGTTTTGTGCCACCGCTGCCGCCTGGATCGCTCCGGTCGAAGTGCCCGCGATGCTTTCGAAATCGATGCCGCGCCGCGTGATCAATTCATCGAGCACGCCAACCTGAAACGCGCCATGCGCTCCGCCGCCGCTAAGTGCCAGTCCTAGTCCGCCTGCCATGCAAAAACCTCCCATCCGCAATGGTTTATACGGGCAAGAACGCGATTGGATAGGATCGAAGCGCCCTCGGCACGCATGTCAGGCGTCCAATCAGAGCCACACTCTGCCGCACAAGTGGTCGATATACGGCCAAGGCACATCCATATCCTCGATGCTTACGTAGCTGGTCGCGGGATCGGACAATGAAACTCCGGTTCCGTCACCAACCATCCCCTCAGAATTTCAAAGGATGATCTCATGAACATCACCAAGTTTACCTCGCATCTCGCTCTTGCAACCGGCGCAGCACTCGCGCTTGCCGCATGCGGAAGCGAGACCACCACGGACGACAACATGATGGCCGACGAAACCGCCATGGCCGAAGACGCCACGGCTGCTGGCACGATCGTCGAAGTCGCATCGGGCAATCCCGATTTCTCGACCCTCGTCACCGCTGTCGGCGCTGCGAACCTCGGCGAAACGCTGAGCGGCGAAGGCCCGTACACCGTCTTTGCCCCGACCAACGATGCCTTCGCCAAGATCGACGAAGCCACGCTGACCGAGCTGACCACCAACGACACCGAAACTCTGGGCAATATTCTCACCTACCACGTCGTCTCGGGCGCAATCGACGCACCGACGCTCATCGCAGCGATCGAGAGCGCTGGCGATGAAGGTTACACCATCACCACCGTCAACGGCGCAACGTTGACCGCGAACCTCGTCGATGGGGCTGTGGTGCTGACCGATGCCGCAGGCGGCACCGCAACGGTCGAGGCGACCGACGTCGAAGCATCGAACGGTCTGATCCACGTGATCGATACCGTCCTGATGCCGGGCTAATAGTACGTGCACGTTTGGGGGTGGTTCCTACTGCCCCCAAGCGGTGCTAAACCCCCGCCGATGCCAAGCCCCCTCCGCCTGACCGCGCCGCTCGTCCTCCTGCTTGCCGCCTGTTCGCAGACGCCGGGAGAAATCAGCCAGGACACGCAGGCGTTTGACGGTATTGCGGCAGAGGCCAGCATTTCGGTGCTCGGCACAGAGCCGTTCTGGGCGCTCGAAATAGCGCCCGAAAGCGATGGTCATACGGCGATCTACTCCTCGCCCGAAAATCTTGAAGGCGCGCGTTTCGCTGTCGACCGGTTTGCTGGCAACAATGGTGTCAGTTTTTCAGGGACACTCGATGGCGAAGCGATGAGCGCCGCTATCACTCCGGGCGATTGCAGCGACGGAATGAGCGACCGCAGCTATCCCTATACCGCGACCGTTTCGCTCGGCGATTCCACTCTGTTCGGCTGTGCCTATACCAGTGACGAACCTTTCACCGGAGACGAAGCGTCATGAGCCCCCACGAAAGCGATGGCCGGGTCGGTGCAAAGCTGGGATCGGAGCCGGTCAGCTGGCTCTGGCGCGGCTTTTTCTGGCTTGCCGCCGCCTATAATATCGTGATCGGCGCGCTTGGCATCGTGTCGCCGGTTGCAAGCGAAGATGCGCGCATCGTCGGCCTGTTGGTTGCGTGCTTCGGCATCATCTACATGCTCGTTGCGATCAATCCGCGGCGCTACGCTGCAACCTTGTGGGCAGGTCTGATCGGCAAGGTCGGCGTCGTCGCTTTGCTCGGACCGGCAGCCGTGGGCGAGGGCGGCGACCGCATGATCGCGGCAATCCTCGCCGGCGATGCGCTGTTTGCGATCGGTTTCCTCGTCTTCCTGCTCACAAATCGGGAAGACTGAGCGCCTTACCTCAATACAGTCCGGGAATTTCGTGCTGGGCAGCGTTGGGCTGCGCAGGCTGGAGCATTTCGCGCAGGTTTTCGCGCTGGGCTACGCTGCCATCCTTGCCGCCACTGATCGGCGTGCAGGCCGCCGCTCCGGTGGACAGAAAATCGAGCGCCTTGGCAATCGAAGCCTCCGCCGGATCGCCCAGCGGCGTGAAAATGTCGTCGCCTGCGCGGCAGGTGTTCGGCACCACGCTGGCAAGGCCGGTGAAATACTCGCCCTGACCGTTCGCATTGACCGTCTGGAACGCGAGAGCGCGGATCCGCAGGTCGCAGGCGTCGAAGTCGAAACCGAATTGCCCCACGGGCTTGCCCAGCGTGTTCTCGCCCACCAATGCCACGCTGTCCGCAGCGAGGTAGGGAAGCATCGAATTGACCACCAGTTCGCTCGCCGATGCTGTGCTGCCGGTGCCGATGAAGGCGACCTTGGTGGGGCGCAGCGCCTGCACCTCGTTCTGGAAAAGCCGCGTTTCGTTTTCCGAGGCTTTGGAAGGACGAAGCACCGTCCGGCTCCACACCTGACCAACGCGACCCTGACCCATCAGATCGCCAAAGCTGTTCGCCACGCTCACCAATCCGCCGCCGTTATAGCGGAAGTCGATGATAAGCTCGCTCACGCCGTTGGCGTTGAACTGCTGAAATGCCTGGCGCAGCTGGTTGGTCGCATCGGCGATGATGAAGGTGCGCATGTTAATATAGCCGACCTTCTTGCCGCCGTCGTCGATGATGACGACGCCGTAGCGGTCCGAGATCGGATCGAGCGCGAAGTCGGCCTTAGTAACACTCACTTCGAGAACCGCCCCGCCGACCTGTGCGAACCGCAGGACGCGGGCGACGCCGGGGTCGGACGGACCCAGAGCATCGACCACCGCTTGCGGGCCGCCGCTAGCCATAAGCGATGCCACCGATCGCAAATCGGAGCTGGTGGTCCCGATCGCGAGCAATTCGGTCCCGCGGTCGATCCCGGCCGCAAAACCGGGCGCGTTCTCGAAAGCTTCGACGATGAAGACGCGGTTGTTGGCGGTGTCGTAGGTCAGGCGAATTCCGAAGCCCGCGCTCGAACCCGAATTGATCAGCGCATTTTCGTCGGCAATCGACGTGGCGAAGGTAAAGCCGCGATCCTTCGACTGCGCGCGCGCAGGGGCTACGCGAGCATCGAGATAGGGCTGCACCGCGTTGAAGGACGCCGGATTGACCGAATTGTCGAGCAGGTCCGGGAACAGATACCATTCGTTGAGCACGTCATTGGCGAAGGCGATCTGGTTCGAAACGGAGCAAGTGCCACCGCTGCCGGTTCCGCCGCCGCCCGTGCCACCGCCGCCTGTGCCTGTGCCCGAGTTCGATCCACCGCCTCCGCAGGCAACAAGCGCGATGGCGAGCGTAGCGGTCAGCGAAAAACGACCGGCGATGCGAAGGCGATTGGGCATGGGAATGATGCGACTCCGAATAGGTATTGGGCGGCATTTTGGCGTGAAACGCGCGGACAATGCATGCTTACGACATGCCGCCTCTGGCGCTCCACGGCAAGCTGATGGTGGTTGTCCACTGGCGTGAAGCTGAATGTCAGACTGAAATTGCTCGATTTTTGCGGTGTTTTCCTCAGAAACTGGGGCAAATCCCCCTGTGCTCCCTCGTTTTGCCTCCGCGTTGCGACTAGCACCGGGGCATGGAAAGACAGAATCATGCCTGACCTGCCCGATTGGATCGCATCCCAGCTACCGCCTGCGGCGCGTCACCCCGGCCTGGCTATTGCCAGCCTCGGCGATGCCAAAACGCATGGGCGCGGCGGGTTTGCTTTGACGAGCCCCGCGTTCAAGACCGGGCAGGAACTCGACCCCTGCTTCACCGCCAAGGAAGAGGACGCGGTTGCGCCTCCGCTTGAGTGGACTGCGCCGCCGCCCGGCTCGCAGGAACTGATCGTGATTGTCGAAGATGTGACCAATCGCGACGCCGAACCCTCCTGCCAGTGGCTGGTGTGGGGCCTCGCGGGCCAGCGCGGCAAGCTGCTCGAAGGCGAAGTTCCGCCGCGCACCGGCAAAAACGCTTTCGGCAATTCCGAATGGCTGCTGCCCGACCCGCCCGTTGGCGAGACGCGCCATTACGTGTTCCAGATCTTCGCAACCGATTTGCCGCTCACGCTGATGCCGGGCGCAAGTCGCGAGGAAGTAATGGGTGCGATCAAAGGATTCATCACCGCCAGCGCGGTGCTCTACGCGCCCTTCACCGGAGTTGAAGCCGACGACGGCTTCATCGACGATGACGATATCGATTTCGAATAAACTGCCATCCATAAGGGAGAATTATCATGGCAAACGCACTGCAAAAGCCGGTCAATCTTTCGGCTGATCTTGAAGCGGTAGTCGGCAAAGGCCCGATGACCCGTGCTCAGGTCACCTCGAAGGTCTGGGAATACATCAAGGGCAACGACCTGCAGGACAGCAAGGACAAGCGTCAGATCAATCCCGATGCCAAGCTCGGCAAGGTGATCGGCAACGACCAGATCTCTATGTTCAAGATGACGGCTGCTGTTTCGAAGCACCTCAGCTAAGAACTTCGGTTTCCGAACATACAACGGCCCGGCCGGCGATATCCGCCTGCCGGGCCGTTTGCGTTTGGGGCCGCTTTGACCCGCCCTATTCGGTGTCGCCGTCCTTGCGATGCGGAATGCGCACTTCGCCCGCCCATAGCGCCCATAAGATGATCAGCGGCTGCGCGAACATGCGCGGCACGTGGTAGGCAAGGCCTAACCCGCCGTCTTCGCGCATCATGTCCATCGCGAAATGGTTGATATTGGCAGGCCAGACGCACAGCGCGTAAAGCACAAGGCCGACACCGGCGGCGCGGCGCAGGCGGATGTCGAACCACTGCAGCAGGCCTATGGCGCCCAATATTTCGGCGATGCCGGTCCAGAACACGATCTGTTCGTGAAAGGGGATCATCTCCGGCATGATCGACAGAAAGGGTTCGGGCCGGACGATGTGCAGATAGCCCGCATAGCCGTAGAATGCGGCGAGGATGACCCTCAGGATTGCGCGGATCATAGTGCCGGTCCCTTGCCCGGTGCCCAGTCGGGCGGGGCGAGTTCAAAGCCTGCAAATTCGAACCCCGGCACAACGATGCACGAAACCAGCGAATAGCCTGCCGCACCTTCGCCTGGCGGGGCAGGGCGTGCGGCTTGCCAGGCATGCGTGGGCACGAGCCCTTGCAGGCTCTCCCCGCCCGGCACATCGCCGCCGAGCCGGATCGTCCGCACAGGGCCTGCATCACCATCGGCGATTGCGAGGTCGAGCGGATCGCCGCCCTGCCAGATCCACATCTCATCGGCATCGACGCGGTGCCAGTGCGAGCTCTCGCCCGATTTGAGCAGAAACACGATTGCGGTTCCTTTTGCGCGCCCCGTGTCATCGGCATCGGCGCGCCAGGTTTCCTTGAACCAGCCTCCTTCGGGATGGGCGCTCAGTCCCAATTGTTCGATCAGCGCGTCCGCGCTATTCGTATGGCTCATCGAAGGGTCCCTCTGGTTTCGGGGCGCAGTATCGGGAGTTTCTGCAAGCATGCAACACACAGCGCTTAACCTGGTCGCCATCGCCGCCTGTCTGGTGGCTCCGATTGCCGCGCCGCTCGCCGCGCAGGAGGTCGAACAGCCTGCTCCCGAGGTGGAGACCGATCCCGCACTTCAGGCAGCGCTGGTCGCTTTGGACATCGCGCCGGTGTTTGACGGGCATAACGACGTGCCGATCCAGTTGCGCTCGCGCTTCAACAACCAGATCAACGGGTTCGACTTCGCCGACACCAGCCACACGGGCGAGGGCGACAGGAACACCATGCACACCGACCTTGCACGGCTCGCAGAAGGGCATGTTGGGGCGCAATATTGGTCAGTTTATGTGCCCGCGAGCCTGCCCGAGCCCGAAGCGGTGCAGATGACTGTCGAACAGATCGACGTGATGAAGCGCCTGATTGCGCGCTACCCCGATGCGCTCGCCTTCGCCCAAACCGCCGACGATGTCGAAAACGCAATTGCCGAGGGCAAGGTCGCCTCGATGCTGGGCATGGAAGGCGGGCACTCGATCGGATCGAGCCTCGGCGTGTTGCGCCAGATGTATGCGCTGGGCGCGCGCTATATGACGCTGACCCATTCGTCGAACACGCCGTGGGCGGACAGTGCCACCGACGATCCCGAACATGGCGGGCTAACCGATTTCGGCAAGGATGTGGTGCGCGAGATGAACCGCCTCGGCATGCTCGTCGATCTCAGCCATGTCAGCGAAGAGACGATGATGGACGCGCTCGACGTGGCCGGTGCGCCGGTGATTTTCAGCCATTCGGGCGCACGGGCGATCAACGGCCATGCGCGCAATGTGCCGGACAGCGTGTTGGCGCGCCTGCCCGAAAATGGCGGGATCGTCATGGTGGTGGCGCTGCCCGGCTTCCTCAACGACGACCAGCGCCAATGGCTTGCCGCGCGCGAGGCGGAAGAGGCCAAGCAGAAGTCCTTGTTCCGCGGCCAGCCAGACGTCGTCGCGCGAGCTATGGCTGAATGGGACGCAGGCAATCCCATGCCCGAAACGGATGTGGGAGTGATGGCCGACCACATCGACCATATCCGCGAGGTCGCGGGGGTCGAATATATCGGTATCGGCGGTGATTTCGACGGTATGCCGACAGGCCCGGTCGGCTTCGAAGATGTCAGCGGCTACCCGCAACTCTTTGCCGAGCTGGCACGGCGCGGCTACTCGCAGGTCGAATTGGAGCTGATTGCAAGCCGCAACGCGATCCGCGTCCTGCGCGAAGCCGAGCGCTATGCGGCGCAGGCTTCGGACAGGCTTCCTATCGAGACAGTCCTCCCGTCGGAGGACTGATCGCGCGTGCTCAGTTGCTGAGTGCGGGGATGATCCAGACCACGCTCATCGCGATGATCGCAGCGACGAGGCCGATTCCGAGAATCCAGCGCAGGCGACCGGTGGTTTCACCGCCGCGTGCGTCTTCCTTGTCGATGTGTACGCGGCCTTCGTTGTCGGTATTGCTCATGTGTTTTCCTCCTGTTGGGGGATAATATGGTGTTCAAATGCGCGGGTTAAATGCGTTCAGTCGCGCAGCAATTCGTTGATTCCGGTTTTTGCGCGAGTTTGCGCATCGACGGTTTTGACGATCACGGCGCAATAGAGCGAGGGACCGGGCGTTCCGTCGGGCAGCGGTTTGCCCGGAAGCGAACCGGGCACGACGACGGCATAGGGCGGAACCTCGCCGCGGTGCACTTCACCCGTGGCTCGATCGACGATCTTGGTCGATGCACCGAGGTAAACGCCCATCGACAGCACCGCGCCTTCGCCCACGCGCACGCCTTCGGCCACTTCGGCGCGGGCGCCGATGAAAGCGCCGTCACCGATGATGACGGGTTCGGCCTGCAGCGGTTCGAGGACGCCGCCAATCCCTGCGCCGCCCGAAATGTGCACGCCTGCGCCGATCTGCGCGCAGGAGCCGACGGTGGCCCAGGTGTCGATCATCGACCCTTCACCGACGTAAGCGCCGATGTTGACGAAGCTCGGCATGAGCACCGCGCCCTTGCCGATGAAGCTGCCACGGCGCACCACTGCGCCCGGCACCACGCGGAAACCGGCCTCGCGGAAGCGGTTGTCGCCCCATCCGGCGAATTTGAGGGGTACCTTGTCATAGGCTGCTTCACCTCCGGCGCCGCCTTCCATCACGCGGTTGTCGTGCAGACGGAAGGAGAGCAGCACGGCCTTTTTGAGCCACTGGTTGACCTTCCATCCGCCGTTTCCGTCGGGTTCGGCAACGCGCGCTTCGCCATTGTCGAGCAGGGTCAGCGCCTCTGTCACGGCATAGCGGATTTCGCTGCCGGGGGTGACGTCGGCGCGGTTCTCCCACGCTTCCTCGATCTGGGCGATTAGGTTGTCGGTCATGATGTCTCCGCTAACAGTTTGGTTGCTGCTAGCGAGTGCAACCGCGCCCGACAAGCGCAAGGATTATTCGGGCATTCCGGCAGCCAGCGCGAACTCGTAGGCACGGTCGACCAGCGGCGTAACCCGCTCGCTCATCGCCTGCGCGTGGGCGGAGGACGCAGTCCCGTCGATCACGCGCTTCTTGATGCCCTGCATGATGCCTGCAAGCCGGAAGAGGTTGTAGGCAAAATACCAGTCCATCGGCGGAACCGGATAGCCGGTGCGCGCAACATAGCGTTCGACCGCCTCGTCCGCGGACGGGATGCCCAGCTCTTCGAGGTCGAGGCCCAGCAGGCCTGCGCGGCCATCGGCAGGGTTGTGCCAGTTGAGCATTAGATAACTGAAATCCGCGATCGGATCGCCCAGCGTCGACAACTCCCAGTCGAGCACGGCGATGACCCGCGGCTCGGTCTTGTGGAAGATCACATTGTCGAGCCGGTAGTCGCCATGCACCACGCTCGATTCATGCTGCGGCGGGATCGTTTGCGGCAGCCATTCGATCAGCCGTTCCATCTTCGGCATGTGCTCGGTTTCGGAGAGCTTGTATTGCTTGGTCCAGCGCGAGATCTGGCGCGCGCAATAGTCCATCGGCTTGCCATAGTCGCCAAGTCCGATTTCGTCGGGCTTGTTGAGGTGCAGATCGGCCATGGTGTCGATCAGCGCGTTGTAGAGTTCGCGGCGCTGTTCCGGTTCCATACCGGGCAGCGCACCGCTCCACAGCGAGCGCCCGTCGGCCATGCTCATCACGAAGAATTTCGAGCCGAGAACCTCGGGGTCTTCGCACAGGCCATAGGTGCGCGGGACGGGGAAGCCGGTCGGGTAGAGGCCGGTCATCGCCTTGTATTCGCGGTCGACTGCGTGCGCGCTGGGCAGCAGTTTGCCAAAGGGTTGCCGCCGCAGCACGTAGCTCGTCGCGGGCGTGTCGATCTTGTAGGTCGGGTTCGATTGGCCACCCTTGAACTTGGTGTAGCTGATCGGTCCTTTGAAACCTTCGACATTGGCTTCGAACCAAGCGGTCAGCGCGTCGAGGTCGAGCTTGTCCCGCTCTTCCACCTCGACGGTGCCAACCATTTCCTTGTCGAAATCGATATCGGGCGCGCC
Organism: Erythrobacteraceae bacterium; assembly: GCA_002706445.1. GTDB lineage: Bacteria > Pseudomonadota > Alphaproteobacteria > Sphingomonadales > Sphingomonadaceae > Erythrobacter. Next base: position 14,205 of record PALE01000064.1, read on the forward strand.
CGTGCTGTTCTGTGTCATCAGTCGAACACTACCACGCTGCGTGCGTGGCTGCCCCCTCTCATTTTGTCGAACCCTGCGTTGACCTCGTCGAGCGAAATCCGCTCGGCGATAATGGTGTCGAGATCGAGCAATCCGCGCAGGTAGAAGTCGACCAGACGCGGCAAATCGACGGGGAAATGGTTCATGCCCATGATCGCGCCCATCAGCTTTTTCCCGCCGAGCAGGTCCATCGCGCCAAGCCCGACCTTGCAGTCGAGCGGCATCATGCCGAGGATCACAGCCGTGCCGCCGCGCTTGAGCGAGGCAACCGCGAGGTCTGCGCTGGCCTGACGGCCAACCGCTTCGATACCCCAGTCCGCACCGCCGCCCGAAATGGCATGGATCTGTTTGACCACGTCATCAGCGAGAGCATCGACCGAGTGGGTCGCGCCGAGCACTTCGGCCAGAGCGCGCTTTTCGGGAAGCGGGTCAGCGGCAATGATCTTGCCGGCCCCTGCAATCTTTGCCGCGTTGATCGCAGCCAGCCCGACACCGCCGCAGCCGACCACGACGACCGTTTCACCCGGCGTGACCTTGCAGGCGTTGAAGATCGTGCCCGCACCGGTGGTGACAGCACAGCCGAGAATGGCGGCACGGTCGAACGGCATGTCCTTGTCGATCGCGACGCAGGCGTTTTCATGGATCAGCATCTGTTCGCTCAGCGCGGACAGGTTGAGCATCTGGTTGACCGTCTCGCCGCCATTGCGGGTGAGGCGCGGCGCGTCGGTTTTGCCCCGACGCGTGGGCCCGCCAAGGCACAGGGCCATGCGTCCGGTAACGCAGAACTCGCAAGTGCCGCAGAAGGCGCTGAGGCAGGAGACGACGTGGTCACCCGGCTTCACCGTCTTCACTTCGCTACCGACCGCGCGCACCACGCCCGCGGCCTCGTGGCCGGGAACGCAGGGCAGGGCGTGCGGATAGGAACCGTCGATGAAGTGCAGATCGGAGTGACACAGGCCGCAAGCCTTGGTGTCGATCAGCACTTCATGCGGCATCGGATCGGCGATTTCGATGTCACCGATGGTCAGCCCGTTGCCAGGCTGTTCGAGGATTGCGGCCTTTGCCATGTTACTCTCTCCGTTCGCCCAGGTTTTAGCGTGCGACGCCCATGTCGCCCGAGCTCAGCCGGTCGTCATTGCCCGCATTGGTCGGAGCACCATCGCGCAGGGCGTTGGCGGTCGGGCCGGGGTTGGGTGCGTGCTTGGCGAATTCGATGCGGGCGATCGAACGGGCGTGGACTTCGTCCGGACCGTCGGCAAGCCGCAGCGTGCGCTGGTGGGCGTAAGCATTGGCAAGACCGTAGTCTTCCGAAACGCCGCCACCGCCGTGCGCCTGAATGGCATCGTCGATGATCTTCAGAGCCATGTTCGGCGCCTGAACCTTGATCATGGCGATCTCGGCCTTGGCGGACTTGTTTCCGACCTTGTCCATCATGTCTGCCGCCTTGAGGCAGAGCAGGCGGGTCATGTCGATATCAATACGGGCACGCGCGACGCGCTCTTCCCAGACCGAGTGCTTGTAGATCGGCTTGCCGAAGGCTTCGCGTTCCTGCAGGCGGCGGCACATTTTCGCCAGCGCCTCTTCGGCGACGCCGATAGTGCGCATGCAGTGGTGGATACGGCCCGGCCCGAGGCGCCCTTGCGCGATCTCGAAGCCGCGACCTTCGCCCAGCAGCATATTGGTGACGGGGACGCGGACGTCCTTCATCTCGACTTCCATGTGGCCGTGCGGCGCATCGTCATAGCCGAAGACGGGGAGGTGGCGGATGATGTTCACGCCCGGCGCATCGTTGGGCATGAGGATCATCGACTGCGCGGCGTGACGGCCGGCGCTGAAATCGGTTTTACCCATCACGATCGACACCTTGCAGCGCGGATCGCCGAGGCCCGACGACCACCACTTGCGGCCGTTGATGACGTATTCGTCACCGTCGCGCACGATGTGGGTCTCGATGTTGGTCGCGTCAGAGGAAGCGGTGTTCGGCTCGGTCATGAGGAAGGCCGAACGGATTTCGCCGTTCATGATCGGGCGCAGCCACTGTTCTTTCTGCTCCAGCGTGCCGTAGCGATGGAACACTTCCATATTGCCGGTGTCGGGCGCCGAGCAGTTGAAGACTTCCGAAGCCCAGCCAATGCGGCCCATTTCCTCGGCGCACAGTGCGTATTCGAGGTTGGTGAGACCCGGACCTTCGAATTCGAAGGTTTCGTCGACATGGTGGTGGCTGTCGTTGCGCGGCGGCATGAAGAGGTTCCAGATGCCCTCTTCCTTGGCGATTTTCTTCTTGTCTTCGATGATCTGGATAACCTTCCACCGGTCGCCTTCAGCATCCTGCTGCTTGTAGGTGGCCATGTTCGGACGCACATGCTTCTCGATGAAGCCGCGAACACGATCGCGCCAATAGACCTGACGTTCGGTAGGTTGGAAATCCATAGGGGTTCTCTCTCGTTTCTGTTTGCAATCGAATCTGTGGTATGACCGTGGCAGAGCGCAGCAAGCGCGCCAACCCCGTTTGTCGTTAGTTTGTATCGCTCTGTGAAGTTTGTGCCGAAAGCGCTGCGACACGCGCTTCGTGTTGTTCGCGGGTAATCGGAAAGCGCCCGAGCCAGAAGGCCGCAACCAGCGCAAGGACAGTGGAAATTCCGCCGTAAAGCAGGATGATGTCGGCAAGGACGTCGGGCGGCACCTCGCCCGGCGTGGCATCATTGGGTAGCTGCGAATAGGCGATGATCTGACCCGTCATGAAGATGCCGAGCCCGGTCGCGCATTTCTGCACCAACCAGTTACCTGAATAGAACGCGCCCTCTGCACGACGCCCTGTGCGCTCCAGATAGGCCTCCACGATTTCGGCAATCATCGAGCTTCCCGAAATCATCATCACAATGCCCATCGTGTTGGCGAGCAGCAGGAATGCCAGATAGATACCGGTGGACAGATTGCTGCCGACGGTCGGCCAGAATCCTGTCATCAGCAGGAGATATGGAGCGAGGAGGAACACCAAGGCGGTGATCGAGGAGATCGCTGCGCTTTTCGGTTTGCCCAGTTTTTTGTGCATCGGGCTGACGATAACGAACATCAGCACCACAGACAGAAACAGCACCGCAGGATAGATCATCAGGGCGTTCTGGTCGAATTGCCAAACGAAGACATTGACGTAATTCGTAATAGAAAACGTCATGCCCTGGCTGACATAGGCGGCAAGTCCGCCGACCGCGAAGATCAGAAACGCCTTCTCGCTGAAGGCTTCAAATATTTCCGAAAAGGCGACTTTGAGGCTGAAAGGCGGGGGTTTGACCGTTGGCAGATGCGCTACAATGGCGTGCTGACCCAGAGCGGACCCCAGCACGGACACCGCCATCAGCAACGCACCGAAAATGCCGAACCAGACGTAGCCGTCCTGTTTCAACAATCCGTCTGCGCCGGGCATAAAGACGGTGTAGGCCAGAACCATCATCAGGATGCCGCCGAGCCAGCCTGACAGGTAGCGATAGCGGAACAGCGTCGTGCGCTCGTCATAATCCGAAGTGATTTCGGGAAGCAGCGAAACCGAGGGTACTTCGCAGGCAGAGAGCAGCACGCGCACAGTGACAGCAATGCCGAGCAGACCGAGGAATGACGGCGCTTCGCCGCCCGGTGGCGACCACAGGTAAACCCACGCAAAGGCAAGCGGGATCGGAGCCGCATAAAGCCACGGCAGGCGCCGGCCCCAGCGGGTGTAGGTGCGGTCCGACAAATTGCCGAGGATGGGGTCAATAATGGCATCGGCCACCAGCGCGATCAGCAGCGCAAGGCTCACCAGCCCTGCGTCCATTCCCAAAACTTGATTGTAGAACAGCAGCAGGAAGAAGCTGAAACCGGAATCCTTCACCCCGAAGGCGACCGCGCCAAAGCCGTGAATCAGCTTGAGCCGCATTGGCAGCGTGCCTTCGACGAAGCCTACCACGGGCACATCACCCGTGTGCCGTCCGGCTCACCGGAAATTGCGAATCTTACCGACATTTGCTCTCCCAAACGCTTCCGTGAACGTAAACGTGAGGGCTGGCCCGTCAATGGCGTTGCGTATGACGCTACGGCAAGGATAGGTTGTCATCGGTTTGGCCCAACGAGCGCAAATCCATCCTTGCCTGAAAGAGCGGTATGCTCATATCAGGACCGCCGAGAGTTCGATCAAGAGAGAGAGGAGTCGGGCCATGTCCGATCTGGAACAATTCCGCAGCGAAACACGCAGCTGGCTTGAAGCCAACTGCCCCCCCGAGATGCGCGAACCCGTCCGCGACGACGACGACACCTATTGGGGCGGCCGCAACGCCACCTTCAAGAACGACGCGCAAAAAGCATGGTTCGAGGCCTGCCGCGACAAGGGCTACACCGTGCCGAGCTGGCCCAAGGAATACGGCGGGGCAGGCCTTGCCCCCGCTGAAGCCAAGGTGCTGCGCGAGGAAATGAGCCGCATCAATGCGCGCCCGCCGTTGTCCTCTTTCGGCATCTGGATGCTTGGCCCGGCGCTGCTGCAATTCGGCACCGAGGGTCAGAAGCAGCGCTTCCTCAACGAAATCGCACGCGGCGAAATCCGCTGGTGTCAGGGCTATTCGGAGCCGGGCAGCGGCTCTGACCTCGTCTCGATGCAGACCTTTGGCGAGGACAAGGGCGATCACTGGGTCGTCAACGGCCAGAAGATCTGGACCTCCTACGCCAATCATGCCGACTGGATTTTCTGCCTCGTTCGCACGAACAAGGAAGACAAGTATCACGGCATCACCTTCATGCTGTTCGACATGACCAGCGAAGGCGTTTCGACCAAGCCGATCCTGCTTATCAGCGGCAATTCGCCCTTCTGCGAAACCTTCATGGATGATGTGAAGGTGCCCAAATCCTATGGCGAAGACGTGCCCGGCTATGTCGGCACGATCAACCGCGGCTGGGACGTTGCCAAATATCTGCTCGGCCACGAACGCGAGATGATCTCGGGCATGGGCGGCGGGGATCGCACCGCGGCGATTGGTGCGGCGATGCAGCGGCAGGCTGGCAAGACCGGCGACGAGCTCGATCCGCTGCTGCGCGCTGATCTGGCGATGTTCGATGTCGATGCACTGGCCTTCACCGCCATGTCCGAGAAGTTCATGGACGAAATGAAGGCGGGCAAGGGGCATCCGGCCCAGCCGAACATGATGAAATATGTCGGGACCGAGCTGAACAAGCGCCGGCACGAGCTGATGATGAGCACCGGCGGCACGCAGGCTCTCGAATGGGAGAGCGAGACGACCGGCGGTGGCAAGCCTTCGCGCAACTGGCTGCGTACCAAGGCGAACTCGATCGAAGGCGGCACCAGCGAGGTCATGCTCAACGTGATCTCGAAGCGCATTCTCGAACTGCCGGGCGCCTAACCGTTCAGTCGCCCCGGACGCGTTCCGGGGCCGCTCACCCCATTGCACCGTTCCCGGCCATGCTCCGGGATGACGAGGACACATCAAATGCCACTTTTTCACGACGACGATCAGGCGATGCTCGCCGACACGGCGACCAGCTTCATGGCCGAAGAAGGCAATATCGCCAAACACCTGCGCCACTGGCGTGACCGCGACTGCAAGGACGGCTTCGGCCACGGCCTGTGGAAGCAGATGGCCGAAATGGGCTTTACCGGCATGCTGGTATCCGAAGACGACGGCGGGCTCGGCATGGGCCATGTCGAGGCAGGCATCGTGCTCGAACAGATCGGGCGCAATCTCACGCCATCGCCGTTCCTTACCTCTTCGGTTCTTGCCGCAACCGCGCTCAACCACGCATCCTCCGACCTCAAGGGCCGCTATCTGCCCGGCCTCGTTGAAGGGGACAGCGTGTTTGCTGTCGCAATCGACGAAACCGCCAAGCACCGCCCCGATCGCATTACCTGCAAGGCCGAGAAGTCGGGCAACGGTTTCAAGCTGAACGGCGCCAAGAGCTTCGTCATCCACGGAGCGAGCGCCGATATGCTGGTGGTCGCAGCGCGCACCAGCGGCGCGGACGATGACGAAGACGGCATCACCCTGTTCGCGGTTCCCAAGGACGCATCGGGCATGAGCCACGATGCGGTCCGTCTGGTCGATAGCGCCATGGCGACGCACACCCGTTTCGACGGCGTGGAGCTCGACGGCGATGCCGTGATCGGCGAAGTCGACGGCGGCCGCGCAATCCTTAATGCCATGCTCAACGCCGGCCGCATCGGCGCGGCGGCAGAGGGTGTCGGCGTTGCTTCGGGCGCGATGGACATGACCATCGACTACATCAAGCAGCGCAAGCAGTTCGGCCGTCTGATCGGCGAATTCCAGGCGCTCCAGCACCGCGCCGCGCATCTCTACAGCGAAGTCGAGATCGCCCGCGCTGCCACGATCAAGGCGCAGCAGCTGCTCGACGGCGGCTCCGAACGCGCCGAGTTGATGATCTCGGTCGCCAAGGCCAAGGTCGCCAAGGCCGCCGGCCTCGCGGTCAAGGAAGGCGTGCAGATGCACGGCGGCATCGGCATGACCGACGAATACGACATCGGCCTTTACATGAAGCGCGACCGTGCGCTCGCCGAATTCCTCGGTGACGCCTATTTCCACGCCAATCGCGTCGCACAGCTGAGCGGATACTGAGGAGAGACCCACATGGACATTCAATCGCTTTTCGGCCTCGAAGGCCGCGTCGCTCTCGTCACCGGCGGTTCGCGCGGGATCGGCAAGATGATCGTCGAAGGCCTGCTCGCCGCGGGTGTGGCGCGCGTGTATATCTGTGCGCGCAAGAAGGAGCAGGTTGACGAAACCAGCGCCGAGCTGGGCGACAAAGTCATCGGCCTCGTCGCCGACCTCTCGCAGATGGACGGTATCAAGGCGCTTGCCGACGAGATCGCCCAGCGCGAGGACAAGCTCGACATCCTCGTCAACAACGCAGGCGCTGCTTGGGGCGAACCCTTCACCGAGTTCAGCGAAGCGGGCTGGCACCGCACGATGGATCTCAATGTGAAGACTCCGTTCTTCCTGACCCAGAAACTCTACCCGCTGCTCAAGGCTGCAGGCACGGTTGACCGCCCGTCCAAGGTGCTGATGATCGCCTCAATCGACGGCATGAAGAGCAATCCGTGGCCGACCTACCCCTATCAGGCGTCGAAGGCTGGCCTCATCCACCTTACGCGCCGCATGGCGGCCGAGCTCGCCAAGGACAATATCATCGTCAACGGCATCGGCCCGGGCGCATTCCCGAGCGAGATGAACCGCGCAGCCCGCGACAACGCCGAAGCTTCGGCCCGCGGTATCCCCTCGGGCCGCGTCGGCGTGACCGAGGATATGGCCGCAGGTGCAATCTACCTGCTGAGCCGCGCAGGCGACTATGTGGTCGGCACGACCATCCCGATCGACGGCGGCGTGGTGAACGCCAATATCGGCGCGGGCAACTTCGTGGACCCGTCGGGTCAGTAAGGCGCAAGTGAGCCGATTGCCGACGGTTTGCTGCACCTGCGAAGGAAGTTGACAACACTGACACGGTGTCAGCCTGCTTTTACGCTTCTATTCTCCTGATTCTATTGGGGAAACCGGCGTTCTGTCGAAATTGACACTTTTGCGGGTTCAGGCGGGATCATCACCGTCTGGACCCGTCAATTCTTCCTCCTCGGCATACTCCTCGTAAAGCTGCTCGTATTCCTGCCGGACTTCCTCGTCCCACGTCTCGGGACCGTGCTCGACACGTTCGAGCAGCGGGCCGAAGTCCTCCGGGCCAAAGGCCGCTGCGCGATGCGGCGGGCGTCGGCGCACAGGCCCAAGCCGATCGCGCATCGCCCGCAGCACAATCGTCAGCCGCTCGTCGAAGCGCCGCGAGGTGTGGATCAGCTCGCCCTGATGGAAATGCGGCACCTCCACCCCGTTGAGCGCGCGTTCGAGCGCCGCCTCGGCCAATTCATCGAGCTTGCACCTCAGCGCCGCGTGCCACGCAAGATCAAACGGCTCGCCCTTGAGCCGCGCGCGCAAGGCATAGGCCGACTGCCGACTCATCCCCACCATGCGGGCCGCTTGCGAGACCGAATGCGAGGATGCGAGCGCGCGCAGGAAAGTGACTTGCCGCGAGGGTGTCCAGCCGTCGTGGCGGGAGGCGTGTTCGGGGCGCGTTTGGTCGGTAAGAGCGAGCGGGGCGGAAGAGCCGGGGGGGAAGTGCTTCATCTGCGATTATTGCGCAGATTTTGGCGGTGTAGGAAAGGTTTGGGTGGGAAGGGTGGGGTCCATTCCATTCGTCTGGGCCGCTCCCCGTCATCCCAGCGAAAGCTGGGATCGCTCTCCTTCTGGTGATATGTTCAAACAAGTCACACCACTGCGGGTTGCTCTCTTCAAACAGCGCGATCTTCTATGCGCGCTTCCACGCCTTCATCGCTTTTTCCCTAGCGATGGCACGAGGCCGCAAGCGATCCCAGCTTTCGCTGGGATGACGATTGGGTGAGGCTGTCAAGTGCGCAACAGCCTCATCCGGAGATGAACGCGGCCTTTGGTTGGGCGTCGGGATCATTCAAACGCGTATAGTTATGGCAAGCGATCATTTGTTCGCTAAGGTTGCAAACCATGGCTCGCACCACGCTTCTGACTTTTCTGGCCACGCTTATACTAACGGCATGCTCGCATTCGCGCAGCGGTGGCGTGGAGTTTTGGTTCGAGCCTGAAGAGCCACTTGCCAGCCAGCTCTATTCTGCAATTTGGAGCGATATTCAATCAAACGCCTGGATTGGGAATGGCAACGCCTTGCTTGCTGCCTGGTCAAACGCTGGGCCGCGCCAAGGTGCTTTCCGGCCTGCGCTGCACATCGAAGAATTGCTCTGCAATGGCAGCGAGCCGCGGCTTCGATGCGAATTCGGGCTATTCCGCGATGGAGGTGCAAAGGTCTATCTTGGGAGTCCAGCACCGGATAAGCTGGCCTGCACCGCTGACTTTGTCCGATCTGAGGGCAATGGATTGTGGTCAATTCCGCGATTGCCGCCCGGACCCAATGGCGGACATACGCGGATCACGATTGAATGTAAGCCGGTCAACTAGACTAGCGAACTGGCGCGGAACCCTACCCCATCAACTCGCGCACGAACGGGATCAGCCCGGTCTGCCGCGTGCGCCGCATGCGTTCGGCATCGAGCACTTCGCGCACGCGGGCGAAGCATTCTTCGACGTCGTCGTTGATCACCACATAGTCGTATTCGGCCCAGTGGCTGATCTCTGCCCGCGCGCGTTCCATCCGGCTGTCGATCACTTCGGCGCTATCCTGCGCGCGGGATTCGAGGCGGCGGCGCAGTTCGGGCAGGGACGGGGGCAGGATGAAGACGCTGACGACGTCCTGCTGGTCCTTCTGGTAAAGCTGCTGCGTGCCCTGCCAGTCGATGTCGAACAGGTAATCCTGTCCGCGCTTCAACCCGTCTCGGATCGCGCCCTTGGGCGTGCCGTAGCGGTGGCTGAAGACATGCGCCCATTCGTAGAAATCGTCTTCTTCGACCATGCGGTCGAACTCTTCATCGGTGACGAAGTGGTAGTGCACACCGTCGACCTCGCCCGGACGCGGGGGGCGGGTGGTGGCCGAAACCGAAAGTGCGATTTCGGGGTCCGCTTCGAGCAGCATGCGCGAGAGCGTCGTCTTGCCCGCGCCCGAAGGCGAGGAGAGGATGAACAGGAGGCCCCGGCGGTGGAGCTTGTTGGCGGGAGGTGTAGTCGGCTGGCCCATAGGCCCCGTTGCCGCAAACAGGCCCCGAAAATCAAGGGCTGGCGGCGCTAATCGTCAGAACTGATCTTTGCCTTGGCCTTGGCGCTCGCTTTTTCCATGCGTTTGCGCGCCTGTGCGAACTTGCCGCGGTCATAGAGCGTCTTTGCGACGAGCCCGCCTGTCACCAGCATCAGGCCGGGCAGCGAACGGGTTGCGACCTTGCTCGCGCCGTAAAGGCCGATGGTGGTGAGGATGGTGCGCCCGTCGAGCACTTCGCGCGCGTGTTCTTCGCTCTCCGCGCTCGCCTTGACCACGCGCTTGTCGACCGACTTGCGAAGCAGGCTGGTCGTGCCGCGGATCAGGATGTCCGCGATCAGCAGGTTGGTGGTCGGATTGTTGCTGGGCAGCGGCACGCGCTTGGCAACCGGCGTCTTCGCCGGCAGCTGTGTGTCGCCGCTCTCTGATTTGCGTTTGGGCATGTGTCCCCCCGCGGACTTTGGTTTATTTCTTGCGCCCGAAATCGACCGTCACGACGTTCGAACCGTCGTCGTCGCCGCTATCGTCGCCGGTCTCGGCGTCATTTTCGGCATCTTCGTGCGGCTCTGCTTCCATCTCGCCAGCCGAAGCCTGAAACTGGAGTCCGAAATCGACCGCCGGATCGACGAAAGCGGTGATCGCGGCGAAGGGAATTTCGAGCTTTGCCGGAATCTGGTTGAACGACAGGCCGACGGTAAAGCCGTCCTCGCGCACTTCGAGGTCCCAGAACTTGTTCTGGAGGACAATCGTCATCTCGTCCGGAAAACGCTCTTTCAGATGCGCCGGGATCGAGACGCCCGCAGCGCCCGTTTTGAACGTGATGTAGAAATGATGGGTGCCCGGCAGCTCGCTGCCGCCACGCTGAATTTCGCCGAGCACGCGGCCGACAACGGCGCGCAGGGCTTCCTGCACGATTTCGTCATAAGGGATCAGGCTATCGGGCGTATCGTCGGTCATATGCGCTGAATCATCGCGAGCCGCGCGGCGCTGGTCAAGCGTTTCGTGAAGCCGGATGTGATTTGTCAGGCGGTTAGGGGCGATCTGTCGCACAGGCCGCTTGCACCATGCGGTGCGCGGCGTATAGCGCCAAGCACTATGAATAGCCCCGCACGCACCGGAAGCGTAGAGCGCAAGACCGCCGAAACGAGCATCGCCATTTCCGTCAATCTCGACGGAACAGGCACTTATGACGTTTCGACCGGCATCGGTTTCCTCGATCACATGGTCGAACAGTTTGCGAAACATTCGCTGATCGACGTGACGATGAAGGTCGAAGGCGATCTGCATGTCGATCAGCACCACACCACCGAGGATTCGGCGATTGCGCTGGGTCAGGCGATTACCGATGCGCTGGGCGACAAGGCGGGGATCGGCCGCTATGGCAGCGCCTATTCGCCGATGGACGAAACCCTGAGCCGCGTCGCGCTCGACATTTCGGGGCGGCCGTTCTTCGTGTGGAATGCCAAGTTCACTCAGGAAAAGCTGGGTGAATGGGATACCGAGCTGATCGAGCACTGGTTCCACTCGGTCTCGCAAAGCGCGGGTCTGACGCTGCATTGCGAGCTGCTCTACGGCACCAACAACCACCACATTTGCGAATCGCTCTACAAGGGCTTCGCACGCGCGATGCGCATCGCGGTCGAACGCGACCCGCGCAAAGGCAGCGCCATCCCGAGCACCAAGGGGCAGCTCGGTGGGTGAAATCGTTGCCTTGGTCGATTACGGCGCGGGCAATCTCCACTCTGTCCACAATGCGCTGAAGGCCGTGGGGGCCGATGTTTCGGTGACCGCCGATCCCAATGTCGTGCGCGCAGCCGACCGGATCGTGCTTCCCGGCGTGGGCAGCTTTCGCGCTTGTGCGAAGGGCCTGAAAGACATTCCCGGCATGGTCGAGGCGATGACCGAGCGGGTCGAGCTGGGCGGCGCGCCTTTCCTCGGCATCTGCGTCGGGATGCAATTGCTCGCCACACGCGGGCTGGAGCATGGCACCACGCGCGGGCTGGGGTGGATTCCGGGCGAGGTGAAGCTGATCGAACCGCATGATCCGGCGATCAAGGTTCCGCACATGGGCTGGAACGATGTTGCGATCATGCCGCACGCCCGCGGCCATGCGGTGATCGAGGAGGGCGAGGCCTACTTCCTCCACTCCTACCACTTCATCGCCGACGACCCTGACCACGTCGCAGCCCTAACCGACCACGGCGAAGGCCTCGTCGCAGCGGTCGCGCGCGGCAATATTGCGGGCGTGCAATATCACCCTGAAAAGAGCCAGGCCTATGGCCTTGCAACCCTCGCACGTTTTCTGGAGTGGAAGCCTTGATTATCTTTCCTGCCATCGACCTCAAGGGCGGCGAAGTCGTGCGGCTGGCCGAAGGCGATATGGACCGCGCCACCATCTACGGTGACGATCCCGCCGCGCAGGCGATGATCTTTGCGGACGCTGGCGCCGAGCATCTGCACGTGGTCGATCTCGACGGCAGCTTTGCGGGCGAAGGGCGCAATATCGAGGCGGTGAAGGCGATTATCGAGCGCTTCCCCGGCTATGTGCAGCTTGGCGGGGGCATCCGTGACGCGAAGGCGGTCGAGGGCTGGTTCAACCTCGGCGTGGCGCGCGTGGTGATGGGCTCGGCGGCATTGAAAGACCCCGAATTCGTGAAAGACATGGCGAAGGAATGGGAAGGCGGCATCGTCGTCGCGGTGGACGCGAAGGACGGCATGGTCGCCACCGAGGGCTGGGCCGAGGTCTCGGACGTGCCCGTGGTCGATCTCGCGCGCCGGTTTGAGGACGCAGGCGTCGCCTCGCTGCTGTTCACCGACATTGGCCGCGACGGGCTGCTCAAAGGCGTGAACATCGACGCCACGGTGGACCTCGCCCAGCGGGTCGATATCCCCGTTATCGCAAGCGGCGGCGTGAAGGGCCTCGCCGACATCCACGTCCTCAGCCTCAACGCGCACAACGGGATCGAAGGCGTGATTACCGG
>PALE01000065.1 GCA_002706445.1 Erythrobacteraceae bacterium
CATTGCTTCAACCGCGCTTATGCGCAACAAAGCTGCCCGGCTCTAATCCCAGCTGGGGGAAAGCTGGGGGTCACGTCACTTGAAGCTTCCGTCGGTCTTCTGACGATAGACAGCGTCGGGACGACCACGGAACTCGCGCTCATAGTCATCGATTTCGACCTTTCGAGCGATCCGGCCAGCCCAAGCGAGAAGCCCCCGCTCGAACGGGCGAGGATAGAATCCAAGCACCCAGTCGCCAGGTTTCGCACTTGCACGTATCTTGGGCTTGCATGTCGCTAGCGTCAGACGCCCGTCAAAGATGCAGGGCGCCATCCCGGTGTCTGTCTGGAGGATGTAACGATAGATTCGGGTCATCCGTCGATCACCTTGATGAGGTTATCGAGCCAACGCTTTGGTTCCTCTCGGTCACCAACGTCCGCAACGAACTCTTGACCGCGCGATACGATTTCCAATTGCCCGCGATCGCGCCAACGTTCCTTCCGTCCGTGATAACTTAGACCAGTCTTGGCTAGCCATGGTGGCACGTCCCAGAGACGCAGAGGGCCTCCTTGGGTTGTCAGGCGCAGACGGGGATCAGCGAGGCCAGCAAGCTTACCCGGCCCTGCATACACACAATTGTTGGCGTTCCATTCTCCGATAGTGTGAGGATGTTGGCGAGGTGCCGTCTTTATCTCGTCAGTACTGGCCTGCACGGAGCCGCCCTCGATCATCTGTTCAATCCGCATGTAAGCAAATATGCGGTGGTGGCGCTCACCGGATTTTTCCTCTGCGAACAGACCGAAGAATAGAAAGACATCGTCAACGCCTACACCCTGGCGCCGAAGATGCGATTGGGCCGCGCCGCACTGCCCGAACAGGCAGCGGCCATCGAAGAACATGGGATCCTCGTGACACAGGTGATCCGCGCCGATCCGTCCCCGCGTGACCCGTTCCGCTACATCGCCAAGACCCAAATCGCGATAGCAGGTTGTTGAACGCCGTTTCGTCGGAATTGGCAGTGAGATCGGCCTGCCGTCGATGATCGGCGAAGGCGCACCTCCCGATCCCGTGTCGAAACCCTTTCGGCTGAAGATGATCCGCATGCGTTCTTGCCCTCACGCGCTCTCGGCCGAAATCTTCCAGTAGTCCAAGGCGCGCAGGACTTCGTCCCTCGGATAGAATTTACCGGCCGTCTTGAGCTCCTGCCGGATCGTTGCGAGCCTTTTGGTAGCTTGCTTCTCGATCTCAGCGGTCAGATCGACCACGCCGAGCGGCCGGCTGGCACCAACCTTGCGCGGCCAGCTTTCAGGATAACTCGCCCAGTCGTTCCACCCGTCAAGGGCGGCGTTGACCTCCGCCATGCTCTCGTGATCGCATTGCCAGTCATAGAGATTGCGCGCGCAGATGCGCAGCATCGCCTTGATCTCCGGCATGGTGTCGGTGAACGCCTTAAGAGGTGTCGGCAGCAAAACCATGTTGGCGATACATGAGTAGAAGCGGTGGTCAGACACGACAGCATTGGTCTGTTGGAAGGTCGGATCATCCAAACCCCATATATGGCAGCAGGACCAATTGGGGCGGGTCGATTGTCGCAGGCCCAGCGCCAGGGTCAAAGCCTTGTTGGCGTAGACGTTGCCCTCCGTCTTGTGGACGCTGACGCCGGTTGTCCGGTTCGTGTTCATCTGCGGCTCGGACCAACCCGCCTTGTAGAAATGTCGACGGCGTGCGTGCTCGGGATACCAGACGGGCAGAAGCCTGAATGTCTCGGGTGCAACCCAGCGTGCGGTTCGCTCGATCAACCGGGCGATTTCGCCGACACGGATTTGACGGCGGAGAACCTCGAGTCCATCAATCACTGTCATCGCCACCCTCAACGTCGCCCATTATGCTCGCAGGTGGGTTTTGGGTCAGTTCGAAGTTGTTCTCCCACCTGGCGAAGATGTCTGAGACCTGATCGATCCGGTAGTATCGCAGATGCGCAGTCTTCGGGCTCCGATCCCTGCGCGCATGCTCGTCCGCCACATCGCGTGGGATTACAAAGAGCCGGCGGCGGTCACCCTCAAGGATCACCGCACACAGCCAATCGAATTCATCATGGCAGTTGTATTCGAGATAGGCTGCGCCGCGCTTCCAGGTGCGCGATTTAACGGAGACGCGCTGAGGCGGCAGACCAGCGGGCTGCGCGACAACGTCATAATGAGGCCAATTGTCGGGAACTTTAAGAGCGGGAACGCCGGCCAGCGTCAGCTCGGCGGCGACCAACATCTCGCAAGCGTCGCCCATCTGCTTCGACGTAAACTTTCGAGGTTTTGCTGTGGGTCTCATCGCAGGCCTTTTGCCTACATACGATTGAAATCAGGCTAACAAAGCAGGACCTTGGCAAGGCCTATACTAAAATCATCTCGGTGCCGGAGCCCCTTTCGCCCAAGCAAGATAGAGCGGCCGGCTGATCTTGGTCTTTGCCCGTTGCAGCTTTCCAGGCTCGGCATCGATACCAAGCATCGCGCCGAAGGCAGCATACGCATCGAACCACTTCGCGCTCGGCGAGAAAGAATGCACTACCATCGCTGCCGCGTCCGCCTTGTAATTCTCAGCCTCGATCAAAGCCGAGACCGTGCGGTGCAGGAGCTGATAATGGATCGTCCCGGGAATCTCGTCCGCTTCAAGACCGAGCATTTCGGTGAGGTAGCCTAGCCGCTTGAGTTTACCCGGCGACGCATTCTTCAGCCATTTATCCAGCGTTCGATCAAACGATTCATCGACCTTTCCCTCGATCATAACGGTTATGGTCTCTTCCCCTGCCCGCACAAAAGCGAAGAGATCGTTCTGGCTTTCGCCCCGCGCAGAACCGGGCAGCGGAACCTTGTGTTCTGGGAAAGCGAAAAGCAGCTTAGGGTCCGGCGCGATGCTTTCAAATAGACTCCTGATCTCACCGGGCATCCCGCCGGACCGCTCCCAGCATTCAGCGAGCATCTTGGCCGAATACCCGTCGCGCCAATGCAGGACAGGATCGGCTAGCAGCGCTCGCCAGTCTTCCGCTCCCGCGGTTGGCACGTACATCGGCATTCACATTCTCCCAACGTAGTTTCACCTGCCTACCATGGACGCTTCCGATCCCGGATGTTGGCACGGCGCCGGCCTTTCTCGGTCCACTCGGTCAATAGCCATTTCCAGTTTAGCAATTGAAAACGCACGAACTGGCTAAAGCTGTCCGCCTGGTCGTCATATCTGCCGTCAGGAAAGGCCTGCAGCTCATGGCGAAAATCGTCCAGCCAATGGGCCTCGGATGGAAGAAGGAAATGGCCGGCCTCGACCTCTCCCAGGCACCCGTTGAACCTTTCCTCTTTGCTCGCAACCGGGCGGATCATGAGTAGACGCAGTTTTCCTGTGGCACGCAAATCCTGGTATAGCGCGTAGCCGCTCCCAGCTTCCTCTATGATGACCTTGTCGGCCTTGTAACGATCGCGCAGCTCAACCACTGCGCGCTTCAGGTCCGGATAGTCCAGCCGCCTGCGAAATACGTCGAGAAGGTACCATTTCTTGCTTTCGAGCTCGAACCCCCACGTCGTGCACACCGAGTAGTCACTGGTGGGCTGCGAGGTCATTCCGGTATCCCAGCTTTGCACCACCTTGAGGATGCGATGCCGTGGTGGGGCCTCGTCATAAGTGCCGAACCATTCGAGGCGGATCATGTTGCCTTCGGGAGTAACTGGCTCTTGCTGGTATTGCGCGGAGAACGCGACCGGCCCCAACTCTCGTCTGAGTTGTTCAAGCGTTTCTTCGTCCTCTCGCGATGGGTTCAGAAGATCGCCGACGCGGCGGTGGTGGTCGATGCCCTTGCCGATCGGGATCAGCTCGTCCTTGGTCGCGATCGATGGAAGGTTGAGGTGGCGATAGTC
The DNA here is from genome assembly GCA_002706445.1 of Erythrobacteraceae bacterium. Lineage (GTDB taxonomy): Bacteria > Pseudomonadota > Alphaproteobacteria > Sphingomonadales > Sphingomonadaceae > Erythrobacter. The sequence continues at coordinate 3,879 of PALE01000065.1, forward strand.
TTTTTCGAGCAGATAGGCTGGCAGGTCGTCCTCGTGCAGACGCTGCTGGATCGAGATGATGCAACCGGTCGCCTTGTCGTTAAGCCGGCTGAGCAAAGTGTTTGTGTACCAGTTTCTGAGCTCTTGCCGGACGGCCGCGCTGCGGGCTTCATCCGCCTTCATACAGTCATCGACGATGATGAGGTCCGCCCCAAAGCCTGTAATGGAACCGCCGACTGAGACGGCTTTGCGCACGCCGCCCGCAGTGGTCTCAATCTCCAAAGCGCGATTGCCGCGATCGCTGATCCGGGTGCCTGGAAAATCCCGCTTATACCAATCGCTCTCAATGATCGTGCGGGTCTGGTTGGCATGGAGACGGGCTAGGTCTTGGCTGTAGCTTGCAACCATGATGCGAGCCTTCGGATTATGGCCGAGCACCCAGGCTACGAAAGCAACAGACGCTGTGATCGACTTGAGATGCCGCGGCGGGACAGTGATGACGAGCCTGCGCTCGTGTCCGTCCTGCACCTCCACGAGCGCGTGGCAAATAGCCTTGAGATACCATTCCAGCTCCAATGGCGAAGCGCCGGGATGAAGCGTTTCGAAGCACTTTTTGAGGAACAGCAGAAAGTGAGTGCGACGGGCCGCTGACAAAACATGGGGTTGCAGCTTCATCTCTCGTCCTCCTGCTCCGCAAGCAGGATTTGCCGAAGCTCTTCCAGAGTCGCGATATCGGTGGCGGTGAGGTCCTCCTTTGGCCGGACCAGGTCTTGGGCGACATTAGGCTCAGGCACGGCCTGCTCATAGAGCTTGAGGAGCTGAGCCAGCGCCCTCGGGTTGCCCTTCATCGCCAGCTCAAGGGTCTTCTGCACCGCGGCTTCGATCCGGCTGATACGCTTCTCGCCAGTAGAGGTCCGGACAGCAACTTTCTGGGTCAGCGTATCCCTGACGATCGTATGTAGGCCCTTGGCGGACTTGGGCCTTCCCTTCGGATTGCCGGAGACGCCGGGCTTGAAGCGGCTGCCAATAGGTGGCTTCTTGTAACCAACGGTATAGCCAGCGTCTGCTTCCGGAGCCGGTGGCTCGCGTGACGCTTTCTCACTGGCCTTGTCTATATTCTGTGCTGACCTCGATCTTGATCTCCGCGGCGGATTGATCCTGCGCTCTTCAACGGACTCTTTCGGCTCAATAGGAACAATTGGCATGATGATTTCCTTGCACTCGTGCTGCAGGCAGCCCGGTGCGCGTTGCCGCCCACCGGGCGCCGCGCTCAGTTTTCGGGATGAGACTCTTCGAGGTGATCACTTGGTTCGCTGCTGCAAGCTTTCGCCGTGTCTCGTTCCGCGGAGACCTCAGCGAAGCCTTGGCCGGTGCCCACGAGAGTAGCCTTGTCATCAGTCAGGGCTTCCCAGCGTCGGATAGCGACATCGACATAGCGAGGGTCAATCTCGATTCCGTAGGCGCGACGCTTAGCCCTTTGGGCGGCGAGGATAGTCGTTCCTGAACCCATGAAGGCATCTAGCACGATTTCACCGGGCCGCGTCACATCCCGGATCGCGTCGGCCACCAGCGCAACAGGCTTGACCGTCGGATGGTCGGCAAGATCTTCCATCCGATTGCGGCCGAACGTGTTTACGCCGGCATAGTCCCAGACATTGGTACGATAGCGCCCATGCTTTCCGAGCTCGACGTTATTGGTGTGCGGTGCCCTGCCCTTCTTCGTCACGAACACCAGTTCGTGCTTGGAGCGATAAAGCGAGCCCATGCCGCCGTTGGTCTTGTTCCAGACGCACAGGTTGAGAAGCCTGAGCGAATTCTCATCGAGCGCTGCGAGCAACTCAGCCATGTGTCGCCAATCCATGCAAACATCGAGCACGGCCCCATCAACAAGATGCGGCAGCATCGCCGAGAGAAAGCTCCCGAGGAATGCGGTGAACTCCGCCTTCGACATCTCGCCCGAGGCCATCGCGAATTCGGCATGGCTGACCTTGCCCAGCCCACAGACATGGCCCGAGACCGGGACGTTGTAGGGAGGATCGGTAAAGGCCATGGAGGCTTGCTCGTCGGCAAGCAATTCGGTCCAATTGGCGGCGTCGAGGCTCGACCCACACAGGAGGCGATGTCGGCCAAGCTGCCAAACATCGCCTTCTCGGCTCACTGCGTTCGCTGGCGGCTGGATTTGCTCATCGGCTGCATCGGAGGAGAAATCACGCTTCGCACTGTCCTCGAGGATGAGGTCGATCTCGGCAGTTTCCCAACCAAGGATCTCGATCGGGGTCTCATCCATCTCAATGATGGCAGCGATCTCGATAGCGAGAGCCTCTTCATCCCAGGTCGCGAGTTCGGCCAGCCTGTTGTCAGCCAACCGGTAGGCCCGTACCTGAGCCTTGCTCCACTGATGTGCGATGATCACTGGAACTTCGGCCATGCCAACGCGCTTGGCAGCCACGACGCGGGCTTCGCCGGCGATAATGACGCTGTCCTCGTCGATCAGCACCGGCATTACGAAACCGAATTCGGTGATTGAGCCCGCCAATTTGACCAGCTGACGTTCGGGATGCTTGCGCGGGTTGTTGCTGTAGTTGGTGAGGCTATCGATCGGCCGATACTCGATCGGTCCGAAGCGATGATCGAAGGGGTCGGTCCGGTTCGAAAGGCCCGGACGGCTCGTATTGTCATGTTTGGTCATTGTCTCTGTTTCCTTGCTGGCCAGCAAGGAGGCAGACCGGAGGAGCAGCAAAGACGCGGACAACCACCACCCTGCCCCGCAATTGCGTGGCTGATGAAGTTGTCTCCTACGCTGCTCACTTTCGCGCCGAAGCACGTGCATGCTGCCTCTAGAGACCCGCACAGAATGATATCGCGCAGGACCCGCGTCAAGGGGTTCGCGAAACAATGGACCGATGCCGCGGTACTCGTGAATTTCCGTCTTCATCGGACAAAGCTCTGTGCGCGTCAGCCGGCCGCATGGCTGACGCGCACGAATAAACAGGGATCTCGTGATCCCTGGGTGGGCTTCGTGCGGGTTCGCCGCCATTCCCACCGCCGCGCTCGATCCGCCCCGCAGTGCGGCGTCTCCCGCGGTCCCCGCGCTTATCGGGTCCGGGTCCCCATCAGGCCGCTCGTTGCAACTCGGCGATCTTCTGGAATTCCTGCAACAAGTCAGCGTGTGCCTTTGCCAGGTGACGCACCACACGGGCGTTATCGAGCAGGCTCGCGACGTATGCCGTGGCCAGCACCAAATCGAGGTGATCGGCACCATAGTCCTGCTCGATCAATTTGAACTCCCGGTCGAGCCGCTCTGCTTCCTGAGTCATGAGATCGATCTGCTCAGGAGAGAGGCCGCGTACGACCTTCTGCTTGCCTTCGACCAGCTGGTCGGCAGGTGTCGCGGCGACGATCGATTTCACATAGCCGAGCGAATACTTGTTCATCGCGATCATCATTTCGGCAGCCGCGATCTGACGCATCGGCTTCAAACGTCTAAGCTCTGTAAAAGCGTTGAGTGGCACGTGCTTGTCGCGAAGCAGGTCGGCTGCCTCCGGGCAAATGCCGACGAGCAGATTTCGCTTCTTGCGGATACTGTGAATGTTGACGTTGAGCGCGCGTGCGAGCCGCTCTTCCGAGACACCTCGTTTGACCGCTTGAAGGATCATGCGGTGCTCCTGGATTATCGCGATCCGGCTCACCCGGCGGTTGTAGGTGAACGCCTCATCCTCCGTAGCAACAAGGCATACCACCTCCTTCACGCCCCGCGACGTCAAGATGTCCATGCGCAAGTGGCCGTCCAGTAAACGGAAGCGTCCCTCGGCAAGCGGATCGCGTACGACAACGGGCGGCTCGATGATGCCGACTTCCGCAATGGACGCGGCGATCTGCCTATACTTCACGGACTTGCGCACGTTGGGTGGTAGTTCGCGCAAGAGCATGATGTCGGCGATGAGAATGCGTAGTGTCGAATCCTCGAATGCGTGTGGCAGCAATGTCTGGCGCGGGCGCGTCATATGCTGGCCTCACTATCTGGACGAATTCTAGCCATAAGATTTTGCGGAAGTGTGGTGAGATCCTCGTCTTCGAGGATCGTAACAAAGTTCTCGTCCTGAGCGAGGCGTCGGAGTGCCTCGACTATGAAGAGCAAACGATCACGTGTTCCCTGGGCACGCTGGATCAGCGAACGCTTGCGATCGGTATCCTCTTGGTAGGCTTTAACGAGTGCATCAGCGGAGACGCGCTCGCGTTTTTGCCCGTCTGTTGTCGAAAGGCCTTTACCGCGGCGCCTGCGATTTTCGATTATCTTGCGTGCCATGAGCAGCTTGCGGCCCTTGAGCAGGCCGCGCTCATAGGCGGATGAAAGCGCAGCCTGCACTTCGTGGTCTTCGGACTCGGCAATATCGACAGCGACGCTCAAGGGAATGATCCCGCTTTCAACTGACCGAAGTAATCTCTGTTCGCCGGTTTCGATGAGGCGTGAGACACCGTGGACGTATTCGTATGTCAGGCCAGTTTTGCGCGCGATCTCGGCTTGGGAATAGCCGCGCTCCTCCATTCCGCGGATGTCCTGTAACAGGTCAATTGCCCGATGTTGCCTGCGGGCGCAGTTCTCGACCAGGCTAGCAATCAAGCTGTCTTCCGGATCTGCGCTGACTACGAGCGCCGGAACCTCACTTTGGCCAAGCTCGATATAGGCTTCGAGGCGCCCCTGACCGCAAACGAGGTCATAAAAGGGGCCGCCCGCTTCCGCGCGCCGGGTGACCGTAATCGGCTTCTTGAGGCCAATCTTGGCGATGTTGTCGACGATTTCTTTGAAGTTGCGCTTGTTGCGCACGCGTGGGTTGACCACGGTAATGCGATCGATCGGGATCATCTCGACGCGCTGCGCGGGAAGAGCCGACATCAGGCTGCCTCCTTGAAGCGCGACCGCGCAGCCATCTGGTAGAAGGGCTCCAGCGTATCGAAGCGATAAGCGTCGAGCGAGAGACCGTTGTATTCCGCAAGCCGTAGCACCGCATCACGCATGTCGAGCCGTGGCAGAAGGTAATAGTCCCGAGGGCTTTCGTTGCCGTCGTCCATGCGGATGGCGACGGTCAGGTTGGGCTTTAGTGTAGTATCGAGACGCAACTTCCAGCGCAGGTTCCCCGCCGATGTCTGGAAGCAGCGAACGATGACCACCGAGGCGGTGAACTCCTGATTGATCGTCAGGAGATCGGTCAATGGATCGCGTGTGGCGATACCTCCAGCCTTGGCGATGCCATCGAGAACGGACTGAAGGATTTCGGGATACATCTCCCGCAGCTTCCGGTTGGTCTCGAGGTAACGGTAGTCGTGGTCGGGGGTGAAGCCCACGAGAGCATATGCTCTGAGTAAGCTCCCGAACCGCGTGCGGAACGAACTGCTCGAGGGACAATCATCGGCCTCGTCGATGATGAGGCCGGAAAGAAGGCCATTAAGCTTCAGGATCCCTGCAAGAAGCTCGAGCATCTCCTCGTCGGTCAGCCGCGCGCTGCGCTGACGGATGATGGCCTGAGCCGCATCAAACAGGTCAGCCGAGACTACCCCTTCGAAGGCTCCGTCAGCCCGGATCCATTCGCTGGGCTCATTGCGGACGTGGGCGCCCTTGAGCTTGCAGGACGTGCGGCCCCAGACATTGTTGCCGATATACTTCTCGTTGATCAGCAATTGGTGGACCGAGCCGCGTGTCCAACGACGACCGAGATCGGTCGCAATGCCACGTTGGTTGAGATCATCGGCGATCTCCCGCTCGGAACGGCTTTCTTCGACAAACTGGCGGTAGACATCGCAAACGACTGAGATTTCGTCTTGCGGTCCAGGGACTAGGATGACCCGGTCGGTGGCAATGCTCTTGTGCTCGCCATGATCGAGGAGACCCTTCTCGGCGCCCGATTGGTCGACCAGCATCCGCCGAAGGCCAAAGCCTGCAGGGCCTCCTTGCCTGAAACCCAATCGGATCAGGTTTGCTTGGCCCGCGAATACCTTGACCGAAAGCTCACGACTGTATTCGCCCGCCATCGCCCGCTTGACGGTCTTGATGATCGATGAACCGATGCTCCCGTCATTTTCGAATTGCTCGGCGCAGTAGTGCACCTGAACACCCGCGCGGCGACAGCGCAGCTCGTAACTGGCCGCTTCGTCTGGATCCTGGAAGCGGCCCCAACGGCTCACGTCATAAACCAGCAGCGCGCTGAAATCAGCGCGGCCAGCTTCGACATCTTCGAGCAGCTGCTGCAGCGCCAGGCGACCTCCAATGTTGAGGCCGCTCTTGCCTTCGTCAGCATAGGTACGGACGATTTCGTAGCCGCGTTGTTCGGCATACTTGCGGATCGCGGTCGACTGATTGTCGGTCGAATACTTCTGATGTTCGGTGGACATGCGGACGTATTCCGCCGCTCGTATCTTGGGCGGTGTGCCTGTCGGTTGTAACCCATTCGTATCCAGCCAATTGATGACCATCGTTTCCCCGCGTTGAGCCCGCTGCGAAAAGACCCTTTTACAATAGGAAAGGGCGAAGCATGGTTCTTAAAAGCGGAACTCGAGTTCCGGATTCACCTTTAGTGCTGACAGATTCCGAGCTTGCGGTGCAAATTGGTCATGCTCTCAAGACAGAGCTCGGAGCTTCCCGCAGGGCGACAAAGACCGTGATTCGGTGGACAAATGTCAGCGATCGAACAGCGCGCAAATGGCTACATGGGCATGCGAGCCCAAGCGGGCTGCACCTGTTGGCCCTTGCGGCAAATTCTCAATCGGTGATGACATTGATTCTGGAACTTACGGGCCACTCCGATGTCGTGCTGGCATTGGAACTTCGAGCCGTTGAGCGAGATCTGGAGCGCGCACTGGCTCGGGTGAGGGAATCCTTGCAGGGACTTAGCGACCGAGGCGATCCCCATTCGCGCTAGAGATCTTGCTCACGGCATTGAATGCGCAGTTACTGGCGAATGCAATCCATCTTCGACTTATCGCTTCGCCGAGTCTCACATTCCCTGAAATGCGTTTTCAGGTTCCCTGCTCTTCAAGAAAAATTCCCTGTTCCGTTCGAATAAATTCCCTGTTCTTAGAGTAGGGAATTTCGACAAAATCAGACGTGTTTTCAGATGCTAATCACGCTTGCAGGCACGCCAGAGTTGTCAAAAAACACAAATTTCCCTGTAGATTCCCATAAAACAGGGAAATTCGGGGGTTGAGACTGGTTCGCCACGGACTGCCACCACCACCACACTTCCCGAATTTTAGACACTTGGCGCGGCCGGCCTTCTAGGCCAAACTCGCTGTCATGCCTCGCCTCGATATCGCTATCGCCGGATGCGGCCCTGCCGGGCTTGCCGCAGCGATCCTGCTCGACGCGCAGGGGCACCGCGTCACCATTTTCGACCAGTTCGACTGCCCCGGCCCTGTCGGTTCAGGACTGATGATCCAGCCCAGCGGGCTGGCGGTGCTCGCACGCATGGGGCTCGCACACGAAGCATTGGCGCGCGGTGCGCGGATCGATGCGCTATGCGGCATCGAAGCGGGCGGAAAGCGCGTGCTCGATGCGCCCTACTCCACCCTTGGTCTGGCGAGAGCCTGCGGGATCGGCATCCACCGCGCCAGCCTGTTCAGTGTGCTTCATGAGCAGGCCGAGCGGCGCGGAATTGCGATCGAGACTGCGCACGATGTTACCGGCAGCGTGATCGAAGCGGGTGGGCGCAGGCTCACCTTTGCAGGCCGTCCCAACTCGCCCCTCTTCGATCTCGTCATCGATGCCAGCGGCTGGCAAAGCGCCTTCGACGACAGTCCCGAAGCCGGTCAGGCCAGTCTGCTGGAATTCGGCGCGCTCTGGGCAAGCCTGCCGCTCCGAACGGACGATCCCTTTGCCGGAAACATGCTCGAACAACGCTATCGCCGCGCTGCCAATATGGTGGGCGTGCTGCCAATCGGCACACGCAAAGGGTCAGGCAGCGCAGAAGCCGCCTTCTTCTGGTCGCTCAAACGCACCGATTTCGCCGCATGGCAGGACACGCCGCTCGACAAGTGGAAGGACGAAGTGCGCGCCTTGTGGCCCGAAACCGCATGCCTGCTCGACCGGATCGAGCGGCGCGAGCAGCTGACCTTTGCGGTCTATGCCCATCGCAGCATGAAGAGCCCCGTGCGAGAGCGCTACATCGCGATTGGCGATGCGTGGCATTCGGCCAGCCCGCAGCTGGGGCAAGGCGCGAA
>PALE01000066.1 GCA_002706445.1 Erythrobacteraceae bacterium
ATTCTGCTGATGCGTGTGCTTGCCAATCACACTGTCGAGGATTTGCGCGAGATGGATGCAGAGGGCGATCCTCTGGCGACCCACTTCCTAGGCTACATGCAAAGGTTCGGCCTCGGGGTCGAAAAGGACCTCGACGCTGCACGCGCGACGCTGGAACGCAGCGCTGCGCTCGGCACGCCCTATGGTCAGCTCGAACTGGCCGATTTCCTGCGCACAGAAGGGGATGGCGAGAGCGATTATGCGCGCTCGGTCGCACTCTATCGTGCCGCTGCCGAACAGGACTTCGCCAAGGCGCAGGCGCAATATGGGCGCGTGCTGATCGGCGGGGTGATGGTCGAGAAATCGGAGGCCAATGACGCGGCAGGCTATGCGCAATTGCTGCGCGCGGCGGAAAGCGGTTACGCCTTTGCCTATTACGGACTGTGGACCTTCGAGGAGGACAAAGCCGACAAGGCGCGCTGGGTTCAGCGGCTCAAAGCGCTGGCCGAGGCAGGCGGCAGCGATGCCGACCAGCAGCTATGCGCAATCCTCGTGCGGGACGAGCAATTTGCCGCCTCAATCCCCTATTGCGAAGTGGCGGCCAATGCGGGCTATCCCGATGCCTTCGGCTATCTCGCGCGGGCCGCGGATGAAGGCTGGGCGCAGCCGCGTTCGGTCGAGGACGCAAAGCACTGGATGCGGCAGGCGCTCTCGCGCGGCGATCTGTCGCCCGGCTTGTGCTCGCAAATGCTGTCGATGCAATATCTGCTCGCGGTCGAGACGAACACGCTCGACAAGGGGCGGATTACCAACTGTTCGCGCTAAAACGGCGCAGCTATCGGTCCACTGTGTTTGACACAGGCGCGCTCGCTTGCGAGTAACGCGCCCGAACAAGGCTCCCTACGACCCCCGCGTTGAGGACGTGCGTTGAGCCGCGCCCGCGCAGCCCTGCTGTGCTGACCTCGCCGCAAGCGACAAGGAAATTCCATGACTGAAGCGAAAACCGGCGACACCGTCGCCATTGACTACACCGTAACCAATTCCGCCGGGCAGGTTGTCGGCGGCACCGAAGGGCAGGGCCCGCAGGTGATCGAACTGGGCGGTGCGCAAATCTTCCCGCAGATCGAAGCCGCGCTGACCGGCATGCAGGTCGGCGGCGAGCAGGAAGTGACGATCGCTTCCGAAAATGCCTTTGGCCCGCGCCGCGAGGACATGGTGATCGACATTCCGCGTGCCAATCTGCCCGCCGATGCCCAGCCGCAGCCCGGCCAGGTGCTGACCGCACAGCAGGAAAACGGCCAGCAGATGCAGCTTACCATCACCGAAGTGAAGGAAGACGCGGTCACCGCCGATGCCAATCACCCGCTCGCCGGCGAAGACCTGACCTTTGCGGTCAAGCTGGTCGAGATCAAGCAGGCGGCCTGATGCCGCTTTAGGCTTCTGTCGGCGCGTCGGTGGTTGCTTCCGGAGCTGCGCTTCGGGTGGCGCCACCGGCGCGCGGACGCGCCCAACGCCACGCCTTGATCCCGCCGAACACCAGAAGGCCGATAGGCACGACCACGGTAAAGGCGAGCATCAGGAAGGCGATCAGCGACCCGAGCACCGAGCCCAGCGAGTTCCATGCGCTGCGGATCGGTTCGACAAATCCGCCCGAGGCCCGCGAGCCGCTTTCATAGCGGATCGACATCTGGCTGAAGGCAACCCGCCCGCGCATTTCGTTGAGCCAGCTGCGCGCGGCGTCGATTTCCTGATTGACCTGAGCGACCCCGCGCTCGGCCTCGACCAGTTCGGCAACGGTGCCGCGATTGGTCCGCAGGATCTCCATCAGCCGGTCCCGCAGCAAGGTGCGGGCGCGCAAACGCGCTTCGGTATCGACGATCTGTTTGGAGAGGTCATCCCCGCGAATGGAAGACGACACCAGCTCCGCATCGGCACTGCCCGAGCTGGCTTCGAGTTCCTTTGAAAATTCACGCGCCACATTAGCGGCAACCGCGATCTGCAAATTGCCATAGGCGTATTCGCCGTCGCTGTCCGACTGGTTCATCGAAATGATCCGGCACACGTCGGCCCCGCGCGCTTCGCACAGATCGGCGTGGCGTTCCTGCAAGGGCTTGATCGCGCCTGCGGGCAGGCGAAAGCCCATATCGTAGCTGTAGGCGATTTGCGGCGCTGCGATGGCGGCTTCGGGTTCGATCGCGGAGTCCGAAGGCGCGCCCCCGTCTTCTTCGATATCGACCGTGGTGACGCGCTCCACGACAGCCTCGGCATCGCCCTCCATCGCTTCTGCGAAGCCGAATTCGTTGCTGGGCGCTTCCATAACGGCAGCGTCTGCATATTCGGCCTCTTCGCTGGGCCCGCCGCAGCTTGCGAGCGCGAGCGCGGAAGCCCCCGCCAGAATCCATGAATTTCGCATCGTCCTCTCCCTCTTCAGCCCTCTTGGCGAGACACGGTTTGGTGCGTCTTGCCTGAATTGTGCCTTAATATGGCCACATTCTCGCCACAATTGCAACCCGCTACATGATACAAAGTATCAATGCTCTGCCCGATGTCAAAGCCGCAAAAGAAAACCCCACCGCACCGTGAAGGGGTGCGACGGGGTTGGCTGCCCGCCATGTGTGGCGGACAGGGAGGTATCGGAATTTAGGCCGCTTCGGGCGTTTTCGCCGAGGCGTTTACCGCCTTGATCAGCGCGTCCGAGAAGGCCGGAATGTCATCGGGGTTACGCGCGGTAATCAGGTTCGCATCAACCGCTGCCTCGCTATCGACGACATTGCCGCCTGCGTTCTTGAGGTCGGTGCGGATCGACGGCCAACCGGTGACAGTCTTGCCCCTGATGATGTCTGCCTCTGCCAGCAGCCAAGGGGCGTGGCAGATCGCAGCGATCGGTTTGCCTGCCTTGTCGAAATCCTTGACGAGAGCGATCACGGTATCGTTCATGCGCAGGACGTCGGGATTGATCTGGCCGCCCGGCAGCAGCAGCGCGTCGAAGTCGGATGCCGCAACATCGTCCACCAGCTTGTCGACCGACACGCTTTCGCCCCAGTCCCCATCCTTCCAGCCGCGAATGTCTCCGGCCTCAAGGCTGGCGACGGTGGTCTTCATGCCTGCGTCTTCGAGACGCGCCTTAGGACCCATGAGTTCCGACTGTTCAAAGCCATTGGTTGCGATGATGAGTACGTTGGTCATGGAAATCTCCTTTGTTTTCACTGTCCTACATGGGGAGTGATATGGCGGTTTTAAGGGCCGAGCGGCTGGGGCGTGTCATAGGTGCGGTCGGCTGCGGAGCGCTTTCTCTGTGGAAACGCCTCTCCCCGCGCCGCTGCGGCGTTGCTAAGCGGGTGGAATGTCTGATCCTGTGACCGACGCCGATTCCGATCCTTTCGACGCGATTGTCGATGCGCCCTTCGATGCCGCTCTGTCCGAGCGTTATCTGGTCTATGCGCTCTCGACGATCACCGCGCGCTCGCTGCCCGACCTTCGCGACGGGCTGAAGCCGGTGCATCGCCGCCTTTTGTGGACGATGCGGCAGCTAAAGCTCGACCCTTCCAACGGTTTCAAGAAAAGCGCCCGCGTTGTCGGCGAGGTGATCGGTAAATACCACCCGCATGGCGACACCGCCGCCTATGATGCGATGGTCCGCCTCGCGCAGGATTTTTCGCTGCGTTATCCGCTGGTCGAAGGGCAGGGCAATTTCGGCAATATCGACGGCGATAACGCCGCCGCCTATCGCTACACCGAAGCGCGCCTGACCAAGACGGCGATGCATCTGATGGACGGGCTCGATGCGGGCACCGTCGATTTCATCCCGACCTACAATGGCGAGGAGCAGGAACCGGAATTGATGCCGGGCCTGTTCCCCAACCTGTTAGCGAACGGGACGAGCGGGATCGCGGTCGGCATGGCGACCAATATCCCTTCGCACAATGTGGCCGAGGTGATCGACGCGACGCTTGAGCTGATCGACAATCCTCATGTCGAGCACGAGCGGTTGATGGAGATCATGCCCGGTCCCGATTTTGCGACCGGCGGGCAATTGGTCGATAGCTCCAAGGTGCTGAGTGATGCCTATCGCACCGGACGCGGCAGCTTCCGCCTGCGCGGCGTCTTCAGCGCGCCCGAAGCCGAAAAGGCGGAAGATCAGGCGGCAGGTATCGAACGGCTCGGCGGCGGCCAGTGGCAGCTGGTGATCTCCGAAATTCCCTATCAGGTCGCCAAGGGCAAGCTGATCGAACAGATCGCGCAGGCGATTGCCGACAAGAAGCTGCCGATCCTCGAAGACGTGCGCGACGAGAGCGACGAGAAGATCCGCATCGTGCTGGTTCCCAAGAGCCGCAATGTCGATCCCGAGCTTTTGAAAGAGTCGATCTTCAAGCTGACCGACATGGAAACCCGCTTCGGGCTCAACATGAACGTGCTCGACGCGAACCGCACGCCGATGGTGATGGGGATCAAGGAGCTGCTCCAGCACTGGACCGCTGCGCAGATCGAAATCCTCCAGCGGCGCACCCAGCACCGGCTCGACCAGATCGCCAAGCGGCTGGAGCTGGTCGAAGGCTATATCACCGCCTTCCTCAACCTCGACCGCGTGATCGAGATCATCCGTTACGAGGATGATCCCAAGGCGGTGATGATGGCCGAATTCAGCCTGACCGACCGCCAGGCCGAAGCGATCCTTAACATGCGCCTGCGGTCTTTGCGCAAGCTGGAGGAGATGGAACTGAGGCAGGAGAAGGACAGTCTCCTTGCCGAACAGGACGATCTGCAAAAACTGCTCGAAAGCCCGGCCCGCCAGCGCACGCGTTTGAAGAAAGACCTGCGCACGCTTCGCAAGGACTATGCCGAGGACACCGCGCTGGGCGCTCGTCGCACCAAGATCGAAGAAGCCGAGGCGACGGTCGAATTCAGTATGGATGCGATGATCGAAAAGGCGCCGGTGACGGTGATCCTGTCGCAAAAAGGCTGGATCCGCGCCGCATCGGGGCACGTGCCGCTCGATCAGGAGTTCAAGTACAAGGAAGGCGATGCGCTTGCCTTCATCCTCCACGCGCAGACCACCGACAAGCTGCTTATCGCGGGCTCGGACGGGCGGTTCTATACGCTGGGCTGCGACAAACTGCCCGGTGCGCGCGGGTTCGGTGAGCCGGTGCGCACGATGATCGATCTGCCTGCCGAAACGAATATCGCGGCGATGCTGGTACACAAGGACGGCGGCCGCCTGCTGCTTGCCTCGAGCATCGGCAAAGGCTTCCTCGCCGAGACAAGCGAGCTGCTGGCCGAAACCAAGAAGGGCAAGCAGGTCGTGAACCTGAAAGGCGATGCCAAGCTGCAGGTTATCCGCGAGGTTCCCGCAGGGCACGATCACGTCGCGGCGGTGGGCGAGAACCGCAAGCTGATCGTCTTCCATATCGACGAAATGCCCGTGATGGCGCGCGGGCAGGGCGTGATGCTGCAACGCTATCGCGACGGCGGATTGTCCGATGCCACCACTTTCGTGCTGGCCGAGGGACTCAGCTGGAAGATGGGCGGATCGGGCGAACGCACGCGAACGGCGGACGACATCTGGCAATGGAAGGTCGCCCGCGGCGCCGCCGGACGCCTCCCGCCGCAGGGTTTCCCGAAGGATAATAGGTTCTAGTTGTGCGCAGCCCCATCCGGGGCTGCGTCCTCGCTAGACGCGCAGCAAAGCTGCGCCCGCTGCGGGCGCGCGGTCGCGCTTGCGGTCGCTTCGCGTCCGGACCACATAAAACCTCGAGGTTGGCGCTGATATCGACGCCGCAGGCGTCGCAAGGGCGACTGCCCGCCCGCAGGTGCCCGGAGCGAAGCGGAGGAATAGCGCCGAGGACGCACTCGCGGATGCGGGTGCGCCACAAAAAACCGCGCTCACCATCCCCGATGAGCGCGGTTCTTGTAAGACCCTCGTGAGAAGGCCCCTGCAACTGATCTGCAACTGATGTGCAAATGTTGGTCAGCGATTAGCTGGCTTCGGTGCCGGCTTCTGCTGCTTCCTTGGCCGCGGCCTGTGCCGGGGTCAGGATTTCCGCGCCTTCGGGCACTTCGACGGTGTTCGCGGCCAGCTGTTCAGCCGAATAAAGCGCCATCAGCGCGCCATTCGCGTCGGCTGCGAAAGCTTCACGCGTCAGGGTGACGATGCCGGCTTCGTTCTTCACGATGACAACGTCTTCGCTGTCGATCGTGTAGATCGTGCCTGCGGGCATGCCGTCGGCGCTCATGACAGCTGCGCCCTGAACCAGAGCGGCGTCACGTGCGGCATTGGCCTGTGCAACCTGCTGGTCCATCATGCCGTTGATCTGGGCCTGCGTGGCGTTCACGGTCCACTTGCCTTCGCGCTCTGCGAGAAGGTTGGCGGGCAGCGGAGCCATGTGCTTGCCGGTGTTGACGGTCACAACGCCTTCAGCATTGGCTTCGACGGTGCCGATCGGCGCGTCGTCATTACCGTAAACGGTCGTGCCGACATCTTGGGCATTTGCTGCGATCGGGGTCACAGCCAGAGCAAGTGCGGGGGCGGTGGCCAGGATAGCCAGCTTTGCGAAATTCATGATGTAGTACTCTCCAGTTACTTTGAGTTCCTCAGGCGGCCAACCGCGAGCGGGAGGCCAGCGCGCTAATGTCGGACAAGGGCCAAAAGGGCCAAAAGCCAAACGGCAATCCAACAGCGATGGAAGCGCGCAATTGCGACCGAAGGTGCGGGACGCGCGCCGCGTGCCCTAACGGCACGGGGGCCAGATGACAAGTCAGCGACCCTGTGACATGTACTAGCAAGCCCTGCGTGAAGCGGGGCTTAACGTAAACGTCAAGGTTTGCTCAGCACCGCGTCGAGCAATGCTGCAACCCTGTTATCGTCCGGAAAACCTTCGGCAATCCATTCGCGCTCGATCGCTTGGAGGATGCGGGCCACTTCCGGTCCTGCACCCACACCGCGCGCGACGATTTGTCCGCCCTTGAGCGGGAAAACCGGCAGTTTCCAACCATCCAGCACGCGCGAATCCGCGCCCAGCAGCAGCAAGCGATCGACCGCGAAATTGGGCGAAAGCGCGTAAGCGAGCGCTTGCGGCTTGGCTGCGTCCTCGCCGCGCCGCTCGCTTGCGGAGACCAGCCGTGCGCGCTGCGCCTTAGACAATCGCAGGCGCGCGGCGACATCCTGCGCCACTTCAGGGGAAGGGGGCAGCAGCGCGGCGAGCCGCCGGATCGCGTCGGGCGCGACCTTCTGATTGGCCTCGTGCTCGATAAGTTGGCGCAGCGCGGCGACATGGGTGCGCTTGGTCTCGGGCAGGATAACCGGCAGCACGGCGCGCGACAGCATACGCTCAACCGTCGCGCAGGGATCGGGCAGAGCCAGCAAGCGCAGCAATTCGTCCGCCACGCGCTCGCGGCTCAGCCCCTTCAGCGTGGCAGCAAGATCGGAGCATGCATCCTCGGCCACGCTGTCCAGTTCGGCGCCGAAGCGTGCCTGAAAGCGGTAATAGCGCAGGATCCGCAAGTGATCCTCGGCAATCCGTTCGCGCGCATCGCCGATGAAGCGCACCGTGCGCGCAGCGAGATCGTCGAGCCCGCCGAAATAGTCGGAAATTTCGAGCGTTTCGGGGTGGGCGTAGAGCGCGTTGATAGTGAAATCGCGGCGCGCCGCATCCTCGCGCCACTCCTTGGCAAAGCTTACAGTCGCCCGCCGCCCGTCGGTGGAAACGTCATGGCGCAGAGTGGTGACTTCGACCGTCCCGTCTTCAAGAATGGCGGTGACGGTGCCGTGGTCGATCCCTGTCGGCACGGTGCGGATGCCCGCCTGTTTGCACAGGTCGATCACGCGATCGGGCGTGTGGAGCGTGGCGCAATCGACATCGTGCACTTCCGCCCCGATCAGCGTGTCACGCACAGCGCCGCCGACCCAGCGCATATTCTCTGCGCCAAGTGCTGCGATCAATGCGCGCAGCCCCTCGCGGCGGGGCCAGTCAGCAGTTTTGAGTGTGTTGTCCACCTGTTCCCGCTCATCCCGAGCTTGTCGAAGGACTGTCCTTCGTTCCTGAAATGTCGCTAGAAGAAAATGCGACCGTTGAGCAAGCTCGGCTTCGCTACCGGCAGGCTCAGGGTGAACGGAAATCGGGATTGAACTTTCGCAGATCAATCCGCTTCGACAGGTTGATGAGGATCGCCGCGGTCACACCCCAGATGCGAAAGCCGTCATATTCGAGCTCGAAATAGCGCCGCATCCGGCCCTTCCAGAAAATCTCCTGCTCGGACCAGCTTGCAGGCTCCAGCAACATGGCCAGCGGCGCCTCGAACCATGCCGCGACCTCGCTGGGGCTGGGAACCAGAGGCAGGTCGGGCGGGATGACGGCCATGACGGGGGTCACGGTGAAGCCCGTTCCGGTTTCGTAGAGATCGCTGGTGCCGATCACGCGCACCACATCGCGCGGCAGGGCAAGCTCCTCTTCCGCCTCGCGCAAGGCGGCGGTTACGGAATCTTCTCCCGGGTCGAGCTTGCCGCCCGGAAAGGCGACCTGTCCGGGATGGTCGCGCATGTTGTTGGGGCGCTGGGTGAGGAGGACGGTCGGCTCGGGCCGGTCCACCACCGCCATCAGCACCGCTGCGGGTGTCATGCGGTCGGTTTCGGCCAGTTTGCCGTCGGACAACAGGCCTTCGACCTCGCGGCTATGGCCGTCCGCGAACAGCGCGCAGAGATGGTCGAAAAGGTCGCTCACGGGTCAACTTTTCAGCGAGAAGTCCACGCCCTGGCTGGAAACGGTCCAGTCGCCCCCGCCGCCCGCAAGCGCGATTTCGGCCAGCTGGGTGTAGGTCGAGCGGTTGAGCCGCGCCTCGCAGCCTCGCCGCACGTGGAGATAGATTGCGGGCGTGTCGGGATCGCCCGCGACGCGCAGCGCGTTATCGGGGCCTGCCACCACCAGATCGTCAGTGTTCAGCCGGAAAGCGAGACCGCCGTCGCTCTGCGTGCAATCGACCGCGATAAAGGCTGCGTCCTCGACTTCGATGGTGAGCTTTTCAAACGGGGTGACGAGCCAGTGCTGGCCAGTTTCATCGCGGGTGAGCAGGCCGGAAAAGGCGCGCACCATCGCCTGACGGCGGATCGGGTCGCCCTGATGCAGCCATGTGCCGTCGGCGAGGATGCGCATCTCGCTGTCACCGCTGCGTTCGGGTGCCCAGCCTTCGACCGGCGGCAGTTTGCGCTGGGCAACCTGCTCGGCAATTTCGGAAAGGGTCAGTTCGGCGAGATAGGGAGGCGGCTCGTAAGGCATAGCCGCAAGCGATGACAGAATGTGGCAGGCGGGGGAAGGGGCAAGCATTGTCCTTTGTCCGGGACCCGTAGGGGACCGCAAGGGCGACCGCCCGCCCGCAGCGGGTCCGTAGCGAAGCGAAGGATTTCAAGCGAGGACGTGCTCGCGGATGCGGGCACGCAAATTAAAGCGCCTAAGCCTTGTCGTTCCCGACACTTCCCCATGGGCCCAGCATGCCTTCGGCGGGCATCGCGCTCAATGCATCGCCGCGAGCGAGCAGCCGTTCGGCCTCGTAAGGGCCGGGGCAGCGCCAGCCACCCGTCGCTGCCGCGCTGAAGCCCCAGCGGCCATAATATTCGGCATCCCCGATCAGCACCTGTGCAAGCGGCGCCGCGCCATCGGCGGCCATACGCTTTTCGGCTTCGAGCATGGCGGCCATCAGGCCGAGGCCGAAGCCTTCACCCTGCCTTTCGGGAACCACCGCAACGGGCCCGACCATGACCAGCGGCACGGGTCGCCCCTCGCGGTCGATAAGAGCGACGGGAAAGCACTGGATCGTCGCCACCAGCATATCGTCGGCATCGAGCGCGGCGAAGCTGAGCGCGTCGAGGTGGCTCATCCCGGCGCGGATGCGATAGGCGGTGCGCGCATGGCGGTCCTCGCCGAACACACGGTCGAGCAAAGCCTCGACCATGGCGGGATCGACCGCGCTGAGCGGGATGAGAGTGGCAGTATCATCGGCCATAAGTCGCGCGCGCTTAGAGCCTGATGCGTGCCCTGCCAAGCTCTTACATACTGAGCCTGAGCAGCTTTCCTTCATCGGTGGCCAGCCAGATCGACCCGTCGGGCGCAACATCGATCGAACGCACGCGCCCTTCGATGGCATAGCGTGCGGCTTCGTGCGCGCCTTGCCCTTCGTCGAGTTCCACCCGCACCAGCGCATTGCTGCTCATACCGGCGATCAGCGCATTGCCCTGCCATGCGGAGAACATGTCGCCGTCATAGAACACCATGTCGCCCGGCGCGATCACCGGGGTCCAGTGGACCGCAGGCTTGGCAAAGCCGTCGTCTTCTGTGTGGTCAGCGATTTTGTCGCCATTGTAGTGATCGCCGTAGCTGCGCTCGGGCCAGCCGTAATTCTCGCCGCCGACGACCAGATTGAGCTCGTCTCCGCCAGCGGGACCATGCTCGACATCCCACAGCCGCCCTTGCGCATCCCATGCAAGGCCAAGGATGTTGCGGTGGCCATAGGACCAGATTTCCGGCGTGACGCCGGTGTGGTCGGCAAAGGGATTGCCCTCGGCCGGTGTGCCGTCGAGGTTGAGGCGCACGATGGTGCCGAGATTGTTGGAAATGTCCTGCGCCGGAGCCATTTTCTGGCGATCACCGCTGGCGATGAACAGATATTTCTCGTCGGGCGAGAAGGAGATGCGGTGCGAATAATGCCCGCGTCCCTCGACTTTGGGCGACTGGCGCCAGATCACTTCGAGGTTCTGAATCGCGCAGCGCATGTCGGCGCTGTGGGGTTCCTCGCAGTCGAGCATACCGCGCCCGACAACCGCGCCGCGGGTGTTGCCATCTGCGCCCATTTCGGCCCAGCTGAGATAAACCGTGCGCGCGCCCATCACTTCCGCCTCGCTTTCGAGGAAGGCGATGTCGCCAAAGCCGCCCTGACCGCCAAAGGCGACTTCGGGCACGCCCGTAACTTCGCTGCGCGCACCCGTGTCGGAGCGCATGAGGAAAAGGCGACCTTCCTTCTCGGTCACTGCCAGCCAGTCTGTTCCGGGAACGAATTCGATCGCCCAAGGCATTTCGAACTCGCCCTTCTGAGTGACGCTGAAGTCTGCTTCAGCGGCGCTTTCCCCGGTTTCGGCAGTCGCGCAGCTTGCGAGCGCCAGCGCGGGAAGCGAAACTGCGAAGGTCGTAAACGAAATGGATTTCATGGCTCAGCTCTCTCTCGGTTCCAGTGATGTACCCGCACGGCTCGTCATCGGAGTGGATGAGGCCGGACGCGGGCCGCTGGCAGGGCCGGTGGTGGCCGCAGCGGTGGTGCTGGGTGTCGAAGTACCCGCAGGTGTGGGCGATTCCAAGCAGCTTTCGGCCAAACGCCGCGCCGCGCTCGACCTGCAATTGCGCGAGACCTGCGGTTGGGCGGTGGCGGTGGTCGAACCCGAAGAGATCGACCGCATCAACATCTTTCAGGCGACGATGGAGGCGATGACGCGCTGCGTGCGCGATCTTGTCGCACAATTGCCCGCCGCGCCCGAAGTGGTGCTGATCGACGGCAATATGACGCCCGAGCGGCGCTGCGCCGAATGGCGTTGGCCCGCGCGCGCAATCGTCAAAGGCGATGCCAAGGAGCCTTGCATCGGCGCGGCCTCGATCATTGCCAAGGAATGGCGCGACCGCCTGATGGTGGAGGCAGCGCAGGCGCACCCGCATTACGGCTGGGAACGCAACAAGGGGTATGGCACCGCCGAACACATGGCCGCGCTGCGCGAGCACGGGCCGACACCGCTCCACCGGCAGAGTTTCGCGCCGGTTGCGCAGGCCACTTTGCTCTAGCGCAGCGCTCGCCTAAAGCCTCGCCATGCTTACAGCGATTCTTCTGAGCCTCGCCGGTCTTGTCGGTCTTGCCATCGGCGGTGAACTTTTGGTGCGCGGATCGGTAGCGATTGCGCAAAAGCTGGGCGTCTCGCACCTCTTCACAGGTCTGGTGATCGTCGGCTTTGCAACTTCGATGCCCGAAATGGTCGCTAGTGTGCAGGCCGCGCTCGACGGCTCGCCGGGGATCGCCTGGGGCAATATCGTCGGGTCGAACCTTGCCAACACGCTGATGATCCTCGGCATATCGGCGCTGGTCATGCCGATTGCGCTGGTCGGCACGGGGCGGCGCGATGCGGTGACGGCGCTTGGCGTGACGCTGCTCTTGTGGGCGCTTGCGCTGTCAGGGCTGGGCGGGCGCTGGATCGGCATTGCGCTGCTGGCGCTTATCGTCGCCTATATCGTGTGGCGTTACCGTCATCCCGGTGCGGCTCTGCTTGAGGACGATCACGACGAGAGCGCGCCCACCGGCACGGTGATTTCGGTCATGCTCTTCCTCGTCGGGCTCGGAATTCTGGTCGCGGCAGGCGATGCGCTGGTGACGGGAGCTATCGAACTGGCGACCATTTTCCGCGTGCCCGACACGGTGATCGGGCTGACCGTCGTCGCTGTCGGCACTTCGCTGCCCGAACTCGCTGCCTCGATTGCAGCGGCGGTGCGCGGCAAATCGGCGCTCGCGATCGGGAATGTGCTGGGATCGAATATCTACAATATTCTGCTGATCGGCGGGGTGACGATGGGGATCGCGCCCACCGCTCTGCCTGCCGACCTGCTGCCGCTTCAGTTGCCGCTGCTCGCCGCAAGCGCCGCCGCGCTGCTGGCGCTGCTGTGGTTTGCCAAGCGCATCGGGCGCGTGCTCGGCGCGCTGCTGCTCGCGGCCTTCGTCGGCAATGTCGTGCTGGTGTTTGCCTAACCGAACGCTTTGGCTGCCAGCTGATCCATATAGTCGCGCGCCCAGCGCTCTGCGGCGAGCGGATCGGGCGGCATGCCCCCTTCCTGTTCGGTCGCGCCGCTCAATTCATCGCGGCTGTTGACCTTCGGGAAGGGAAGGTCGGGCACCGGCACATCCAGAAATTCGCACAAGGGTTCCCAACCCATCTTGGGATGGAACACCAGCAGGCGCTCCGCGGGGAGGGTGTCGATCACCTCCTGGTTCCGCTTCACATACCAATCGGTCATGAATGCGCGGTCGGTGATGTCGCCACCTTCGAAATGGTCGAAGATTACCCCCTTCATCATGTCGCCGAGCGGCGTACCGACCAGTCCTGCCTGCATCGGCGGGGAGAAGATCGTGGCGCTCACCGATTCAAACCAGCTGTCCGGATCGCGCGTGGTCAACACGACTTTGGCCTCGGGAAAATGCTCCGCAAGTTCGCGCCAATAGCTTGCCGAAGGGTAGTCGCTCGATGCGCGAAAGCCGTCGAAGATTGCATCCCAATCGGGATTGCCGCGCGCCGCCTCGGTCCACAGCGGCACCTGACGCCGCCCGTCGGCGAACACTTCGACCATATGGTGACACGGCCCGAAGCCGAGTTTCTCCAACGCGAACTTCATCGAAAAAGTGGCGTTCCGGCCCAATCCGGCCGCGATTACTTCCAAAGCCATTTCCATTCCCCCCAAACCCAAATCTCTGCCCGGCCAAATCTCTCCCCGGTTCGAGTCCTTTGTGCCACACCACCCCATCTGGAGTCCCGCGCAAAGCGACGGACTCAACATCTTGTGGGGCCCGCTTTTGTTCCGCGTCGCGGATAAGGTTTTTTACCAAGGGTTAACCATAAGCCCCGACAATCATTGCGCTTGACGCGGAGTCCGCGAGGACTCATGCCTGTGGATAAGTTTGACGCAGGACGCAGGATCGGGACGAAACAATGGGCGTGATGGAAACACAAAAGCTGCGCACGAAGGGCTCGCAAAAGGTCTCAACTGACGTGCGTAAGCTATTGCCTTTGGGGCAGATTCTGTCCGGCGATTGCATCGAGGCCATGCGTTCGCTGCCCGACAATTCGGTCGATTGCGTCTTCGCCGATCCGCCCTACAACCTCCAGCTCGGCGGCGATCTCAACCGCCCCGACGGCAGCGAAGTCGATGCCGTGACCGATCACTGGGACCAGTTTGAATCGTTCCGCGTCTATGACGATTTTACCCGTGCGTGGCTGACCGAAGCGCGCCGCGTGCTCAAGCCCGACGGCTCGCTCTGGGTGATCGGCAGCTATCACAACATCTTCCGTTGCGGCGCGATCCTGCAGGATTTGGGCTTCTGGATCCTCAACGACATCATCTGGCGCAAGACCAACCCCATGCCCAATTTCAAGGGCACGCGCTTCACCAACGCGCACGAGACGTTGATCTGGGCGAGCATGGGCGAAAAGTCGCGCTACCAGTTCAATTATCGCGCGATGAAAACGCTGAATGACGAGCTTCAGATGCGCTCCGACTGGGTGCTGCCGATCTGTTCGGGCGGCGAACGGCTGAAGGAAGACGGCAAGAAAGCCCACCCGACGCAAAAGCCCGAGGCGCTGCTTTACCGCGTGCTGCTGGCGACGACCGAGAAAGGCGATGTCGTGCTCGACCCGTTCTTCGGCACCGGCACGACCGGCGCGGTGGCGAAACGTCTGGGCCGCGAATGGATCGGTTGCGAGCGCGAGGCCTTCTATCGCGGCGTCGCGATGAAGCGCATCGAAAAGGAACTGCCGCTCGACGAAAGCGCGCTCACCACCA
>PALE01000067.1 GCA_002706445.1 Erythrobacteraceae bacterium
ATCTCGACCTCGGCGCCGAACCAGATGCGGCTGCGATCGGTCTGCGCAGCGGGCACAATGACGCGCGCGGCCTTCATCTTGCGCGCCAGCCGATTGAGTTCGCGGTCGATCTCGCGCATCCGCTTGCGGCCGTAGAGATAGTCGCCATTCTCGCTGCGATCGCCATTGCCCGCCGCCCAGCTGACGATCTCGACGATCTCGGGCCGTTCCTTGCCGAGCAAGTGGTCATAGCGCGCCTTGAGCGCGGCCATACCGGCAGGCGTGATCGGCGGTCCCTGTTGGGCGGACATGAAAACTAACGCAGGAAGCTGTCGATCGGACGCGCGATACCCGCCTTGTCGGGATACATGTGGCTGTAGCTCACCGCATTGCCGAGTACGCGCATGATGTAATAGCGCGTCTCGAAGTTCGACGGGATCTTCTCGACCCATGTCACATAGTCGATTGCGCCCGTGCGCGGGTCACCGTTGAGGCGGATCCACTGGTTCACGCGGCCTGGGCCAGCGTTATAGGCTCCGATGGCGAGCGGGTAGGAGCCGCCGTAATAATCCAGCATCCGGTTGAAATAGGCATCGCCCAGACGGATGTTGTAATAGGTGTCGCTGTAGAGGTTCGCCGAGAGATACTGCATCCCCAGCTTGCCAGCCTGCTCGCGCGCGGTGCCCGGCATCAGCTGCATGAGGCCGCGTGCGCCTGCATGGCTCTGGCGGGTGCGGTCGAACTCGCTTTCCTGACGGCTGA
Organism: Erythrobacteraceae bacterium; assembly: GCA_002706445.1. Lineage (GTDB taxonomy): Bacteria > Pseudomonadota > Alphaproteobacteria > Sphingomonadales > Sphingomonadaceae > Erythrobacter. The sequence goes on from PALE01000067.1 coordinate 742, forward strand.
TTGCGTGAACCATCGTCCAGTCGTTGACGACCGGCGTGGTATAGGTCGGGAAGCCGACGCGTTCGTAGCCCTTGTACAGTCCGGTCTCGCCTGACTCCATTCCCACGACCACCGCCATTTCGGGCATGGCGACCTGCGCGGACAGCTGGTTGACCAGCAGCAGTTCATCGGGCGTTTTCGCGCTTTCGCCGATGGCCTGGAAGAAACGCCGCTCGGTCCGCCAGTCGCGGCGGTTTGCCGAAAGCGCGCGGATCGCACGGACCAGCGGGCGCTGCTCGAATTCGGCGCGTGTGGCCGGATCGACCGCAGGCTGCGGCAATTGTGCAAAGTCCGGCATCGCACGGCCCAGTGCGCTGATCGACAGCTGGCCGTAGTAATAGTGCGGATATTGCGCCGCCATTTCGAAATAGCGCACCGCATCGGTTTCATTGCCCGCCTGACGCGCAGCGCGTCCGGCCCAATAGAAGCCCTTCGAGCGGGTCAGCGGTGTCTGTGCCGCCTCGCCATAGCGCAGGAACAGCGGAGCAGCGGCATTGCCATTGCCCAGCTGCCAGAGCGCATTGGTCCCTGCCAGCCACATCAGATCGGTGTAGCGGTCGCGCAGCTGGAACGAGCCCTTGGACACGTCCTCGCCCGGCTCGAACAGATCGTCGATCTTGCTTGCGATCTGGACCGAACTGGTCGCACCTGCCGCATCGGCAATCGCCAGCATATCCCCGACGAATTCCGCCGGATCATGCGCGGGCGCGGTGAACTGCGAACGATTGGCGAGCAGGCTTATCGCCGCCTGCGTCATCCGCTTGGAGCGGTAGTAATTGACGAGGTTGAAGACGTAGCCCGCATTGGTCTGAGCGTCGGTAGGAACGGTCAGTCCTGCTTCTTGCGGAGTAGAACCGCGCACCAGCGCCAGTCGCGCCATCGCAAGCGCGCGGTCGGGCGGGGCAAGGTTGATCATCTGCCGTTCGGCAGCGGCGGCCTGACCCTGCCACAGCAGCGCATCCATGCGCGCAGCGTGATCGGCGGCGGTGAACTTGCCGGCATAAAGACCGAGCAGATAGGCCTCTGCCGGATCGCTCATATCGCCGCCGCGCCATGCTGCGCGCGCGACCTCCTCGGCTTCGGGCCGCTGTGCGGCGGCCAGCGTCAGCGCGTAGAGCGCGCGTCCGTGATTGGTGAGCGGGGGCATGGCGTCGAAAAACGCAAGCACATCGGTCTGCTGCGGCACCGCATCATCGAGCGTGCGCTCTGCCTTGATGCGGAGAATTTCGGTGCGGGGAAAGTCGGGATAGGCCAGCACAAAACCGGCATAGTCGGAAAAGCCGTATTTCCCGTTGCCCTGAAGCTGTTCCCACTTGCTGATCGCAGCGTCGATCTGGCCGGGCTGTTGCGCCACCAGACTGTTGCGCGATCCGGCGCCCATTTGTGCAGAAGAAGGGGTCGCGAGACCACCCATGGCGGTCGCGGCGAGGGCCGCAATCAATGCAGGTCGTGAAAGCAAGTTTTTGACCATGCTGGACATAGTGCCGACCGGCTCCTTATCAGGGGCTTAACAGATCGGGCGATTACAAAACCTATCGCCCCGGTTCCCGTTTATTGTTTAACACAGGAATAAAGCAATGTTCAGCGGTTCCATTCCCGCTCTGGCGACTCCTTTTCGCGACGGATCGTTTGACGAGGCGGCGTTTCGCAAGCTCGTTGACTGGCAAATCGAAAACGGCAGCGCCGGACTGGTGCCTTGCGGGACCACGGGTGAGGCTTCGACGCTGTCGAATGCCGAACATCACCGCGTGATCGAAGTGTGCATCGAACAGGCGGCAGGCCGCGTGCCGGTGATCGCCGGTTGCGGGTCGAACGACACGATGAATGCCGCGCTGCACATGAACTTTGCCAAGAAGGCAGGGGCCGCGGCGGGGCTGTGCGTTGCGCCTTATTACAACCGCCCCAGCCAGGCCGGTCTGATCGCGCATTTCAGCTATCTGGCCGAAAACTGCGAATTGCCGATCGTGCTCTACAACGTGCCCGGCCGCACCGTGACCGATCTGGAAGACGAGACGGTGGTCGAACTGGTCAACCGCTATCCCGACAAGATCGTGGCGATCAAAGATGCCAGCGGCGATCTTTCGCGCGTGGCCGATCACCGCATGGGTATCGGGCGCGATTTCTGCCAGCTGTCGGGGAATGACGAGTTGTGGCTCCCCCATGCAGCGGCCGGCGGGAAGGGCTGTATCTCGGTCACTGCCAATGTCGCGCCTGCGCTGTGTGCAGAATTCCACGCAGCAATCGCGGATAACGAATTGAAAAAGGCGCGCGAATTGAACGACCGCCTGTTCCCGCTGCACTATGCGATGTTCGCCGATGCCTCACCCGCACCGGCCAAATATGCGCTGAGCCGCGTGCACGACTGGTTCTCGCCGAGCGTGCGCCTGCCGATTGTCGAGGCTAGCGATGCCGCGAAGAAGGCGGTCGACGAGGCGCTGGAGCACGCGGGGCTGCTCTAGCACGCGATCGTGTGCTCAATCGTTCTGCGGTTGCCGCTTCGGAACGAATAGTGCTGCTGCCAGCCGCGTTCGCGGAAGGCAACCATCAGGCCTTCGTCCGAACAGGCATTGGGCTCGATTTCGAGCATGTAAGCGCGGACCCACCGGCGAAAGGCTCTGTCGCGGGTCGTTAGCTGGTATTCCACTGTGACGGTCTTCTCGTTGCACGCGACCCTCACGCTTCGCGAAAACACCGGCCGCCCCGGCTTTCCCGGCGTTCCCGATTGGCCGACGGCATATCGCACGACTTCGCAGAATTGCTCGTCGTCGAGCTGGGCGAGTTCCGGCTCTGCTTGGGAGATCGCAAGAAGAAGGGCTAGGGCATTGTAAATCAAGAGCAACTATCCTCTCTCGGCGATGTTCGACCTTTGATCAAAGCACCTCGTCTTCGTCCAGCAGCGTTTCGGCAAAGCCTTCGGGCTCGCTCGCATAAATCGCGTCGGCGATTGTCTCGATATGTTTGCCGACCCGCTCGGGGTGGTCGACGCGGGCGATGTGGAACAGCGCGTCGCCTTGATGGACCACGGGCAGAGTCGCGTGGCCGATGATGATGCCGTCGGTGGGGCTGGTGATTTCGAGCGGGTCTTCGCCAAACAGACCGGCGACCGCGGCCAGCAGATCGCCTTTCTTCACCGCATCGCCCGATTTGCGCATCCGGTGGGTTACGCCGCCGCGAGGGGAGCGGACCCATTGCGTCTTGTTCGAGCGTGCCGGAACGCCGACTTCGGTGAGACCGTCGTCGGCTTCGATCATGCCCAGATGCGCCAGTACGCGCTGCACGCCTGCAACGCCCGTCTCAATCGAGAAACGGTCGAAACGCAGCGCCTCGCCCGTCTCCATCAGCAGCATATCGACCCCGTGATCCGCCGCGAGCGAACGCAGCGCGCCGTCGCGCAAGGGGCTTTCGATGATCACCGGCGCGCCGAAGGCCATGGCGAGTTCGACCAGTCGCTTGTTCCCTGCTGCGATGCGAATCTGCGGCAGGTTGTAGCGGTGGACGGCAGCGGTATGGATGTCGATGCCGAGGCTGGCGCGGCTCACCACCTCGCTGAAGAACACATGCGCGACCTGCCCTGCGAGCGAGCCGCTGGCATTGCCCGGAAACGAGCGGTTAAGGTCGCGGCGGTCGGGCAGATAGCGCGTGTGCGCGAGAAAGCCGAAGATATTGGCAACCGGCACCAGCATGACCGTGCCCGAGAGCGTTTCGGGCGAGAGGTAATTGGCAATCCGCTGGATGATCGCGGTGCCGACGATCTCGTCCCCGTGAATGGCGGCGCTCAGGAACACCGTCGGCCCGGGCTTCGCCCCGTGCAGCACGCGCACCGCCAGCTGCGAGTTGAAGCCCGTTGCCATGGTGGTGATCGGCAGGCCCACATCGGCCTGTGTGCCGGGTGCGATCGTCTCGCCGCCGATTGTGAACGGGGGCGGGGTGTCCTGTGGTGCCTCGACCTTGTTCATGCTCGCCCCCACTCCTTGCAAAACGCTAGTCAGGCGGATTGTGGCGTTCGACAAATGCCACGGCCGCTGCAAGCATCTGTTTGCGCGTTGCCGACTGCGAAAGGAAGTGGTCTTCGCCTTCGAGAGTGAGGAATTCCACCGGCTTGTCCGCATCCTTGAGCGCGTCGCGCATCAAAACGCCCTGCTCGTAAGGCACGACGGTATCGTCGCGGGCATGGATCACCAGCACCGGCGCATCGGCACGGTCGGCCTGTGCCTTGGGTGAAAGCTCGTCGAGATCGACGCGCGCACCGAACTGCTGATCGACCGAGCGTCTGAGCACGTCGCGGGTGCCGGTGCGGGAGTCGCGCAGCATCGGGCCGAGATCAGCGACCCCGTTCACAGAGACGGCGCAGCGGTAGATGCCTTGCTGCAAGGTCACGCCCGCGAGCGCCGCATAGCCGCCATAGCTCGCGCCGACGATGCAGGCGCGGTCCGCATCGGCAATCCCTGCCTCGGCGAGTGCCGTGAGGCCGTCGGACTTGTCGCTCTGCATCTTGCGGCCCCACTCGCCATTGCCTGCATCGATAAAGGCCGCGCCGCGTCCGGTAGAGCCGCGGAAATTGGGCTGGAGCACCGCATAGCCGCGCGCCGCAAAGGCCTGCGCCCACCAGTCGAACGCCTCGATATCGTGCGCTGTCGGGCCGCCGTGAGGCAGAACCACCACGGGCAGGTTCTTCGGTTCGCGCCCCGGCGGCAGCGTCAGGATCGCCTCGATCTCGAGCCCGTCCTGCGCAGTGTAGGTGAAGGTCGAGACAGGACCGATGACCGGCCCCTGGATCGCGGGATATTCGAGGCCAAGGATCGCACGCGCGCCTGTCGTGCCGTCGACATGGTACCATGTCCCGCTGTCGTAATTGCCGCTGGTGGTGGCGATCAGCGCGCTGAAATCGGGAGCGAAATCGGCGATGCGCGATGATGAAGCGAAGGAGAATTTGGCAAGCGTATCGGACAGGACGGCCTGCTTGTCCGGATCGTTCATCGCGATCGACCCGTCGCTTTCGCGCTGGATGCCGAGCACGCGTGCCGAAAACGGCTGGCGGATATAGGTGCGGATCAACTCGTCCTGCCACAGTTCGGTGGGCTCGCCGCCAGCCAGAGGGACCGAATAGCGCCGCGAACCGCCGTAAGCATCGTCGAATTCGCTGTAGATCACGCTGCTGCCATCGGCGCTGAAGCCGATCAGCGATATCTCGCCGCGTTCCTGTCGTCCGCGTGCGATGGTGCTGCCCGAGCCGTTCTCGATCCGCCAATTGCCATTCTGTGCGTCGAGTTGCAGCACCGCGCCGACATCACCCGCATCATCGACCAGCCAGCGGCGCGTGTCGGGCCAGTCGTCGGGGTAGGCGGTCAGCTTTGCTTCGCCGGTTGCCAGGTCGACCGCGAACAGCGCAGGCTGGCGGTCGAGCAGGGCATCGCGCTGGCCCGATGTGTTCCCTTTGCGAAACCCGCCGAAATAGCCGGTCCAGCGCCCGTCGACCTGCCGAACCCCGTAAAAACCCATGATCGCATTGGCGATGAAGCGCTGGTTGGCGAAGACCGAGACGACCGGGCGATTGTCGTCGAGCGGCACCACATTGGCACGCAGGAACTCCGCCTTTCTTTCGGTGAAATACCCCGGCAGCCGTCCGGTCTCGTTGCGCAGCAGCAGGATCGCATCCTCGCCCACCCACTCGATCCCGCGCACTTTGGCATCGCCCACGGCCAATTGTTTGACCGGCGTGCCGCTTGCATCGAGGACGCTGATCACGCGTTCACCGCCGGTTGTCATCAACAAGGCAGTGTAAGTCCCGCTGGGCGACACTTCGGCTTCTTCAATAGCAGGCAATTCGCCATAAAATTCGAGCGGCGGCGCAGGCATGGACTGGGCAAGCGCCATCGGAGCGGCGAGCGGCGTGGTAGCGGCAGCGCCTGCGAACAGGCAGACGCCGAGCAAGAATTTGAAACGCATGGATCACGACCCCATTGGAAAACTGTGCCAATCATCGCCGCGCCACGCGATAATTCAAGTCCTGTGTAACGAAATTCGCGGGCAGGCTGGCGAAATGCGCCAAAGCCTCCTATCTCGCGCTCCACTATGGCACGGCCCAAACCAGAAACATTCGACAAGCACAAAACCGTCGCGGAAAATCGCCGGGCGCGGTTCGACTATGCGATCGAGGACAAGTTCGAAGCCGGGCTCGCTTTGCAGGGGACCGAGGTGAAGGCCTTGCGCGCCGGCGAGGCGACGATTGCGGAGAGCTATGCCGAAGTGCGCGACGGCGAAGTGTGGCTGATCAACGCCAACATTCCCGAATACAGCCACGGCAACCGGCTGAACCACGAACCGCGCCGCCCGCGCAAGCTGCTGCTGCACGAACGCGAGATCAACAAGTTGTTCGGCGCGGTCGAGAAGAAGGGCATGACGCTGGTCCCGCTGTCGGTCTATTTCAACAAGACCGGCCGCGCCAAGGTCGAGCTTGCGCTCGCCAAGGGCAAGCAGGCGCATGACAAGCGTGCGAGCGTGAAAGAACGCGACTGGAAGCGCGACAAAGCGCGGATCATGCGCGAGTCCTCGTAAACTTTCGGCTCGACCAGTTCACCCATTGGTCAGGCGGGTCATGATACCCATATGGGCAATCATGGTGGTGATAATGCACTTCAGCGATGGACGCTTGCTTTCGCCCTGCGGCTTACGCATGGGGCCACCACTGTCATGACCACGCGCTCCGCCGATTCCCCTGCGTTTTTTCAGCAGCCGCTGAAGTGGGTCGGCTATCGGCTGGGGCGTTACATGCCTGAACGTGAAGAGATGGCGCGGAACAAGTTTCTGGCACCCATCGCGCACCGCTTCCTGTCGCCGGAATTGTGGCGCTTTACCCGCCGCTCGGTTCCGCGCGGCGTGGCACTGGGACTGTTTGCCGCCTTCATCATTCCGGTCGGCCAGATTTTCCTCGCCGCTTTCCTGGCTCTGCCTGCGCGCGCCAATGTGCCGCTGGCGGCAGCGGTGACCTTCGTCACCAATCCGTTCACGATCGCATTCTGGGCCGTTGTCGCCAATCGCATCGGCAATTTCATGCTGCGCATCGACGCAGCAACAGCGCAAGTCTCGTCGGCCAAGGCGGGTGCGGGCTGGTGGGTTTATATCGTCGACGCGTTTCAGGTCGCGGGCGTCACCGTGGTCGGTTTCTTCACGCTCGCTGTTGTCTCGTCGGCGGTAGGCTATCTCGTTTCGGGCGCGGTCTGGCGCCTCATCGTTGCACGCAAGCGGGCAAAGCGGCTGAAGCGGATGGAAGAGCGGCTCGACCGCCGGCTCAACGCAAACTAGGCAAGATTTGCGGGGAGTAGCGGTGGACCCCGCACTTTTCAGCTTCCCCTTTGCCGAGTATTCGAGCCCCAGTGACTACGCCTGCGAAAGAACCCGTTCTCAATACACCCAGCCTGCCATTGCTCGCAGGCGTCGGCGTTGCGCTGGTGCTCAGCGCAGCGGTGGTGATGCTTGCGACCTCCAATTGGGTGCTGACCGCGGCCTATTTTGCAGGGCTGGTCGTGCTGCTCATCGGGGCGCTGGCGTTCGAGCGGATGGGCAACGCGCCGGCGGCAAGCGAACTGGCCGCGCCCGACTGGTCGGTGACGGTCGCTGCGATCGAGACGTATGGTGGCGAAGGAGCGGGTGAGGCCATCGCCATCACCGACCGCGCCAACCGGCTGGTCTGTGCGAACTCCGCCTTTATCGAAGCCTTCGGTGCCGAAAGCGCGCCGCCATCGCTGCCGTTCGAGCGTGCCGGCCTGGAAGCCTTGAGCCGCCTTGCGCGTGACGCATGGCGCGACGGGCAGGGCGTGCTCAACGATCTGCCCGCAGGCGAGCGCGCCACATGGGCTATTTCGGTGGTGCGCGCAGGGCGCGGCGACGATCACCTGATCTGGCGCTTTGCTCGCCGCGCAGAGGAAGTCCGCAATGCGCTTACCGATATCGACCTGACCGGCCCGTTGGGTGCGGTGCTCAGCCGCGCAGGGATCGAGGCGGCAATCACCAGCCCCGACGGCACGATCCGCAGCGTGAGCGCGGGATTTGCCGAGCGTGCGGCAGGCGACGAGGCGGCGACGCTGGCGGGGCAGGATTTCGTGTCCTATCTGCGCGCCGACGAGCGCGAACGCATCTTCTTCGCGCGCGAGGGCCGTGCGGGCACGCCGCAGACGCTGATCGACGTGCCGCTCACCGAACCCTCTGCTGCCGGAACCGTGCCGGGCGCGGATGACGGGGTGACGTTGATGCTGCTGGTCGATAGCGGCGTGGGAGTTGGCAGCGCATGGGACGGCGCTTCGCATGCAGGGGTTGCACAGCTAGAGGCACTGCTCGCCCAGCTTCCGCTCGGCCTCGCCATGACCGACCGCGACGGGCGTTTCCTGTTCGGCAATGACGCTTTTCTGCGCTCGGTCGATCGCGCGGGGCGGGGGCTGCCCGCTTTCCCGACCGATCTGGTCGTGCGCGAGGACAAGGGCGCGCTGTCTGACGCGGTGCGCCGCCACGGGCGCGGACCTGCGACCAGCGGCGATATGGCGGTACGGCTGATCTCGCAGCCCGAAGAGCCGGTTTCGATGGGCATCGCCGGCGTGCGCGGGCTGGGCGAGGCGGCGGTGCTGTTGAGCCTGACCGACAGTTCGGAAGAAACCCAGCTCAAGCGGCAAGTGGCGCAAGCGACCAAGATGCAGGCGGTCGGGCAGCTTGCAGGCGGTGTCGCGCATGATTTCAACAATGTGCTGACCGCGATTATCGGCACCTGCGACCTGATGCTGCTGCGCCATACGCCGGGCGATAGCGACTATGACGATATCCAGCAGATCCGCGCAAATTCGAACCGCGCGGCCTCGCTGACCCGCCAGTTGCTCGCCTTCTCGCGCCAGCAGACCTTGCGGCCAGAAATCCTGCAATTGCCCGATGTCGTCAGCGAGGTCGGCCCGCTGATCAAGCGGCTGCTGGGCGAGCGGATCGACTATTACGTGCAGCATGATCGCAACCTCGGCGCGGTGCGGGCCGATCCGCAGCAGCTTGAACAGGTCATCATGAATCTCGCGGTGAATGCCCGCGATGCGATCAACAGCAATGGCGCGCACGGGCGGCGGGTGAACGGCCAGCGGCAGGGGCGTATCTCGCTAATGACGCGCAGCCTGAAGTCGAAGCAGGTGGTCAAGCTGGGCTCGGAAATCCTCCCGCCTGCCGATTACACCGTGCTGATCGTCGAGGACAACGGCGGCGGTATTCCCGCAGAGGTCCTGCCCAAACTGTTCGAACCGTTCTTCACGACCAAGGAACTGGGCAAGGGAACAGGCCTAGGCCTCTCGACCGCCTACGGTATCGTCAAGCAATCGGGCGGCTTTATCTTTGCCGACAATGTCACCGATGGTGCAGGGCGTCCGCAGGGTGCGCGCTTCACGATCTACTTCCCTGTTCACCAGGGCGAGGCTCCGCGCCGGCGCGAAACGCCCGCGCCCGAGGCTTCGTCCGAATGGTCGGTTGGCGGGCGCATCCTGCTGGTCGAGGACGAGGACATGGTCCGCGCCGTCGCCGAGCGGGCGCTGTCGCGCGCAGGCTATCAGATCACCGTCTGTCCGGGCGGCGAAGAGGGGCTTGAGGCGATTGTCAGCGGCGGCGAATTCGATCTGGTGGTGAGCGATGTCGTAATGCCCGGAATGGACGGCCCCGCCATGGTGCGGCAGATCCGCAAAGCGCGGCCCGATATCCCTGTGCTGTTCATGTCGGGCTATGCCGAAGAGAACCTGCGCAGCGAAATCGACATTCCCGACATGCACTTCATTCCCAAACCCTTCAGCGTCGCCGCGATCAGCGACAAGGTCGGCGCGGTGATGCGCGCATCGAAGGTGAACACCGAAGCAAAAGGCTGACCGGCGGGCAAATCGGTCGGGGACTGTCTGTCCGTTCACCTTGGATACAGCGGCCAAGGCGTTCATATCTATGGATAGATGTGAGGAGGGGTCCGTCATGAAATCATCCACTTGGACACGCGCGCGCCGTATGGGCGTGCTTTCGGCAAGCGCTCTTGTGATGGGGCTTTCGCTTTCAAGCACCGCTTCCTCACAGTCGGTCCCCGACCCGGACGAAACCGCGCAGGGCGACGTGGCGCTGACCATTTACAACAACAATCTCGTGCTGGTGGAGGATGTGCGCCAGCTCAACATCGCCAGTGGCGACAGCCGGATTGAATTTCCCGATGTCTCCGCGATGATCCGTCCGCAGACGCTGAGTTTCTTCGCGCCCGACACGACCATCGTCGAACAGAATTTCGACTATGATCTGCTCACGCCGACCAAGCTCATGGAAAAGGCGATCGGCCAGACCGTCACCCTGTTGCGCACCAATCCCGCCACCGGCGTCGAAACGCGCGAGCGGGCCAAGGTGCTTTCGACCGCAGGCGGCGTGGTGATCCAGATCGGCGACCGCATCGAGGTGCTGCGCGACGACGGCCTGCCGGTGCGCGTGATCTTCGACGGCGTGCCGCCCAATCTGCGCGCGCGCCCGACGCTCTCGGTCAATCTCGACAGCACCCGCGCAGGCGTTCGCCCCGTTTCTCTGCGCTATCTGTCGAGCGGGATGAGTTGGAGCGCCGACTATGTCGCTTTGTATAACGAGCGTGAGAACACCATCGATATGCAGGGGTGGGTGACCCTCAACAACAACACCGGCACGACCTTTTACAACACCGACACTGTGCTGGTCGCAGGCAACCCCTCGGGGCGCGGTGTGCGCGGCTTCGGCAGTCGCGGGATGACACGCGCGGGCACCGAAAGCGCCGACCGCGAGCGGCTGGGCGATTTCTACCTCTACCCGATCAGCGGGCGCACCACGGTTGCCAATGCCCAGACCAAGCAGGTGAGTTTCCTCGATGCGCAGGCCGTCCCCGCGCGCAAGGTCTATGAAATTGCGGCGGGCTGGCGGCAGAATGACGATCAGCCGCGCAATGTGACCAGCTCTATCGCCTTCTCCTCCTCGCGCGATCAGGGGTTGGGCGACGCTTTGCCCGCAGGCACGGTGCGCTTCTACCAACGCGACAGCCAGGGCTCGCCGCAGTTCATCGGTGAGAACTCGCTCGGCCACACGCCGATGGGCAGCCAGCTGTCGCTCGCGACGGGCGATGCCTTCGATATCTTCGTCCAGACCGAGGTCGAATCGCGCGAGACCATCACGGGCAGCGAATGGGAGCGAAGCGCGCGTTACCGCGTGATCGAGGATGGCGAGGTCGTCCGAACGGTCGAGGTTGAACGTCCCAAGACCTATTACCGCACGACGATGCGCTACACGCTCACCAATGCGAAGAACGAGCCGGTCAATGTCGAACTGACGCAGACGGGTCTCAACCGCAGCTGGTGGGCAAACGATTACCGCATCACGTCTGAAGATATCCCCGGCGAGCAGCTGAATGCCGACCGGCGCAAATGGATCGTCCCCGTGCCTGCCGAGGGCGAGCGGGTGATCCGGGTGACATACGAAACGCGCTATTAAGGCGGGGGAGACGCGCATGCGTATCCTCATTCCTCTGCTCGCGCTGACGGGCTTGGCCCTGCCGCTTTCCGCGCAGGAGCGCGGCCTCGTGGATGCCTCCGAGCCGAGCGATATTTCGGTGACGATCTACCGTGACCCCGATCGCCGCACCGATCAGGAGATGAACCGCGACAACCCGCGCGGCTTCGCGATGATCAGCGAGACGCGCACGGTCACTCTGCCCGCAGGCGCTTCGACCATACGCTTCGAAGGCGTGGCCGAGGGGATGGTGGGCGTGAGCGCGATTGTCACCGGCCTGCCGGGCGGCACGATCGAGAAGAACCGCAATGCCGAATTGCTCTCGCCCGCAGCGCTGGTGAACGGGGCGCTCGGCAACCGCGTCACGATCACACGGATGAACCCGGCCACCGGCACCGAGGAATCCGAGCAGGCCATCGTGCGCACGCAGGCCAATGGCGGGCTGGTGCTCCAAACCTCGCAAGGTTTCGAGGCGGTGCGCTGTTCGGGCCTGCCCGAAAGCATGAGCTTCTCGCATATTCCGGCGGGGCTTTCGGCCAAGCCGGTGTTCTCGGTGGATACGATCTCGCCCGAAGGCGGAACATATGAGGTAACGCTCACCTACCTCTCGTGGGGGTTCGACTGGCAGGCCAATTACGTTGCCACCATGCGCGGCGGGGTGAGCGACGGGGAGGGGGAGTTTCCGCTTCACCTGTTGAGCTGGCTGACGCTGGTGAATGACAACGGCCAGAGCTTCGATGATGCGCGGCTGCAGATCATCGCCGGGCGGCTGAATGTGGACAGCGATTTCCAGCGGCTGTCCGACCCGCCGCGCGCCGCACCGCTGCGGCTGACATGCTATCCGTTTGGCAGCACCGCCGCAGGCTCGCCTGTGCCCAATTACAACGTGCCGCCGCCACCGCCTCCTCCGCCTCCGCCCGCACCGATGATGTCGGCTGGCGACGACCGGATCATCGTCACCGCTTCGCGTGTGCGCCGCGAAGTTTATGAGTCGGCGTCTCCGGTCGCCGTGATAACTGCAGAGGAAGAGGATCTCGGCGACCTCAAGCTGTTCCGTGTGCCCGACCGTGTCGATGTCTCGGCGAACGGGATGAAGCAGGTTGCCTTCATCAACGAAGAGGATGTCGAGGCGCGCTATCTCTATCAGGCGGCTTGCGATGCCTATGAGTGGATCGGAGATATCGACACGCCCGTCGCCGCGCACATGCTGCTCGTCACCAAGAACGAGGAACGCAAAGGTCTCGGCATTGCATTGCCACAGGGCGCGCTGACCCTGTTCGAGCCGTCCGGGCGCGGGCCGATGCTGGCAGCCACCACAGAGCTGCGCGACTATGCGCGCGGGCAGGATGTCGAACTGGAGCTGGGCCAGAGCGCGCAGGTCTTTGCCCGCTGCGCACGCACCGAGGACGAGCGTTTCGACGACGAATCGCGCAAGTGGACCAACATGCGCGTCGAACTCACCAACGCCAATCCGCACCCCGTAAAGCTGCGACTGCAACTGGGCTGGGGAGGGGAATGGGACGTCCGCTTCCCTCGCAAACGCGTGGAAGTGAAGAACGGGTGGCAAGTCGTCGAACTGGAAATTCCCGCCAACAGCACTGGCGAATATCGCTGGCGAATCCGGTCCGCGACCCGCAACTGAACAGGCGCGCGCAAAAAAGTTTTGTTCCGCTCTTGTTCTTTTGGAACAAAACCGATACATACTCTCCAACAAGAGGCACCGCGGGGGGTGCTTCAGCTGGCCGGTTAAAACTCGATAACCGGCCCTAGGCAAGCGAAGGAGTGCGTGCGATGGCTACCAATCTCAAGCTGGTGGAAAAGGAAAAAGACGTGGACCGTCAAAAGGCGCTCGACGCTGCGCTCGCTCAGATCGATCGGGCATTCGGCAAGGGTTCGGCGATGAAGCTGGGCTCGAAGGAAACAATGCAGGTCGAATCGATTTCGACCGGCTCGCTCGGCCTCGATATCGCACTCGGGATCGGCGGCCTGCCCAAAGGCCGCGTGATCGAAGTCTACGGGCCGGAAAGCTCGGGCAAGACGACGCTCGCACTGCATGTGATTGCAGAGGCGCAGAAGGCAGGCGGCACCGCTGCTTTCGTTGATGCCGAGCACGCGCTCGACCCTGTCTATGCCAAGAAACTCGGCGTCGATATCGAAAACCTGCTGATTTCGCAACCCGACTGCGGCGAACAGGCGTTGGAAATCGCCGACACCCTGGTCCGTTCCGGCGCCATCGACGTTCTGGTGATCGACAGTGTCGCCGCCCTGGTGCCGAAAGCCGAACTGGAAG
>PALE01000068.1 GCA_002706445.1 Erythrobacteraceae bacterium
CGAATTCGAAGGCCGCGCGCTGGTGGGCAAGGACTTCGCAGGGCCGGGCAGCCGCCTCAACTTCAACTGGTCGCTGGGCTATCTCGATGCAGGCTTCGACACCTTCATCGACGCGTTCGGTGTAGATGTGGCAGATCAGCGCGTGTTCCAGAACACGCCCGACATCACCGCGCATGTCGGTCTGAACCTCGGCCTGCCGGTTGCAGAGGGCATGCTCGACTTCTTCGGCAGCGTCTCGATGCGTTCGGATGCGAGCCAGTTCGAAGTGCCCAACCCGTTCCTCGATCAGGACGGCTTCGAACTGGTCGATGCCAGCATCGTCTATACCGACGACGAAGGCCGTTTCTCGATCGGCGCGCATGCGAAGAACCTGTTCGACAAGGAATACATTGTCGCAGGCTACAACTTCGTCAGCGGCGGCACGGGCGGTGTGCCGTTCACGCCGACGCTCGGCCTCGAAGGCACGCTCACCGGCTTCTATGGCGATCCGCGTCGCTTCTACGTAACGGCTGAAGTCAACTTCTAGGCACGTGTTTTGATTGGGATTGGCGCAGCACGGATCAGGGGGGCTGCGCCAATCCACACTTCCATTCAATTTGGGTTCGGGGCATAGGCGCGGCCATGCACGATATCCGCTCCATCCGAGACAATCCCGAAGGCTTTGACGCAGCGCTGGCACGGCGCGGAGCGGAGCCTGTGGCAAAATCCATCCTCGCGCTCGACGAAGAGCGCCGCGCTCTCACCACGCAACTGCAAACCGCGCAATCGCGCCGCAACGAGGCCTCCAAGGCAATCGGCGCCGCAATGGGCAAAGGCGACAAGGACACCGCCGAAGCGCTCAAGGCGGAAGTCGCGCAGATCAAGGCCGATATGCCCGCGCTGGAAGAGCGCGAAAAGGCGCTGGGCGAACAGCTGCAAGACATGCTGGCGCGCATCCCCAACATCCCCTTCGACGACGTGCCGCAAGGCGAGGACGAAGACGGCAATGTCGAGATCGGCAGCTGGGGCGAGAAGCCTGCCTTCGACTTCGAGCCGAAAGAACACGCCGACTTCGCGCCCGCGCTCGGCATGGATTTTGAAACCGGCGCGCTGCTTTCGGGCGCACGCTTTACGTTCCTGCGCGGTCACATGGCCAAGCTGCACCGCGCGCTCGGCCAGTTCATGATCGACCGCCAGACCACCGAATATGGCTACACCGAATGCGCCCCGCCTGTGCTGGTGCGCGACGAGGCCATGTACGGGACCGACAAGCTGCCCAAGTTTGCAGAGGACAGCTTTCGCACCACCGATGACCGCTGGCTGATCCCGACGTCCGAAGTCAGCCTGACCGCCAGCGTCATGGGTCAGATCGTCGACGAAGGCGCGCTGCCGATGAGGCTCGCCGCGCTCACCCAGTGCTTCCGCTCCGAGGCGGGCTCTGCGGGACGCGATACGCGCGGTTTTATCCGCCAGCACCAGTTCGAAAAATGCGAGCTTGTCAGCATTGTGAAGCCCGAGGAATCCGAGGCCGAACACCAACGCATGCTCGGTGCCGCTCAGTCCATTCTGGAGGCTCTTAAGCTCCCCTATCGCACCATGCTGCTGTGCACCGGCGATATGGGCTTTGGCGCGCGCAAGACCTATGACCTCGAAGTCTGGCTGCCCGGCCAGAACGCCTATCGTGAAATCAGCTCGTGCTCCAACACCGGCGATTTTCAGGCCCGCCGCATGAATGCACGCTATCGTCCCGAAGGCGAGAAAAAGACCGAATTCGTCCACACGCTCAACGGCTCGGGCCTTGCCGTGGGACGCACGCTGGTGGCGGTAATCGAGAACTACCAACAGGCCGACGGCAGCGTTCTGGTGCCGGAGGCTCTCGCGCCCTATATGGGCGGAGTGACCAAGCTGGAGCCTGCCGCCTGATGAGAATTCTCCTCACCAATGACGACGGCATCCACGCCCCCGGCCTCGAAGTGCTCGAAGCGATTGCGCGCGAGTTCACCGACGACATCTGGATTTGCGCTCCCGACGAAGAGCAATCGGGCATGGGCCACGCGCTCACCCTCACCCGCCCGGTCCGCCTGCGCCAGCATGGCGATCGGCGCTTTTCGGTCACCGGCACGCCGACCGACAGCGTGACCATGGGACTGCGCAAGGTGATGGACGAAGCGCCCGACGTGATCCTTTCAGGCGTCAACCGCGGCGCGAACCTTGCCGATGACATCACCTATTCGGGCACGGCCTCGGCCGCGATGGAAGGCGCGCTTGCGGGCATTCGCTCGATCGCGATGAGCCAGGTGACGACGCGCCATGGCGAAGCCGACGGCGACACCTTCGATGCTGCCCGCAACTGGGGCAAGCGTGTCCTCGAACCGTTGTTTAGCGCGCCGCTGCCCGACCGCACGCTCGTCAATGTAAACTTCCCGCCGCTCTCCGCCGACGCGGTGAAGGGTATTCGTGTGACCCGTCAGGGCTTCCACGATTATTCGCGCGGCACCGTCGTCGAAGGACGCGACCCGCGCGGGTTCAAGTATTTCTGGTTCGGACTCGACCAGATCGAGCACACGCTCGACCATGGCACCGACCTCGAAGCCATTGACGAAGGTCACATCTCGGTCACGCCCTTGCAGCTTGACCTGACGCACTACACCTCGCTCGGCACGCTGGCCGACAGGTATCAGGGCTGAACGCGGAACGATGTTCTCCAACCAGCCCGAGAAAACCCGGCGCATCCAGTTCAGGCCGCTGCGGCGCGCAACCAAAATCCCGGTCTGGGGCGATCTGGGTATCCGCTTGGGTGCAGCGCTCGCGCTGATCACGCTGGTGGTGCTGATCCACTGGTGGGATCGCAACGGACTGATCGACAATGCCGACGGTCACGTCAGCTTTCTCGACGTGGTTTATTTCACCATGATCTCGATCACCACCACGGGCTTTGGCGACATCGCCCCGATCAGCGACCGTGCCAGACTGGTCGAAGCGCTGATCGTAACGCCGGTGCGGTTCGCGGTCCTCTTCATCTTCGTGGGCACAGCCTACAATTTCATCATCAAGCGCAGCTGGGAGAAGTTTCGCATGGCCCGTATCCAGGAACAACTCTCCGGGCACGTCGTGGTGCTCGGCTATGGCGTCTCCGGCTCGGAAAGCGTCGAGGAGCTGATCGAACGCGGCACCGACGCGAGCAAAATCGTCGTTATCGACCCGAGCGAAGAGCGGCTTAGCGCCGCCGAGAAACTCGGCGTGAACGTGCTCGCGGGCGATGCGACGCGCGACGAGACCTTGAAGGCGGTGCGGATCGGCAAGGCTGCCAATGTGCTCGTCTCGGCAGGCCGCGACGACACATCGATCCTGATCGTGCTGACCGTGCGTCACCTTGCGCCCAATGTGCCGATTAGCGTGGTTGTCCGCGCCGACGATAACGAGCTGCTGGCGCGGCAGGCTGGCGCGAACAATGTCATCAATCCGGTCCGCTTTACCGGCCTGTTGCTCGCGGGCAGCGCCAAGGGCGCGCATATCGCCGATTATCTCGCCGATCTCGCTTCGGTCACGGGCCGCGTGCAACTGGTCGAGCGGGTCGTCAAAAAGGACGAATGCGGCAAGCCGATCTCTGACCTCGAAAGCGGCGGACAGGGCCTGCGGATATACCGTAACGGTCGTCCCATCGGCTTTTGGGAAGACGAATGCGCCAATCTGCAAGAAGGCGATGTCGTGGTCGAAATCGTCCCGACCAGAAACGGTACCACCAGCGGCGACGGTCACGAAGGCCAGTAATCGCGCCTGTTACATGAACAGCAGGAACACCCCGCCCATCGCCGCCATGCCGGTGATGAAGTGGCCTGCATCAATCGCGAACAGCAGCCCGCTCTTGCGCTGGTAGAGGTAGTTGATCCCGATCGCAGGGACCATCACGCCCACCGCAAAACCGACGGACATCATCATCACCACATGCGGCGGCGGCATAGTGCGTGCGATGAGATGCCACAAGACCATCGCGACCAGCATTTCGAACAGGAATGTCAGGCCGAAGATCAGCGCCATATTGCCGCTTTGCACGTCTTCGTCCGAAAGCCCTGCCGCGCGTTGCCAGACCTTGCCGAACAACACGCCGTACCAGATCGCCCCCACGACGAAGAACGCCGCTGTTCCGGCCAGCACCGGCCAAAGTGAGAAGTCGCTCATTTCCCATCCCTCCCGTTTGATGTGTGCGAAGATAGCGCGCGGGCGGCGTATAGGAAAGCTGGCGTTTACGGCGCGGCGGGTGTAGGGGCGCGCCGATCATGAACACCCCCACCACCCTCCCTGACCAGAAGCGCGTCGGCATGGTTTCGCTCGGCTGTCCCAAGGCGCTGGTCGATTCCGAACGCATCCTCACGCGGCTGCGCGCCGACGGCTATGCCATGAGCCCCGATTATGCGGGCGCGGACGTCGTGCTGGTCAACACCTGCGGCTTCCTCGACAGCGCGAAGGAAGAAAGCCTCGCCGCCATCGGTGAAGCCATTGCCGAAAACGGCCGCGTGATCGTCACCGGCTGCATGGGCGAAGAAGCCGACGCGATCCGCGCTGCGCATCCCAGCGTCCTCGCGGTGACCGGCGCGCACCAATACGAACAGGTGGTAGAGGCGGTGCATACCCATGCTCCGCCGAGCCAAGGCCCGTTCGTCGATCTGATCCCGCAACCCGACATCAAGCTGACCCCGCGCCACTACTCCTACCTCAAGATCAGCGAGGGCTGTAACCACTCCTGCGCCTTCTGCATTATCCCGCAATTACGCGGGAAGCTTGCGAGCCGCCGGATCGACGCGGTGCTGCGCGAGGCGGAAAAGCTGGTCGCCGCCGGCACGCGCGAACTGCTGGTGATCTCGCAGGACACCTCCGCATACGGCGTCGATACGCGCCATGAGCCGCGTGAGTGGAAGGGCCGCGAAGTGCGCGCCCACATGACCGATCTCGCCCGCGAACTGGGCCAGTTGCGCACTCCCGAAGGCGCTGCCCCCTGGGTACGGCTCCACTACGTCTATCCCTACCCGCACGTCGATCAGGTCATCCCGCTGATGGCCGAAGGGCTGCTGACGCCCTATCTCGACATCCCGTTCCAGCACGCCGCACCCAAGGTGCTCAAAGCCATGAAGCGGCCCGCGAACGAGGCCAAGGTGCTCGACCGGATCAAGGCATGGCGCGCGATCGCGCCCGACCTCACAATCCGCTCCTCCTTCGTCGTCGGCTTCCCCGGCGAGACCGAGGAGGACTTCGAATACCTGCTCGACTGGCTTGAAGAAGCGCAACTCGACCGCGTCGGCGCGTTCCGTTTCGAGCCCGTCGAAGGCGCCGCCGCCAACGACCTGCCCGACCCGGTTCCCGAAGCGGTGAAGGAAGAGCGCTACGCCCGCCTGATGGAAGTCACCGAACGCATCAGCGCTGCAAAACTCGAAGCCAAGGTCGGCCGCACGCTCCCCGTCATCATCGATGCGGTGGGCGAGCCGGACGAGGATGGCGACATCGGCGCAACCGGTCGCAGCCAGGCCGATGCACCTGAAATCGACGGTGCGGTCTATCTGCGCAATGTCCCCGAGACTCTCACCCCCGGCACAATCGTCGAGGTCGAGGTCGAGGATGCGGATGCGCATGACCTCTACGGCGTAATCGCGGGCTAACCGCTCCGTCGCGTCACGATACTGCCCGCAGGGGCAACGTAAGACTATTTCGATGCTTATGCGCTGCAGCTTCGCAGCGCCCCACCCCATGCGCCTGCTGCCTGCGCACAAGATCCGGTTTCGATCCCATGCCCATCCATCTCGCCTCCCGCTTTGCCTTCGACCTCGCGCAGCCCGCATCCGTTCTGTTGCAGTTCGAGGCTGCCGATATGCCCGGACAGCAGCTGGTCGAGACCGCCTGCGACATCAAACCCGTCAACGAGCTGACGCGGGTCGCGGCGCAGGACAACATTGGCGAGCGCATCTGGCTCCACGCCGAAAGCCGCGTCGAAGTGCGCTATGAGGCGAGCGTGGCGGTTGATCGAGATCTGCCCGCGCTCGAAAACCTCCATCAGCTCTCGCCCCACCGCTTGCCGGGCGACGCGGTGAAGTTCCTGCTGTCCTCGCGCTATTGTTTCTCCAACCAGTTCCTCGCTTTCGTCGAGGAGGAGTTCGGCGGCACCGAAGGCGGTGCGCGGATCGCGGCCATCCGCGACTGGCTGAATACTCATATCGCCTATTCTCCGGGGGTCAGCGGGCCCCAGACCACTGCGGTCGACACCTTCCACGCCCGTGCCGGCGTTTGCCGCGATTTTGCGCATATGCTGGTCACTCTGGCGCGCGCATCGTCGATTCCGGCGCGTTATGTCTCCTGCTACGCTCCCGGAGTAACGCCGCAGGATTTCCATGCGGTCGCGCAAGTCTATCTCGCCAATCCGCAAGGCACGGGCGGCGACTGGCATCTGGTGGATGCAACGGGCATGGCAGACCTCGAACATGCAGCGATCATCGGCGTCGGCCGCGATGCCGCCGATGTGGCCTTCGTGACGAGCTTTGCGCCGATGCAATTCGAATATGTCAAAGTCGATGTGGCGCGCGGCTAGCGGGCAAAAACCGCCCTTTTGACAAGGGGTTTGCTGCACTGCGTCATTGCCGCTAGTCTCGGCCGGGAAAGGCGGAAGAGATGACGGAATTTGCTGCAGACCGTTTGCTGTTGTTCGGAGCCACGGGCGATCTGTCGCGGCGCAAGCTGCTTCCCTCGCTCTGCGCGCTCGATGCCGACGGGCTGCTGCCGGAAAACCTCGCTATCATCGGAACCGCGCGCAGCGAGCTTAACGACAGCGAATTCCGCAATATGGCGCGCGAGGCGCTCGAAGAGTTCCTGCCGGCCGAACGGCGCGGATCGATGGCGCAGTTCCTCAACCGCCTGAGCTATCAGCAACTCGATGCCTCGACGATCGAAGGGTTCGACGCGCTCGCGGCAAAAGTTGCCGATGCGGGCACGCGCAAGGATGACGAGGACGGCGGCCTCGCGATTTTTCTCTCCACCGCACCCAGCCTGTTCGGACCGACCATCGCGGGGCTGCAACACGCGGGGCTGACCGGCGAACGGGTGCGGATGTGCCTCGAAAAACCGCTGGGCACCGATCTGGAAAGCAGCTGCGCGATCAATGACGCGGTCGCCGCCGCCTTCCCGGAAGACCGCATTTTCCGCATCGACCATTATCTCGGCAAGGAGACGGTGCAGAACCTGCTCGCCTTGCGGTTTGCCAATATCCTGTTCGAGCCGATCTGGAACTCCAATGTGATCGAACATGTGCAGATCACCGTTGCCGAAACCGTCGGGCTCGAAGGGCGCGTCACCTTTTATGACGACGCGGGCGCGCTGCGCGATATGGTGCAGAACCACATGCTGCAATTGCTCGCGCTGGTGGCGATGGAGCCGCCGACCAGCTTCGATGCGACCGCCGTGCGCGACGAAAAGGTCAAGGTGCTGCGCGCTCTGCGCAAGGCCGCCGCGAATGAAACCGTGACCGGCCAATATCGCAGCGGCGCAGTCGAGGGGAAGGTCGTTCCCGGCTATGACGAGGAGCTGGGGAAGCAATCCGACACCGAAACCTTCACCGCGATCAAGGCGCATGTCGACAACTGGCGCTGGAAAGGCGTGCCGTTCTACCTGCGCACCGGCAAGCGCCTGCCTGAACGGGTGACCGAAATTCTGATCCAGTTCCGCTGCGTGCCGCACTCGATCTTCGAAGGCGCTGGCACGGGGCTTAAGCCCAACAAGCTGCTGATCGGGATCCAGCCCGAAGAGGACATCACGCTATCGCTGATGGCGAAAGTCCCGGGGCTGGACGAAGACGGCGTGCGCCTGCGCGAAGTGCCGCTCAAGATCGCCATGCCCGATGCCTTTGCCGAAAAGCAGCGCCGGATTGCCTACGAGCGGCTGCTACTCGATCTGATCAAGGGCGACCAGACGCTGTTCGTGCGCCGCGACGAAGTGGAGGCGCAGTGGCACTGGATCGACGCAATCCGCGCCGAATGGGAAGCAAACGGTGTAACGCCCAAGACCTATGGCGCGGGCACATGGGGACCGAGCGCCGCGATCGCCCTGACCGAGCGCGACGGAGTGAGCTGGCATGAGTGATCTCAACGATACCATCCATGCCGTCACCAAGCGGGTGATTGAACGCTCGAAACCCTCGCGCGACGCCTATCTCGACCTTATGCGGCGCGAGGCCGAGCGTGCGCCCGAGCACAAGGATGTGGCCTGCTCCAACCTCGCACACGCCTTTGCCGGAGCGCAGGAAGACCAGGCCACGATGAAATCGGGCCGCGCGCCCAATCTCGGCATTGTCAGCGCCTATAATGACATGCTCTCGGCGCATCAGCCCTATGGCCGCTACCCTGACCGCATGAAAATCTACGCCCGCGAAGTCGGCGCGACCGCGCAGGTTGCAGGGGCGACCCCTGCGATGTGCGACGGCGTGACGCAGGGCGAGGACGGGATGGAACTCTCGCTGTTCAGCCGCGACAACATCGCCATGGCCGCAGCAATTGCGCTCTCGCACCAGATGTATGACGGCGCGGCCTATCTGGGCATTTGCGACAAGATTGTGCCCGGGCTGATGATCGGCGCGCTGCGCTTTGGCCACTTGCCGGCGATCTTCGTGCCATCGGGGCCGATGCCTTCGGGCATTTCGAACGCGCAAAAGCAGGAGACGCGCCAGAAATACGCAAGCGGCGAGGTCGGGCGCGATGAATTGCTCGCGAGCGAACTGGGCAGCTATCACTCGCCCGGCACCTGCACATTCTACGGCACTGCCAACTCCAACCAGATGATGATGGAGATGATGGGGCTGCACGTTCCGGGCGCGGCCTTTGTGCAGCCGGGGACCAAGCTGCGGCAGGCGCTCGACCGTGCGGCGGTGCACCGGCTGGTAGACCTTGCTGGCACGACCACACGCACGCTTGCACAGGTCGTCGATGAGAAGGCGATCATCAATGCGGCAATCGGCCTGCTCGCCACGGGCGGATCGACCAATCACGCGATCCACCTGCCCGCCATGGCGCGCGCGGGCGGGATCATCTTCGACTGGAACGACCTTGCCGAGCTGTCGAGCGTCGTCCCGCTGGTCGCGCGGGTCTATCCCAATGGCGCGGGCGATGTGAACCACTTCCACGCGGCGGGCGGCATGGGCTACGTCATCGGCTCGCTGCTCGATGAAGGGCTGGCGCATGGCGACATCCTCACCGTGTGGGAAGACGGCTTTGCGGCCTATTCGCAAGAGCCCGTGTGGGAGGATGAAACGCTCGCCTGGACCCGCGTCGACGAAAGCCGCGACGAGACCATGCTGCGTCCCGCTTCCGACCCGTTCCAGCCCGACGGCGGTATGCGACTGCTGACCGGCAATCTGGGCCGTGCGTGCTTCAAATCCTCGGCCGTCGCTAAGGAGCGCTGGACCATAGAGGCGCCTGCGCGCGTGTTCGAGGACCAGCACGATGTCGCAAAAGCCTTCAAGGCGGGCGAGTTGGACCGCGACTGCGTCGTCGTCGTCCGTTTCCAAGGGCCGCGCGCCAATGGCATGCCCGAACTGCACGCACTTACCCCGCCGCTCGCCGTGTTGCAGGACAAGGGCTTCAAGGTCGCGCTTGTCACCGACGGGCGCATGTCGGGCGCAAGCGGCAAGGTGCCCGCCGCGATCCACTGCACACCCGAAGCGCTCGGCGGCGGACCGCTGAGCCTGATCCGCGACGGGGATATCGTGCGCGTCTGCGCCGAGACCGGCGAACTCTCGACCTCCGCCAACCTTTCGGGCCGCTCGCCCGCCCCCGACCCCGCTCAGGCATGGGGTGTGGGACGCGAGCTTTATCGCATGATGCAGGCCCATGCCGATGGAGCCGAACAGGGCGCCAGCGCCATGCTTGCCAGCGCGGGACTGTAGCGGGGATGCCGCAATGACCGACATCGTCGCTGTCGATATTGGCGGCACGCACGCGCGCTTTGCCATTGCCAGCATCGCTGCCGACCGAACCATCGAACTCGGCGAGCCGACCACGCTTCACACCGCCGATCACGCCAGCTTCCAGACCGCTTGGGAGGCCTATCGCGAGCGTCAGGGTGGCACTCTGCCCGAAGATGTAGCCTTGGCCGTCGCTGCTGCGGTCAGACCCGATGTGATCCGCTTCACCAACAATCCCTGGACGATCCAGCCCGATCAGATTGCCAGCAGGCTTGGCTGCAAACGCCAGCTCATCGTCAATGATTTCGAAGCGGTCGCCCATGCTGCCGCACGGGCCTCTGCGCAGGAATTCCTGCACCTCGCCGGTCCCTCTATCGATCTGCCCGCTAGCGGGACGATCAGCGTGCTCGGCCCCGGCACCGGGCTTGGCGTTGCCTATTTCCACCGCAACGCCGACGGCAGCTATCGCGTCCAGGCGACCGAGGGCGGACACGGAGATTTCGCCCCTGTCGATGCCATCGACGACGCCATTCTTGCCCGGCTGCGAAAGCGGCACATCCGCGTCTCGGACGAGCGCGTGGTCGCCGGCCCTGCCATCGTCGACATCTACCAGACGCTCGCCGCGATGGAGGGCCGCGCACCTGTCGAGCTTGACGATGTCGCGATCTGGACCGCCGCAAACGAAGGCACGGATTCGCTCGCTACCGCTGCGGTTGACCGCTTTTGCATGGCGCTCGGATCGGTCGCCGGGAACATCGCTCTTGTGCAGGGTGCCAAGGGTATCGTAGTCGCGGGCGGGCTCGGATACCGTATCCGCGAAACGCTGCTGGCATCCGGTTTCGAGCAAAGATTTCAGGCCAAGGGCCGCTTTTCGGGTTTGATGGCGAGCATGCCCGTCAAACTCATCACTCATCCCCAGCCGGGCCTGCTCGGTGCGGCTGCGGCCTTTGCACAAAAATATCTTGAGGACGTGCAGCCATGACTCTCCCTTTGACCACGCTCGCCCATCTTTCCGAACGCCTGCAGGAACTGCATGCGCGCACTCGCGAAACGCCGCTGTTCAATCCGGTGTTCCAGCTGGGCCTCGACCTGTCGCGCTCACTCGAAGCAGGTGTGACCGACCTCGATGGGCTGGAGCAGCTGGTCGAGGAAATGGAGTGCACCGGACTGAAAGCGCGTGCGAGCAGGCTCGAAAACCTGCTTGGCCCTGTTGCACCAGCCGCGAACAATGCCGCGCTTGCGCAAGTGCTTGGGCGCGACGGCGATCTCGACGCGTTCCGTGCGCGCTGGGAAACGCCCCGGCTCCATGCCGTCTTTACTGCGCATCCGACCTTCCTGCTCACTCCGGCGCACACCGAAGCCGTTGCCGAAGCCGCGTCCAGCGGAGTGTCGATTAACCGCGCGGTCTGCAAGGAAACCGACACGCGTCCGGCCATTACGCTCGAATACGAACACGCCGAAGCCATGAAGGCGATCGCCAATGCGCAGGATGCGCGTAGCGATATTGTGCGCGAGGCGCTGGGCCATGCGGCGGAGAAATGGCCCGATGAATGGCTTTCGCTGAGGCCGCTGCCATTCCGGTTCGCCACTTGGGTCGGATACGACATGGACGGGCGGACCGACATCAAATGGTACACCTCGATCTGCTTCCGCCTGTCGGAAAAAGCCGAACGGCTCACCCGCTTCGCCGCACAGCTTTCCGCGATTGATAGCGCCCATCCGCTGATCGAAGTGCTGAAGGCAGGCGCTGCCCACGCGACCGCCAGCGCCGAAGACTTCGCCGGCGATCTCTCCGATGCCGACGCCCTGTCGGCTGCAGCCAACCGCCTGACCGCCGACGATCCGGCCAAGCTCACCTCGCTCAGTGCGCTCATCGCGCAGCTTGAAGAGGAAGCGGCGGACGCTGACGAGATCGGAAAAGCCGTCGCTCTCAAAACTCTCGCCGCGGCGATGCGCGCCGACGGCCTCGGCATGGCGCATATCCATTTCCGGGTGAACGCCAAGCAGCTTCACAATGCGATCCGCGGTCATCTGACCGATACGCCCGAGCTTGACCTGTCGAGCAAGGGGGCGATGGCGACACTTCGCAAAATGCTCGAAGAGGTAAGCCCCAAGCGCACCAATTTCGCCTCGCTCGCGATCGAAAGCTCGACCGCGACACGGCAATTTCTCGCAATGGCGCAAATCCTCGGTCATATCGACGCCGATACGCCGATCCGCATGCTGATCGCCGAATGCGAGCAGCCCTCGACCATTCTCGCCGCGCTGTATTTTTCGAAGCTGTTCGGCATCGCGGACAAGGTCGATGTCTCGCCTCTGTTCGAAACCGAAGAAGCGCTCGAACACGGCGGACGTTTCCTTGAGGCGCTGTGCGCGGAGGCGCAGTACCAGCACTATGTCCGCGAGCGCGGGCGGATGTGCATCCAGACGGGCTTTTCCGACGCAGGCCGCTTCGTCGGGCAGATTCCTGCAAGCCTTGCTATCGAGCGCCTGCAAGGGCGGCTCGCGCAGGCGATGGAGCGCAACGGGCTGACCGATGTGGCCGCGCTGATTTTCAACACCCACGGCGAAAGCATGGGCCGCGGCGCGCATCCCAGCGGGTTTGCCGACCGGCTGACCTGGCCGCTCAGCCCGTGGGCGCGTAGCAATTTCTACCGTCACGGGATCGAGCTGGAACCCGAAGTCAGTTTTCAGGGTGGAGACGGCTACCTCCCGTTCGCAAATCCGGTGCTGGCGCGGGCAACGCTGACGCGGATAATCACTGATGCTCCCGAAGTGAGCGCTGAGTGCGATGATCCGCTATACAAGCGCACCGATCTCAGCCTCGATTTCTATCGCGCTGTCCGCGCCCATCAACGGCGGCATTTGCGCAGCGCGACCTATTCGCGCGCGGTCACCGCATTTGGTCTGGGGCTGCTGAACTCGACCGGCAGCCGCGTTTCGCGTCGCCAGTCGGACCTGAGCGCCGACCGCGATATGAACCTGCGCCAAATCCGCGCAATCCCGCACAACTCGATCCTCCAGCAGCTCGGCTTTCCGGTCAATGTGATCGCTGGCATTGGCGATGCGGCAGACGGCAATTACGAGGAAATCGGAGCGCTGCTCAGCGAAAGCGAGCGAGGCCGGCAGCTGGTGCGGCTCGCGCGTGCGTCGAACGAATTGGCGAGCATCAAGACGGTTGCCGCGCATGGCGAGCTGTTCAACTCGGCCTATTGGGCAAGTCGCCCCTATCGCGGGACCGAGCCGCATTTGTCGGCAGCCTGCGAGGTGCTGGCCGAATATCTCACCAAGGATGACCGCACCGGCGTGTTCCGCCGCCTTGCCTCGCGCCTGCGGGTCGATGCGCTCAAATTCCACCGCCTGCTGGACCTGCTGCCGCCCGACCAGAGCGATAGCTCGACACAAGACAAGCGGCGCATGATCGGCGCGGCGCAGGCTCTCAAACTTGCGCTGATGCAGCACATCTTCCTGCGCGCTGTTTCCGTCCCCGTCTTCTCGCGCGCCAATGACGTCAGCCGCGAAGACGTGCTGGAAATGGTGTTCTCCCTGCGGATCGAGGACGCGCTGGCGCAAATGCGACGCGCTTTCCCGGTGCATTTCCCCTCGCCCAGCGATTTCGCAATGGATGCACCCGCCGACTATCCCGATGCAGAGGCACAGGGCTATGCGGCAATCACGCGCGATTATATCGACCCGATCGAGCGCGCTTATTCGCTGATGCTGCGGTTGAGCGTGGCGATTGCCAACCAGTTCGGCGCTCATGGCTAGGGGACGGGGCCATTTGCCGCGTTAACGTTTTGCCCCCCGGTGCGTCCCCGCAAGGGACGCTGGCTTGGTAGTCACTGGCAGTTAACCGCGAAAACGCGCATAATGCCTGCATTGGATCAAGGACCCGGCACAATGGCTTTCAAGAACTTCCGCTTCGCAACCATTCTCGGCATCGCCGCATTGGGCAGCGGTGTGGCGCTTTCCGCGCAGACTTATGCCGACGAAGCGGCCAATGCTGCCGATACGGCGGTCGAAGTTGCCGAGCAGGCCGAAGACGCGATCCGTGCGATCGATCCGACCACGGGCGGCTCCTCGCTGGTGGTCGATCCGAGCCTGCCGCAACCCTATGGCTATGACGCGGACGTCGAAGATCTGCCCGAACTGCCGCCCGCACCTGCCGAATTGAGCCGCACCGTTCCTGCCGCTGCGCCTACCATTGCCGCGGCTTCGCCCGACTTCGACGACGTGACCTACAACACCGTGGCTGGCGACACGAGCGTGCCTGCACGCGGCCCTGCCGCACGGATGATCTCGAACCCGCAGGTTCAGGATGTTCCGCCCGCACCGCCTGCTGCGGCGACCCGCACGCTGGCGCAGGCCGCGCCTTCGGACGATCCCTTCGTGATCAAGTCGATCCTTCCGATCGAAGGCACGATCCGTTACGGCGAATGGTATTGGGATGAATCGCGGGCTCCGGCCTCGGGCAAGCTGGTCGTCACCGTCGATCTCGACGCTCGCGTCATCAGCGTGTTCCGCGACGGTCACGAAATCGGCACCGCCGTGGCGCTGCTCGGCACCGAGCGACACCCGACCCCGCTCGGCACCTTCCCGATCCTGACCAAGGAACGCGACAACGTTTCGGAAAAGTACAACAACGCTCCGATGCCGTGGACCCTGCGGCTCACGTGGGACGGCATTGCGATCCACGGTTCGCCGGTGATGAACGGCTATGCCTCGCACGGCTGCATCGGCGTTCCCGACCCCTTCGCTGAAAAGCTGTTCGCCATCGCCAAGCGCGGTGACAAGGTGGTAATCACCCGCGGCCAGTATATCGGCGTCGGCGATCGCATCATGTCGTAACCGGCGCTAATGCGTGCGGCGGGGCGGCTCCGGGCTGAACCGATAGACACGCATTTCCACGCCGACCGGATCGACCATTTCGACATCCGAAGTCGCCAGCACGCCGCCAAGCGAGGCGTTTTCCCCGCGCCATAGACGGTCCGCCGCGCGCCCTGCTTCGCTGCGGGTGACCAATCCGCCAAGCTCCGCGACGATCCGCCGCACCGTCTCGATCTGGACCGCACGCGGGACATTGCAATAATAGCGGAACGCAGCTTCGCCGTCGCGCTCGACCATCTCTTCCCAATCGATTTCGGCATACCATTCGAGTGCGCGCCAGCCTTCGGCAAGGTGCTGCGCGCTGGTGGCGAGCGCCTGCGCATCGAGCCATTCACTGTCCGCGAGCGCCTCTCGCACACGCACACGGTCAAAGGCCGGGTCGCGGTTCGAGGGGTCTTGCACAGGGGTCAAGCCGGCAGCTGAAACCGCCGCCTCCAACTCGCCCTTGCGAAAATCCAGCAGCGGGCGGATCAGCGGGATCGGCGACTCCTCCCCGCTGCCGGGCAAATGCGTGACCGCACGCACCCCCGCGAGCCCGGCTAGCCCGCTCCCGCGCGCCAGCCGCATCAGTAAGGTTTCGGCCTGATCGTCCGCATGGTGCGCTGTCGCGACCGCACCCAGCCCCCGATCCTCCGCCCATTGTGCAAGCGCCTGATAGCGGGCCTCGCGCGCGCGGGCCTGAAGGTTTCCGGCGGCCAGCCGCACTTTGGCCGAGGCAAACGGCACGCCGAGCGTCGCGCACACGCCATGCACGAAGGCCACTTCGCTTTCGGCTTCGGGGCGCAGACCGTGATCGACCGACAGCACCGCCACACCTTCGGGCAGAGCGGCTCTCGCAAGCAGAAGCAGGGCGAGGCTGTCCGGCCCGCCCGACACTGCGAGACCCAAGGGGCCTTCGCGTGCCTCTTCAGGCCACAACTCGTCAATCGCCGCGAGGAAGCGGACGATCAGGTCAGGATCGATCCTGTCGAGATGGATCGGCGTATCAATCAGCGCCCCCTATCCGCCCGCGTATCTCACGGGTGCGTCACTTACGAGCAGGTCACGCGGCGCCGGTTGCTCTCGTACTGGTCGGACAAGCGCCCGGTCGCAACGGCGGGATAAGTCTCGCCGAATTCAGCCAGCGCGATGCAGGCGCGGCGGGTGTCACCCATCGCGATCATACTTTCGGCAAGGAACAGCAGGCTGTCGGGAGCGCGGTTCGCGGTGCGATCAGCCTGATAGTTGCGCAGGAACCAGCGTGCCGCTTCTTCGGGCATGCCATCATCGAGGAAGGCACGGCCCAAGAGATTGCGTCCGTAAGTGATGCGGAAGTGGGTGGGATAGTCCTCGACATATTTGGCCAGCTGCTGGCGCGCTTCGGGATAGAAGCCCGCGTTCCAGAGGCGGAAGCCGTAGGAATATTCGTCATCGCCCGCATCTTCGGTTTGCGGCTTGGTGATTTCCTGCACAGCAGCAAGCCGTTCGGGCGAAGGTCCGGTGGCAGCGGACGCTTCCTCGGCCTGAGCCTGAGTGGAGCCGCCGGTCATGGCGGTAAGATTGCTGTTGGTTGCACCGACCTCTTCAGGGGCAACGTCGGGCGCCTGATCGAAGGATGGCCCAGCGGCCACTGCCGCCGTGCCGCCCGCTTCGAGTGCGGCGACGCGTTCATCGAGCCCGCCCAGCGCATTGGTGTTTTCCTCGGTCTTTGCGGTCAGGCGCTGCAATTGCAGCTCGATCGCGTCGAGCCGCGCAAGAATGTCCGTCACCGCCGTAGTCGAAGGGGCCGTCGTGGTGGTCGGGCCGGTCGCGGTTCCGTCGGCGGTGATCTGCGGTTCGAAGAAGCGGCCGTCGCCGCCCGGGAACACAGCGCGTTGCAGCGCGCGGACTTCGGCTTCGACCCGGCGCAAGCGTGCATCGGAGTTGTCCTGCGCCATCGAGGGCACCGGCGTGGTCGCAACCACAGCTGCCGCCACGAGTGCTGGCACGCTCTTGCGCAAGAACAGGATAGGTTTGGAGGTGCGGATTTCGGCACGCATGGCGGCTCAGGCTCCCTTAGATCGCGTTGGCCTGCATCATTGCGCAGGTCGCATGAATATCACCCGAATCTGTGCCCAAGCGGGGCTTCCAAGTCGAGCCTGAAAGGGCACTAAACGGGGGAATGTGGCTCAGGATCGGATGAATTGCGAAGCGCGCGACCCAATTGCCCGCACTCGGTTACCCGCCTTCAATTGTTGGCCGAACCATCCGCCGGAGCATCGGCCCGCGCGAGCAACGCCGCTGCCGAAACGGGCGTGTCGCCCATTGTGACAGGTTCATCCGAAAGCTTCGGCACTTCGCGCCCGCCAATCGTGATGCCGATAGCGTCGGGACGGCCGGTATTGATGCGCGGCTCGACCGCGTCGGCGGGCAGTTCAAACTGGTCGCCGCTCGCCATCTGCGCTTCGAACAGGCGATCGCCGCCGTCCTCGTAAACGCGCATCCACACATCGTCTTCGAGCGCGGTGAACACCACCTGCCCCGCGGCGATTGGTGCAGTTTCGGCTTCCGCACTCGCCGCTGCGACTTGCTCTTGCGCTTCGGCGGGCGCTTCTTCTTCGGCAATCAGCGAAGGCAGCTGCGTTCCGGCGCTGAAATAGCTGCTGAAGAAGGCGATGAGGCCCACCACCAGTACCAGCGCCGCGATGCCGCCAAACCAAGCCAACCCGGCCGACGGCAGCTTGGCCGGATCGCCCGGTTCCATGCCGCCAGCCATTGCGCTTGTACGACCGTAATCGTCGGACAGTTCCTTGCGCACGGCATCGGTAATCTCGCTTTCGTCGAGATCGACCACGCGTGCATAGGTGCGCGCGAAGCCGATGGCGTAAGTGCGCGAAGGCAGCGCATCGAAGGATCCGCTTTCGATCGCTTCGAGATGGCGTAGCGGAATCCGCGTCTCTGCGGAGATGTGCGAAAGCTCAAGCCGTTTTGCTTCACGCGCGGCACGCAGACGCTCGCCGGCACTTGCCGGTTGAGCTTCCTCATTACCGGGCAGCTCTTGAATGGTGCTGTCCTGTTCGGTTTCCATGACCCTGTCCACATTCACGTGGTTTTTGATTTGGCGATTTTATGTTTTGATTTCGTCGCACTCAAACGGCGAGCCAGTGCGCCTGTCAAGCGTTCGCTAAGCATATTTTCCGTCACCGAGCCCAAATGCCCTGCAACAACGCCAACCAGAGCGGAACAGCGCGTCAAACGCGCTGCGCAGCGTCAATCCGCTTCGATGTCGCGCTCTGCCGCCCAAGCGGCGATGGTTTCGCGCAGATTGATTCCGGGTTCGGCCAGCCACCCCGTCATCGCCTGGGTGATCTCGTTCAGATCGACCTTGCGCACCAGTTCCTTGATCGGACCGACCGAAGCGGGCGTGATCGAAAGGCGGCGATAACCGATCCCGAGCAGCGCCAGCGCTTCCAGCCGGCGCCCACCCATCTCGCCGCAAACGCCCAAATCGACATTGGTGCCCACCGTTGCCTGTGACACCCGCCGCAGGAACCGCATGATCGGAACGCTCAACCAGTCATACCGTTCTGCCAGAGCGGGATTGCCCCGGTCGGCTGCGAACAGGAACTGCGTAAGGTCGTTGGTGCCGATCGAGAGGAAAGACAGCCGCGGGAGCAACAGGTCGAGCATTTCGGCCAGAGCGGGCACTTCGAGCATCGCGCCGTAGCGGATGTGTTCGGGCACGATCTTCTTTTTCGAGCGCATGAAAGCGAGCTGTTCTTCGAACACCTGCTTTGCCGCGTCGAATTCCCACACTTCGGACACCATCGGGAACATGACATAAAGCGACCGGCCAGCGGACGCTTCGAGCAGCGCGCGAGCCTGCGCCTTCATCAAACCCTCGCGGGTCAGCGCCAGCCGCAAGGCGCGCCAGCCCATCGCGGGGTTCTCGTCATTTTCGGCAATGCTCGAGGCGAGATAGGGCACCGATTTGTCACCGCCGATGTCCACCGTGCGGAAAATGACGGGCTTGTCGCCCGCAGCATCGAGAACGTCGCGGTAAAGCTTTAGCTGGCGCTCGCGCTGCGGCAGGGTCGCCGAAACAAGGAACTGGAATTCGGTCCGGAAAAGCCCGACACCGTCAGCGCCGGTGAGGGGAAGATTGCTCATGTCGTCGCGCAGACCGGCGTTCATCATCACCTGAATGCGCGTGCCGCAGCGGGTAAAGGGTTCGACATCGCGCAGCTCGGCATAGGCCGCCTGCTTTTCCTTGGACTTGGCAAAACGCTGCGCGAAGGCATCGGCCATTTGCACTGAGGGGCGCACCGTGGCGGTTGCGGCGGTGGCGTCGAGCAGGATTTCGTCACCTTCGCGGATCACCCCTCGCGAGCCCTTGGCGCGGCCAAGCACGGGCACGCCCATGGCGCGCGCGACGATCACCACATGCGCGGTAAGCGAGCCTTCTTCGAGGATCACGCCCTTAAGGCGACGGCGGTCATATTCGAGCAGTTCGGCGGGGCCGAGGTTGCGGGCGATCAGGATCGTATCCTTGCGCAGCCCCTGCTGTGCGGCGGTTCCGAGCTGGCCCGAGACAATCCGCACCAGCCGGTTCGCAAGATCCTCCAGATCGTGCATCCGGTCAGCGAGCAGCGGATCGTCGATCTCGCGCATGCGCATACGCGTGTGCTGCTGGACGCGCTCGATCGCGGCCTCAGCGGTAAGGCCTGAATCGATCGCCTCGTTGATGCGCCGCGACCAGCCTTCGTCATAGGCAAACATCTTGTAGGTCGCGAGGACCTCCTCGTGCTCGCCGCCAACGCCGAACTCGGACTGACTGGTCAGCCCGTCGATCTGTTCGCGCATCTTGTCGAAGGCGCGATAGACGCGCTGGCGCTCGGCCTCGGTATCTTCGGCCACGACCTGCGTGATCTGCACGCGCGGCTGGTGATAGGCGGCGATGCCTGCGCCGAGCCCCTTCACCAAGGTCAACCCGCTCAGCGTTTGCGGACCCGAGTCGGCTGCGCCAAGGCCCAGCGCCTCTTCCTCGTCGACCAGATCGGCATTGGTGATGAGCTCGCTCAAAACCATCGCAGTGGTCTGCAATGCTTCGATCTCGATCTCTTCGTAGCGGCGCGGATCGACGTGCTGGACGCACAAAACGCCGACCGCACGCTCACGGTAGACAATAGGCACGCCGGCAAAGGAGTGGTATTTGTCTTCGCCGGTTTCCGGACGGTACTGGAAATCGGGATGGGCCTTTGCCTCGGCGAGGTTCAGCGTCTCGACATTGGCCGCGATCGTGCCGGTCAGACCTTCGCCGATGGCCATGCGGGTGACGTGCACCGCGCTCTTGTTCAGGCCGCGCGTGGCAAACAGTTCCAGCATGCCTTCGCGCAGGAGGTAAATCGAGCACACCTCGCTCGTCAGGCATTCGCCGATAATATCGACGACCTGATCGAGTTTGCCCTGCGCGTGAAGGCGCGAGGCCATCACCTCATGCAGGCTGGTGAGGATCTGTCGAGCGGAAGCGGCGGCTGTCATGTGTGCCCCAAGCCTACGGCTTCGGACGCACAAAAGCAAAGCCTCTTAACGGACGAGCCGCGCGCTACCGGAAAGTTTTGGAGCGAGTGGAAACCCGCGCGGTCAGGCGCGCCCAATCTCTTCCTTCAACCTTAGTTTCTGTTTCTTGATCGCTTGTATCATCGCCGCATCGGGGGCGGGCCGAGCCATCTCGTCGCGGAGCTGGGCGTCGAGGCCTGCGTGTTTGGTCTGGAGAGC
>PALE01000069.1 GCA_002706445.1 Erythrobacteraceae bacterium
AGGAAGAAGATCGCCAGCGAGAAATGGATCGCCGATTGCTCGAGGTTCGCTTGCGTGCTCGCCAGATTGGCATCGATTGCCGACACGATTACCGCAATCGCTTCGCGCTGCGCCGGATCGATCACCAGCCAGAAGAACAGGTAAGCCGCAACGATCGCTCCCGCGAGCAGGTTCTCGATCCGGAACACTAGCAAGGGACGCTTGCGGATCGCCGCGTCTCCCAGTTCCAAAAGCAGCACAACCAGCGCGTAGAGGTATTTGAGCGTTAGCGTCGCGCCCATCCAAATACCTACGATTACACGGGTTTTCATCCCGATGACCTTGTTCTCAGGGTCCGAAAGACGCAGCACCAGATAGGGCCACAGCCCCAGCACAACCATATGTTCGCGCAGGCCGTAGAGGTTCTTGTAAAGGATCGGCACGATCACCAGCACCGCCATCGACACGATCAGGAACCACGGCGAGGCCCCCACCGTCGTGCGGCGGATGTAATAGGCAAGCCCGGTGGAAAACGACACCGCGAGGCTGGTGAGAAGGATCGAGGACAGATCGAGCCGGAGCCCGGTCAAATCGCTGAGCCAGACCGCGCAGCTAAACCAGATGCGCTCGGCAGGCGGGAAATAGAGGCTGTATTTCTCGAAATCGCCACCCAGCGTTTCCGCAAGGCGGCTCGAAAGCAGGATACCGGCAAGGTCGGTGTGGACCGAATAGACAGTGGTGTAGAACAGCATCAGGCACGCGATCAGCGCAAGCGTAACGCCTGCCTGCAATCCCAAGGCAGGTAGAAGCTCTTGCCGTTTGGCCTCGCCCGCACCGGCGCCCTGCCCCACAATCGTTTCGACGCTCATGCGCGACCCTTATCCAATTCTGCCCCGCACCCCAGGTGTTTCTGCCGGGACGAGCTTGCTGCCCCTCCCGCATTTCCTGTTAAGCCCGAGAGAAGTTCCTGCCAGCCCCATACGTAAAGGACCTGAAGAAGTCCCTAGCGAAACAGCCCTGAAAGCAAAGGCGCAAACCCGTCCTAGACGTCGCTCGCAGCTGTATCGAAGCCACTCATTTACGGCTTACAGCGTGGCCTTCAGCAATGTCCTGTCAGCGCAACCGACAATCCGCATTCCTGTCCAAAGCTTAGGAAAAAAATAAGCTTTCCGATTTATTCACCAAACTTCGAGAGGCACTCTTTGCGATAAGACGCGAGGACGGCCGTGAGTTTTTATTAGCAAGCCTTGGGGGCTTAAAGAATGAGCGCATTCGGCAAGAAGGGTGGCGCAGGCGGAATGAGGCCGGGCGCGAAGCCCGCTTTCGGTGTCGCCCGCCCAATGAAGGGCGGCAGCGCGAAACCCGATAGCAGTGCAGGCGGCGAACAATTCCCGCCGCTCCCTGCCGATGGTGGCGGCGAAAGTCCTGCGCCTTCTGCACCTCCCCCGCCCAGTTCGGGCAACAAAAGGCCTACGTCCGCCGCCGAGGCGATGGACCGCCTGACCGAACGCATGAACGCGACCAACGCTTCAGAGAGCGAAGCAGGCGGGTTCGAGGCAAGCGTCCACAAGATCAAGGAACAGGTGCTCCCGCGCCTGCTCGAACGTGTCGACCCGGAAGCGGCCGCGACGCTTTCGAAGGAAGAGCTGTCGGAAGAATTCCGTCCGATCATCCTCGAAGTGCTGGCCGAGCTGAAAGTCACGCTCAACCGCCGCGAGCAATTTGCGCTCGAAAAGGTTCTGATCGACGAACTGCTGGGCTTCGGTCCGCTAGAAGAGCTGCTGAACGACCCGGACGTGTCCGATATCATGGTCAACGGTCCCGACCAGACCTACATCGAAAAGAAAGGTAAGCTGGTCATCGCGCCGATCCGGTTCCGCGACGAACAGCACCTGTTCCAGATTGCCCAGCGCATCGTGAACCAGGTCGGCCGCCGCGTCGACCAGACCACGCCGCTTGCCGACGCCCGCTTGAAGGACGGCAGCCGTGTTAACGTCATCGTGCCGCCGCTTTCGCTGCGCGGCACTGCGATCTCGATTCGTAAGTTTTCCGAGAAACCGATCACCTTGGACATGCTCAAGGAATTCGGCTCGATGTCGGAAAAGATGTGTACCGCGCTGAAAATCGCGGGCGCATGCCGGATGAACATCGTTATCTCGGGCGGTACGGGTTCGGGTAAGACCACCATGCTCAACGCCCTGTCGAAGATGATCGACCCGGGCGAACGCGTGTTGACGATCGAGGATGCCGCCGAACTTCGCCTGCAACAGCCGCACTGGCTGCCGCTCGAAACACGTCCGCCGAACCTTGAAGGACAAGGCGCGATTACCATCGGCGACCTTGTGAAGAACGCTCTGCGTATGCGTCCCGACCGCATCATCCTGGGCGAAATTCGTGGCGCGGAGTGTTTCGACCTTCTCGCCGCGATGAACACCGGTCACGATGGTTCGATGTGTACGCTTCACGCCAACAGCCCGCGCGAGTGCCTTGGCCGTATGGAAAACATGATTTTGATGGGCGACATCAAGATCCCGAAGGAAGCCATTTCGCGCCAGATCGCGGAATCGGTCGATCTGATCGTTCAGGTGAAACGTCTGCGCGACGGTTCGCGCCGCACCACCAACATCACCGAGGTGATCGGGATGGAAGGCGACGTGATCGTGACGCAGGAGTTGTTCAAGTTCGAATATCTCGACGAGAGCGACGACGGCAAGATCATCGGCGAATTCCGCGCCTCGGGCCTGCGCCCCTACACGCTTGAAAAAGCACGCCAATTCGGCTTCGACCAGGCCTATCTGGAGGCGTGTCTCTAGTCCTGCCCTCGTCAGGCGGGAAGGTTCATCAGCCACAGGTTGACCATTCCCAATGCCACTGGCGGAAATAGAAATGCAGCCAGCGCGAGCGGAAGGCTTAGCCAGCTGAGCGCAGGGCCCAGGCTTTCGATTGCAGCGGCCTCGACCGCTCGGCTAGTCCATATCGAGACGGTAAAGAACGAGGCGAGCGCCATCAGCATGAGCACGGTGGAGAGCGAGGTTTTCCAGCGTGGCGGCTTGCGGCCGATCGGCTGTCGTATCGCCTCTCGCTGTTTCTTCTGATCCCGACGCCTCGGACCGCCGCGCATTTCGCGCCAGACCATTAACCCAAGTGCGCAAAGAAAGCCGATTCCCAACATCCAGATCGCGCCGAGGCTGCGCGCCTCGTGGGACGGATCGATCAGCACCGTCTCGGGATCACCGCGCAAATAGCTGACCGGCACCATTTCGCCGATTTCGAGACCCTCGTAAAACTCGTAGGACACACGCGCACTGGGCCGATAGTCGCGCCCATCGACACGGTAGTGCACCTTGGCGAAATACCATGTGCGCGGAAGTTTGCCTTCAGGCATGGTGACAGTCTCGGTGTAGCGTCCTGTGACCTGCGCCTGAGCGCTAACGCCATCCGCCGCGAAGCGATTCATCCGGCCCTGACGCTCGACGACAATCGTGCCAAGCAGCGCGAACAGCCCTACAAGCGCGGCAATCGCGAACCAAAGGTGATAGCGGTGCGATGCGGTCACGGGCGCGCTCAAGCAGAGACCGGCTTGCCCATCTCGACTGCGAGCAGCGCCTAAGCGGGATTGGCCGGATCGTAGATAACGTCGATTATTTCGCCGACTGCGATCTGACCAAGCGAAGGGTGACGCGGGCGCGACGCCTCATGGCGCAAACCGGCGCTGTCATTCCAGGCAAAACGAACCTTGGGAATGGTGCTCGCGATCAGTTCGACGACCTGCGCCTTTGCAAGCAACCCCTCTTCGCGCAAACGCTGCTCGCGTCGACCGGCCTTCCATCCCATCCAGCCGAGCCATCCGGCGAGCGCGAACAAAACCACACCGAGCACGAGCGCCCAGATCGAGGATTCCTCAAGCCGTCCGGTATCGATGCGGTAGGCGGGCGGATTCCCCGCGATCACCGCGACCGGAATGGTCTCGCCATCGCTGAGCGATTGGAAGAATTCGCCATTCACGCTTTCGCGCACGATCGTGCCGTTGACACTATATGTCACGAAAAAATTGGTGCTGGTCGAGCCCGACTGGAACCGTTCGGACTTGTCGAGCGCAATCACCTGGCCCTGTGCCGTCTCACCGCTAGCGAAGTCACCTGCGCGCTGCGATTGTCCCGTCCAGGCAAAGATCGCAGCAGCGCCGAAAATTGCCAAGACCAGCGCGAACCCACCGCCGCGCTTGATCGCTGTCCAAAGCATGACTTCCCCCCGATAGCCCCTGTTTTGCGTAGCAAGGTCTAGCCGATCATCGTCGGCGCGCAAGCTTCACAGGCTGCCGAGCACCACGGGCAGACTCATCGCAAGGCAGCCGCCGCCGATGATGGCGAGCGCCATGAAGAGATTTGTCCACGGCACCCAGCCGACCGCTTCGAGCCGGTCGACCTTGCGGCGCTTTACGCGCAGCTGCTCAAACAGCAGGCACAACCCGGCAAGCAGCCAGCATACGCCGCCCAGAATTGCGAGCCGGACCGCGTCGCTGGCGAAGATGAGCTGGTGCAGGAATTCCATGTTGCCGCCGATTTAGGCAGCGCGCTGTCCAAAGCAAGCATTGCGCAATTCCGCCAGCCTCCTAAAGCGCATGACCTATGGATGGCTCCGTCGCACGCCCCCGCCCGTTTCTTGCGCTGGGCCTTCGCCTCGCCAGCGCAGCGACGCTTGCGACCATGTCCATGCTGGTCAAACTCGCGGGCGAACGCGGGGTGGCTTTGCCCGAAATGATCTTCTGGCGGCAGGCGATCACGCTGGTGTGCGTGACCGGGTTGCTGCTCGTCATGGGACGGCTCGCCGATCTCAAGACAAAACGCATCGGTGCGCACGGCCGGCGCGCGATGTTCGGCATCATCGGCATGTTCTTCGTCTATAGCGCGGTCATCCTGCTACCGCTGGCCGAGGCGACCGCAATCAGCTTCACCGCGCCGTTCTTTGCCGTGCTCATCGCTGTAGTGTTGTTCCGGGAGAAAGTCGGCCTGTTTCGCTGGGCCGCGGTCGCCTTGGGATTTGCAGGAGTTTTGGTCCTGACCCAGCCCGATCTGGGTATCGGCAACGCGCCGAACATTCCCCTTTTCGGCGCTGTCGTCGCGCTCGTTGCTGCGTTCCTAGTCGCGGTGATAAGTGTCCAGATTCAGGATCTTAACAAGACCGAGAGCCCTTGGAGTATCGTCTTCTGGTTCACCGCTTTCACGGCTCCGCTAATGGCGATTGCTCTGCCGTTCTTCATCAAGGCACACAGTCTCGAGGTGTGGGGTATCATCGGCGCGATGGCGCTGTGCGGCGCGCTGGCGCAGATTCTGCTGACCAGTTCGCTGCGGTTCGGATCGGCCGGCGTGGTGCTGTTGATGGACTACACATCGCTGCTGTGGGCGACGTGGTACGGTTGGAACGTGTTCGATCGCGCTCCGCCTGCGACGCTGTGGCTGGGCGCGCCGCTCATTATCGGCGCCGGACTGCTGATTGCGTGGCGCGAAAGGCGTCTGGCCGTGGATAGAGCCCGCTCTGCCGCGCAAGCTGAAACGGGGCTCTCGTAAAATCACGCGCCTGTCACCACCTCGTTTGGCAGGAGGTAAATATATGATCCGTAAGACCATTATTGCCGTCGCGCTCGGCGCCATGACGCTCAGCGCAGCTGCCTGCAACACCGTTCGCGGTGTGGGCGACGATCTCAATTCGGCTGCCGACGCAGTCGATGAAGAGACCTGACCCGGGCCAAACCAACCAAAAAAGGGCTCGCCATCGCGGCGGGCCCTTTTTTGTTGCGCGCCGGATAAATTCGCAGGATTATGCGGGTCAGAACAAAGGAACTCTCGCTATGAAACGCACAATCCTGACCGCAATCATGCTCGGCGCACTCGTGAGCGCGACGGCCGCCTGCAACACAGTGCGCGGCGTGGGCGACGATCTCAAATCGGTCGCCGACGCGGTTGACGACGAAACCTGAGCGTTCCCGCGCCTAGGCAGCGCGGTAGACAAGCATAAGATTGTTTGCAGGCATTTCGTAGCGTGCGCTGCGTGCGAAACCATGAGCCTGCGCGAGCCGGTCGACATCCTCGATCTTGCGAAGACCCCACTGCCCGTTTCTTGAGCGCAAGCTCTCATCGAAGGCGATATTCGAGGGGGCGGTTTCGACGCCCTGCTCAAGATATGGGCCATAGGTCACAAGCGGCGAATTCCTGCCGCCCAACAATTGCGCAGCCCCTGTAAACAATCCCTCTGTCGCCTGCCACGGGCTGATGTGGATCATGTTGATGCACACAATTGCATCAGCATTTTGCACGCCCCAGCTTGCCGGATCGCTCGAATCAATCCGCAAGGGCGCGCGCATGTTCGGCAGCGATTGTTCTTCACGATAGGCACGGATCGAGGCGAGCGCCTCTTCGTCGGGGTCGCTCGGCTGCCATTCAAGCTGCGGGAAGCTTTCGGCAAAGTACACCGCATGCTCGCCCGAACCACTGGCGATTTCGAGCACGCAGCCGCTTTTGGGCAATTCCCTTTCCAGCACCTCTGCAATCGGCGCGCGATTGCGGAGCGCGGCCGGGGCGTGTTTCTTCATCTGTCTTTGCGTCCGAAGATCACGAAACCTGCCGGTCCCGTCCTTCCCAATAGGGCGCCCGCAGTTCCCGGCGGAGGATTTTTCCGGTTGGATTGCGAGGCATTTCGGGAATGATATCAATGCTCTTTGGCACTTTGAACGCCGCGATACGCTCGCGCGTCCAGGCAATCACATCGCCTTCATCGATTGTCGCGCCGGGCTTGGGAACGCAGCACGCCTTGACCTCTTCGCCCCAGCGTTCGGAGGGCACGCCGATCACTGCGACCTCGGCAATTGCCGGATGGCCGTAGATCGCGCTCTCCACCTCTGCGGGATAAACGTTCTCCCCGCCCGAGATGATCATGTCCTTGATACGGTCCTGAATATAGACGTAGCCGTCTTCGTCCATCGATGCGGCGTCGCCTGTATGGAGCCAGCCGTCGTCGTCGATAGTGTCCTTGGTCGCATCGGGAAGCTTCCAATATCCCGCCGTATTCGAAGGCGAACGGACGCACACCTCGCCGATTGCACCGCGAGGCAATTCCTTGTTGTCGGGTCCGCGGATCTCGATTTCGGTACCCGGAACCGCCTTCCCTGCCGAGCGCATCCGCGTGTTGCCGTTGATGTCGTGATCTTCCGGCGGCAGCGAGCAGATCGTGCCGGTGGTCTCGGTCATGCCATAGGCCTGCAGAAAGCCCGTGTTAGGCATGGTCGAAACCGCCTCTTTAAGCAGTTCGAGCGGCATGGGCGCTGCGCCGTAAAGCAGATAGCGCATGGCCGAAAAGTCGGTCTCTTTCGCGCGCGGATGCTGGATCACCATCTGCAAGGCGGCAGGCACGATGAACATGTGGGTCGCGCCGTTCTCGATGGCCTCGAGCACGCCGACCGGGGTAAATTCTGCCTGCACCAGAGCACGGATGCCGCTGGCGATCGAGATGTTGACCAGACCCGTGCCGCCGATGTGCGCGCAGGGCATGGCGACGAGCATACAGTCACCCGGCTCGTAGAAATTCCACGGCAATCCTTCTTCGATGCCGTGGATTCTCAGCGTGAAGAGGTTGGCGTTCGAAAGCTGGACACCCTTGGGATTGCCCGTCGTGCCCGAAGTGTAGAGCTGCAGCACCGGATCGTCCGGATGCGGCGGAGTGTAGGTTGCAGGTTCGAGTTCAGCAGCCAGCGCGCGTGCCTGATGGGCCGAAATGACCGCAGGCTTGGCCGGAACTTGCTCGGCAACCTTCAGCGCAAGATCGACATATTCTTCGCCGCAAAACAGGATTTTCGCGTCGGTATCGCCGAGAATATAGGCGATTTCGGGCGGAGCCAGACGCCAGCCGATCGGAACCGCAACAGCCCCCATGCGAGCGGCCGCCGCGTAGAGCAGGTAATAGGTCACCGCATTCTTGCCCAGCCACGCGATGCGGTCGCCATGACCCACGCCGTGCTGCTGCAACAGGCTGATCAGGCGCTTGGTAATGTCATCGGCTTCGGCAAAGGTGAAATGCAGATCATCCTGCTCGAACGCCGGACCATCGGGCCGCTCCTGCGCCCAGAAGTTCATGATCTCGTCGAACGTCTTCAGCTTATGGTGGCCATTTTGAGCCATTGCCGGTCCCTCTCCAATGCTTTCCTCTCAGGAGTGATAAAGCAGTATCCGGCGGGACAGTCCAACCTTTTAGGAGCGGGTACCTAGCTCCAGCGCCCCGAGCGCCGTGCGGCAGGCTCGCGCACGATCAGCCACAAGAGCAGGCCTAACGGGCCTGCAAGGAATGTCGCGAGCAGGATCGGAGCCTGCACAAGGCGCGAGATATGCTTCGCATCGGCATCGCGGGCGATCCAGATTCCGATGAAGAGATCGAATGC
Source organism: Erythrobacteraceae bacterium (assembly GCA_002706445.1). Taxonomy (GTDB): domain Bacteria; phylum Pseudomonadota; class Alphaproteobacteria; order Sphingomonadales; family Sphingomonadaceae; genus Erythrobacter. Next base: position 8,408 of record PALE01000069.1, read on the forward strand.
GAGATAGTGCGTCCAGCCGATCGTCACGCCCAGATCGCTGGCAAAGATCGCGCGCACGCCTTCGATGGTCGAGAAATTCGCCCCGCCCTCGCCTGCCGGAAACACACCCGAAAGCGCGCCCACGAGGCCGACGGTGTAAACGAGGCACAACAGGCCGACACCCAGATAGAGAAGCGCCGAAAGCAGCGCAGGCCAGCGTGGCAGCAGGATCAGCGCGACCCAGGCGACAAGGGCAATCAGATTGACCGCGCCAAAAAGCTGATCCCATCCGTTCATCCGTGCATCTCTTTCCCGGCCTTGGCGCGCCATTCGCGAGCGGCGCGTTTCATCGCTTCGTTATCGTGGGTAAAGCGCCCTGCGGCCCTGCGCAGTGCCAATCCCAACGCCGCCTCGGCCACGAGATCGGCGTCGATCGAGCGATACATTTCCCATTTTGCGGGCATCAGCGCGTCGGTCAGCGGGCTCGCAAAACGCGCGAGAGTTTCAAGCGGGCGCATGTCGCCTTCGCGGGCCCCTCGCAGCAGGCCGGGGCGCAGAATGTCGAGCCGTTTGAACCCGACGCGCGAGACCTCCTGCTCGACCTCGCCTTTGACCCGCAAGTAGAGGTTCTTGGCCTTGGGGTCGGCTCCGGCGGAGCTGACCAGCACCATATTGGGGATGCCTGCCGCTTTCGCCGCTTCGGCGGTTTGTAGCACGAGGTCGTGATCGACCGCGCGGAACGCGGCTTCGTCGCGGCCTGCCTTCTTCCACGTTGTGCCGAGCGCGCAGATCAGCGCGCGCGGGCGCACCGCATCGAGGACTTCGCGCCAGCGGTCAGGATCGGCAATGAACATTTCGACCCGCGCCCCTTTGGGCAGCGACACCTCGCGGCGGGCAATGCCGACAATCCGGACCTCGAAGCCTGCGCTGGATATTTCGATCAGCCGCCGACCGATCAGCCCGGTCGCACCGACCAGCCCCATGCGCACCGGCCCGTTGAGAGAGGCGTCATGCTCAGACATTGGTCAGTCCCTGAGGCTTTTCGCCATAGATCGCCTCGCACGCCTGCATGGCGTAGCTGTCGGTCATGCCGGCGATGAAATCGGCGATTGTGCGCGAACGCTGCGGGTCCTGCTCGGGAAGGCGATCCTGCCATTCCTGCGGCATCAGCTTCGCATCCTGCGAATAGGCCGCGAACAGACGCGCCACCACATCGCGCGCGCGCGCGGCGGCAGAGACCTGTTCGGGGTGGTAGTAGAGTTTGTCGTACATGAAGGATTTGAGCGCCCGTTCGTGCGCCTGCATCTCGGGCGAGAAGCCAGCCAATTGCCGCCCGGCATCGCGTATCTCGGCGACCGACCCGAACCCTTCGACATTCTTGCGCGAGTGTTCGAGCACATCGTTCACCATCAGGCCGATCTGGTCGCGCACTAGTTCGCGCAGCAGCCGGTCGCGCGGCGCATTGGGAAAACGCTTTTCAACCGCACGCCATTGGTCGGCGAGAAAATCGAGTTCCATCAGATCGTCGAGGCCGAGAAAGCCTGCGCGCAAGCCATCGTCGATGTCGTGATTGTCATAGGCGATATCATCGGAAACCGCCGCGATCTGCGCTTCGAGCGAGGGCCATGTTCCCAGCTGCAACGGGAAGACCGCGTCCAGTTCCGCAAGCGCCCAATTGGGAGCATTCACCGGACCGTTGTGCTTGGCGAGCCCTTCGAGCAAGTCCCAGGTGAGGTTCAGCCCGTCGTGTTCGGGATAGGGACTTTCGAGCCGCATCACCGTGCGCAGCGCCTGTGCGTTGTGATCGAAACCGCCGTGGCGCGTCATAGCATCGGATAGCGCCGCCTCGCCCGCATGTCCGAACGGCGGGTGGCCGAGGTCATGGGCGAGGCAAAGCGCCTCGGTCAGATCTTCGTCCAGCCCAAGTGCGCGCGCCATCACGCGCCCGATCTGGGCGACTTCGATACTGTGGGTGAGGCGCGTGCGGTAATGGTCGCCATCGGGCGCGATGAAGACCTGCGTTTTGGACTTCAGCCGGCGAAAGCTCATCGAATGGATGATACGATCGCGGTCGCGCTGGAATTCGGAGCGTGGCCCGCGCGTTTCGCCCGTTCCCGTCCGGCGCGCACCGCCGAATTCGCGCCCACCATGGGCTTCGGAATTGGCAGCATAGGGAGCACGCATGGTCACGGCACCCGCTTAGGTGAGCGCGCAGATGCGCTCAACGGGAACAGAACGGCAACGTGTCGCGATTGCCGTGGACAGAGCGCAGCTTGACGCAAGGGCGCGTGGGAAACGGCCGTTTGAAGTCTGGATTTCGGGAAAAAATGGGACCGCTTACCGGGTGCAATGGGGGGGTGGTAAGCGGTCCCAAGAGCCTGTTGGCTCCTGGGTCATTCGGTGCGACCCGAAGACCCGGAATCTGCCTATTGTTTTTCGATGACAAATTCCTTGGCGCAAATAATGACAAGCTTTGTCACTTGCACCCCATGCAACGCTGCGATGCGGCAAAACGTTTTGTGCGAGAGATGAAACGCGCAGTTTGACACCGATCCTGAACATTGGTGCCAAGCTGGCAATCGAAAAATCGGTTAGTTCACCAATTCCTGTTCCAGAATCCAGTCTGCCGCGGCTTCGCAGTGGATCCGTGTCGAATCGAAAACCGGCAGGACATTCGCGTCGACATCGACCACCAGATCAAGCTCGGTGCAGGCGAGCACAATCGAGTCCGCACCTTCCTGCGATTTGTTGGTGATGATGGTCTTCATCGCGCGCTGCGCGTCGCGCGTAATCTTACCCACCATCAATTCGTCATAGATGATCCGGTCGAGCGTTTCGACATTGTCCATGTTCGGCGGAAGCAGATCAATGCCATGCGCGACGAGGCGCTTGCGATAGAAACTTTCAGTCATGACATTGCGCGTGCCGATCAGCGCAGCAGCCTTTTTGCCCTCGCGTTTCAGGGCCTTACCGACGTAATCAGCGATATGCAGGATCGGTATATCGACCGAAGCGGCGACCTCGTCATACAATTTGTGCATCGAATTCGCGCCAATGATCAGCGCTTCGGCCCCGCTGCCTTCGAGCCGCTTGGCGCTTTCGATCAGTATGCCGCTCGCGCGTTGCCAGTCGCGCTCTTCGCGCAGCGCATAAAGCTGGCAAAAGTCGAGGCTGTCTATCAGCATCGGCGCCGATGCCATGGGCGCAGCACGCCGTTGCACGATTCGGTTGATCCGATCGTAATACATGCCGGTCGACACCCAGCTCATTCCGCCGATCAAACCCAGTTTGCGCAAACCACTCCGCCCCGATTCTATAGTGCAATGCACAAGATGTAGCGACGAAATCCGCCTGCCGTCCATAGGCTGCAAATTTCATAGCCGGATTAATCGCTTGGATGGCTAACAGCGGGTTAAGTCCACGCTTTCGCAGCTTTTGGGAAGGCTAGTCGGGCCGTCCGGCAGCAGGCGCCATTTCCGCGATCCATCGCCGGATCAGCGCCACCGCTTTGTGATCGACGCTCGAACGGCCAAGCTCGGGCATGGCAACACCCGGTTCGTTCGAATCCATGCGGTGAACGATGATCGAGGCATCGGGATTGCCCGGCTCAATCGACACGAGCATGCCCCCGGCCCCGCGTCCCGCCGCTACGGGATGTTTGTTGACACCGATGGCAAACGGGTCCTGCTGCTCCCACCGCAAGTCGAGGCCGGAGTTCGAAGCGCCCCCGCCCGGCTGATGGCAATGCGCGCAGTTTGCGTCGAGATAGGCCCGCGCCAGTGCAGCGGTGGGCGCAGTATCATCGCCCCATTGGGGCATCGGGTGGTCCACTTCGGGAACACCGGCCAGCTTGCCCGCACTCTCCAGACGGCCGAGCACCGCGGGCGACATATTGCGCGCCTTGGGGCCGATCGGAACCACCGCCCCGTCAAGCGAATGGCAGGTCTTGCACTGGTTCTTGTTCGGGATGCGATAGCTGATCGCCTCGCCTTGCGGCGTGGTCAGATCGATACGCCCGCCGGCCAGTGCCAGCGTCGCCTCGGTCTGTTCCGCGTTCCAGCGATAGGGCAGCGCGATCCATCCGTCGGCGCGGTGCATCAGCACCCGCGTTTCGATATAGCGCTGGTCCTCCCCCTCACCGAAGGCAAAGGTCTTGATGATCGCGGTCCCGACCGGGAATCGCAGCAGCCCTTCGCCGGAGGCCTCGATCATCTTGCCTTCGGGCACGTAGATATACCGCAGCTTGTCGGCCCCGTCAGACCACAGCGGCGTGTTGAGTTCATACGGGATGAGACGGAGGTCGGGATAGCGGCCCGCCGCATCAAGGAAGAAGCCGTATTCGCGCAGGGTTCGCGGCATTACGCGCACTTCGCCGTCCAGCTGCATTTCGCCCAGAATGGCGGCGTCGTTGATGAAAGGCGGCGGTATCGCGCTAGCATCGCGTGTGGCGGCAAGCGACAGCGCCAGCGCGCCCGCTGCCAGCCCGAAAAAGGCGAAAGCCCGCTTCACCCGATCCGCTCATCCAGTTCGGCAGGGGCCCCGATGCCGCTGCGGTCAAACTCTGCAGCCGGAACGGGCGCAGCGAGCGGTGACGGATTTGCAGCGCCCAGCCCCTTGCCCTGTTCGGTGAGGTTGAGTGACCATCCGGCGGTCCCCTCGACCGCGTAGATCGATCCCAGACCGTCCCACAGCACGGGCGGCAAAGCGCCGCCGAATGCCGCGAGCAGCATGTCTGCACCGTCAAGCTGAGGGTCGTCGCCGCCTGTTCCGTACAGATTGTTGCCTACCACCACATCGCGCGGCAGCGGATTGTAGCGTTCGTCTTCAAAGCCCATCGTATAGGCGATCACCATGATCGGCGCGGTGGGGTTTTCGTCGATGATGTTGTCTTCGATCAGGACATTGTCGTTCGCCATCACCATGATGCCCGTCCCGCGCCGCACGCCTGCGACGATATTGCCGGGAGGGGCGAAATTGGGCGTGTCATTGGCGACCACGAGGTTGTTCGCGACGATCACATTGCCGCCGCCCATCACCGGCAGGCCGGGCAGATCGAACACCAGAATTCCGCCTGTGTTGCGGGTTGCGATATTGTGTTCGACCAGCGCATTGCGGCTGTTCTCGATCTCGATCCCCGCGACATTCGCCTCGGCAATCGAATTGCGCACGGTGATCAGGTTCGACTGGCCGACATAGATGCCCGCGTCAGAGGCTCCGGTGACTTTCGCCCCGTCAACCAGCACGCCGGTGCTCTCGACCGGATAGATACCATAGGCGCCATTCGAAGCGTCCGGCCCGTTGGTCCATGTCACACGGATGCGGTAATAGACGATATTGTCCGCGCCCTTGGACTTGATGCCGTCGCCCTTGGGGTTTTCGAGCGCGAAGTCGCGCAAGGTGACGTTGTCGCTTGTGACCAGCAGCCCCTCGCCAGCGCCCGCCTGCGTGGTGAAATCGAGCACCGTGCCATCCATCCCCGCGCCGCGCACGGTGACGCCGTCAACGTCGAGACTGAGCCCGTCGGTGAGCACATACCGCCCTGCTTCCAGCACGATCTCGTCGCCCGGTTCGGCGAGGATCAGCGTTTCCTGCAGACGCTCCTGTGCGCCGTCACCGGCTGTGATCGTGTGCGTTTCGGCCAGCAACGGCGCGCTCGAAGCGAGCAATGCTGCGGCGAGTGTCAGTCTGATCATATGATTGTCTCCCTCTCCTGCGACCTTGTGCCGCATGGGAGGGAAACAATGCAAGCCGCTATCCGATACCGGCCGCACACAGCGCCGCGCTGGCGCCGACGACCGAGACGGTCTCGAAATCGTCGGTCCGGCGCAGGCGTTTTACGACTTCGCCGAAACTGCCCGCTTCTTCAGGCTCGCCTTCGCGCGGCTGCATAGCCTGGCGCAGGTTCCACAGCTGGATGACCGAGAGGCGATCGACCATCCGCCCCGCCATGCAATCGGCGCGGGCGTCGGACATGCCTGCTTCGACCAAGGAGTGCTCGACCCGCCATTTGACGACGGGCCGACCAAGACCGGTGAAAAGCACGGCCCCTCCGATCACTACCAGAAGCAGCAGCGCAACCAGCAGTTTGCGCATCAGTCGAGTGCCTTGACGATTTCCTCGACCATCTTCTTCGCGTCGGAAAGCAGCATCGTGGTCTGGTTCATGTAGAACACGTCGTTGTCGACACCGGCATAGCCGACACCGCCCATCGAGCGCTTGATGAAGAAGACCTGCTTGGCCTTGTCGACATCGAACACAGGCATGCCGTAGATGGGCGAGGACTTGTCGGTCTTCGCTGCCGGGTTCACCACGTCGTTTGCGCCGATGATGAAGGCCACGTCACACTGCGAGAACTCGGAGTTGATGTCTTCGAGCTCGAACACCTTGTCATAGTCGACCGAGGCCTCTGCCAGCAGAACGTTCATGTGTCCGGGCATACGTCCGGCGACCGGGTGGATGGCGAATTTGACCTCGACGCCCTTCTCTTCGAGCACATCGGTCATTTCGCGCAGCGCGTGCTGTGCTTGTGCGACCGCCATGCCGTAGCCGGGGATGATGATAACCTTTTCCGCCTGTTCGAGCATGAAGGCCGCATCTTCGGCGCTGCCGGTCTTGTAGGGGCGCTGTTCGCCCCCGCCAGCTGCGCCGGCAGCGCTATCGTCAGCGCCGAAGCCGCCCGCGATCACGCTGATGAAGCTGCGGTTCATCGCACGGCACATGATGTAGCTCAGGATCGCGCCTGAAGAACCCACCAGCGCGCCGGTGATGATCATCGCGCTGTTGCCCAGCGTGAAGCCCATCGCCGCTGCCGCCCAGCCAGAGTAACTGTTGAGCATCGACACCACGACCGGCATGTCCGCGCCGCCAATCGGAATGATCAGCAGGAAGCCGATCGCAAAGGCCAGCGCGGTGATCGCAATGACCTGCCAACCCTCGCCCGCACCGCCTTCGGGTGCCACGGCGTAATAGCCGATGATGCCGAGGATACCGGCGAGCGTGCCGAGGTTGATGATGTGGCGTCCCGGAAGCAGGATAGCGTTGCCGCTCATCCGGCCTGAAAGCTTCAGGAAGGCGATGACCGAGCCCGAGAAGGTGATCGCACCGATAGCGATACCAAGGCCCAGCTCGATCCGGCTTGGAAGCAGGATCTGGTCGCTTGCGTCGAGAATGCCGAATGCGCCCGGGTTGAGCCATGCGGCCAGACCCACCACCACGGCGGCAAGGCCGACGAGGCTGTGGAAGCCGGCAACCAGCTCGGGCATGGCGGTCATCGCGATCCGGCGCGCAATCGTCACACCGATGATCCCGCCGAGGAAGATCGCAATCCCGATCTCGACGATATTGGCAATGTCGTGCGTGACGAGCGTCGTCACCAGCGCGATTGCCATACCGATCATGCCATTGCGGTTACCCGCACGGCTCGACGCGGGGCTCGAAAGACCGCGCAGGGCGAGAATGAAAAATACGCCTGCGGCAAGATAGGCGAGCATCGCCCATGCGGGTGTGCTTTCACCGTGGGCGGCTGCTGCAAGAAGGGAGAGGCTCATCACTTCTTCTCCTTCTTTTTGTACATTGCGAGCATGCGCTCGGTCACGGCGAAGCCGCCGAAGATGTTGATCGACGCCATCACCACGCCTGCAAGGCCGAGGTATTTGGCAATCGGGTCAGTCGATTCAGCCGCTGCGATCAGCGCGCCGACGATAATCACCGACGAGATCGCATTGGTCACTGCCATCAGCGGCGTGTGCAGCGCCGGAGTGACCGACCAGACCACGTAATAGCCGACGAAACACGCCAGCACGAAGATCGAGAGGATTGAAATAAAGTCCATGGTTTATCCCTTCAGCCTCTCGCTCACGACTTCGCCGCCCTTGGTGAGACGGATTGCGTCGCCGATTTCTTCGTCGAGTTCGGGCCTGCCCGCTTCCTTGTCCCAGAAGGCGCTGAGGAAGTTGAAGTGGTTGCGCGCAAACAGCGCCGAGGTGTCGGCGGCAAGATGCGCGGGCGTGTTCGAATAGCCGATGATGGAAACGCCGTGTTTCACGACGACTTCATCCGCCTTCGATCCTTCGACATTGCCGCCCTGCGCAACCGCGAGATCGAAGATCACGCTGCCGGGCTTCATTGTCGCGATTTGTGCATCGGTGATCAGAACCGGAGCCGCGCGTCCGGGAATGAGCGCGGTGGTAATGACGATGTCCTGCTTGGCGATGTGTTCGCTGACGAGCTTGGCCTGTGCGGCCTTGTATTCATCGCTCATCTCGGTGGCATAGCCGCCCGAGCCTTCGCCTTCGATACCGGCCACATCGGTCACGAAAATCGCTTTCGCGCCAAGGCTTTCGATCTGCTCTTTCGTCGCCGAGCGTACGTCCGTCGCAGAGACCTGCGCGCCCAGACGCTTGGCCGTGGCGATGGCCTGAAGCCCTGCAACGCCCACGCCCATGATGAAGCACTTTGCCGCCTGCACCGTGCCGGCAGCGGTCATCATCATCGGGAACGCGCGGCCATATACGTCGGCGGCGTGGATGACGGCCTTGTAACCTGCGAGGTTCGACTGGCTCGACAGAACGTCCATCGATTGCGCGCGCGTGATACGCGGCATGAATTCCATCGAAAGCGCTTCAAAGCCCGCCTTGGCATAGGCGGCGACCAGATCGCCCTTCTGGAACGGATCGAACAGCGCCGCGACCCATGCGCCGGGCTTTGCGCCCTTGAGCAGAGCCACATCCGGCGCCTGAATGCCGAGCACAATGTCGGCATCCTTGATAGTGGCGGCCAGATCGCCAACCGCTGCCCCTGCATCGACATAGGCAGCATCGGTGATCGAAGCTGTTTCGCCAGCGCCGCTCTCGACCGCGACTTCGGTACCCAGCCCGATGAATTTCTTCACCGTTTCAGGTGTGGCGGCAACGCGGGCTTCCCCGGCAGCGCGCTCCTTCAGGACAGCAATTTTCATCCCCCGCAATCCAGCCTTAAGGCGCGATTGCGACGACGACGAACAGGGCGATGACGGCAATAACCGGCACAATCCACTTCAGCGACCCCATAAAGGTGTCATAAGTGGAACGGGCGGTTTCCATATCGTGCGTGCTCATTTCGGTGTCCCCTTTCAGGCAAGATTTCAATGGCGTTTGACGGGGGGCAAACCTTGCACGATGAGCCCCCTCAATCACGCGTCTGTCGCTCCCGTATCGAAGCTGACTGACTAGCTCAAGCCAACAAAAATACCAGCCAACAAACGCAAACTTCGCAATTCTTGCGAGAGAGCCCCGTCTAGGCTGCACGAAGCAACGCGAACAGCCTTAATTCAGTCTTTACTCCCACGCCTTATGCCGATCCGACGTTTCACCCCGGGACGAGAGCCGGGGCCGGAGGAGTCTTGGCAGGATCTATGGCCGATATCGACGCGCATCCTGATTCTATGTCGGTTTCTTCCGGCGATTTGCGAGCCGACGCACGGGCAGCGCCCGTGGCCGAAACGCGAGTCGTCATGCTCATTGACGATGAGCCTGCACAAAGCCGCCTGATCACCGCCATCGCCGCACGCGAAGGCTGGCGGACGGTCGTCGCAGGTGATGCGGAGACCGCGATTGCGATGCTCGGCACGCGTGAGGGCATGCAATTATCGGCAATCCTGCTCGACCAGTGGGTTCCGGGCGACGATGCCTGTTCGCTGATTGCCGAACTCAAGGAACGCCGCCCCGCGCTGCCGATCCTGATGCTCACCACTTCCGCCTCTCCGCTGCTCGCCGTCGAAGCGATGCGCGCAGGGGCGAGCGATTATCTCGTCAAACCCGTCTCGCCCGACCGGCTTATGGAAGCGCTGCGTGCCGTCACCACCCGCGAAGCGCCGCGCGACGAACTGGCGCCGCTAACCGAGAAAATGTCGGCCAGCCTCGACTTCGACGCGATGATCGGCACCGCGCCGACTTTCCGCACCGCGCTTGCGCAGGCGGCAAAGGCGGCTCGCGGGCACGGCGCAGCGCTGATCGAAGGCGAAAACGGCACGGGCAAGGAAATGCTGATGCGCGCCATGCACGCTGCATCGCCGCGCTCGAAAGAGGCGCTTCGCATCATCAACATCGCCAGCGTTCCGCCCAATTCGGTGGAATCGGTGCTGTTCGGGCATGAACCCAACGCCTTCCCAGGCGCTTTCGACCGCCAGATCGGCGCGTTGCAGCATTGCGACGGCGGCACGCTGGTGCTCGACGAGGTCGATCGCCTGAATTTTGCGGTGCAGGCGCGGCTGCGCGATGCGTTGGAAACGGGCATCGTCCGGCCGGTCGGCGCGACCCACGGCTTCCGCGTGGATGTGCGGCTGCTGTCGGCGTCGAACATAAACTTGGGCCAATTGGTCGACGGCGGAGTCTTTGACGCTGCTTTGGCGGAACGCCTGTCTGCCACGCGCATTGTGCTGCCTGCACTGCGCGATCGCACCGGCGATATTCCCGCACTCACGCGCCATTTCCTCCAGCGCATCGGCGAACAGCCGGGCCTCACCCATCTTTCGGTGTCGGACAGCGCGCTGGCGTTGCTGGCCGCCTACGAATGGCCGGGCAATGTCCGCCAGCTGCAATCGGTGCTCTTCCGCGCAGCCGTCTATTGCGAAGGCGACACGCTCACCGCCGACAGCTTCCCGCAGCTTTCAGAAATGCTCGGCGAACAGCAGGGCGGCCCGGGCTCGCACCTGCACGAAGGCGTGGGCATCATGCTCTACACCGACGACGGCAATTTGCGTCCGCTCGAGGATATCGAAGCCGACGTGATCCGCCTCGCCATCGGGCATTATCGCGGACGCATGACCGAAGTCGCGCGACGGCTCGGCATCGGACGCTCGACTTTGTACCGCAAGCTTTCCGATCTCGGCATCGACAACGCTGCATGAGCGGCAGCAGCAAGAGCCAGCCCGATCTTTTCAAGGTAATTGCCGCCGGCGCAGTGCTTGCTGGCGTTTTGGGATATCGCAGCTTTCTCGAAGCGAACCAGACAACCGAACAAAAGAGAGCGAGCCGAAGGGCCAGACAGGAAGGTCAGGCGCGCAGCAAGGCACGCAAAAAGGCATTGGAGCGCGCCAGTGAGCTTCAAAAAGCTCGATGGCAGCAATTCAAGAATGACAAGAGAGCCCAAGCGGCAATCGACGCCGAGTATTATTTCCCGATCATTGCCGGTCCGATTGCTGCACGGGTCTCGATCAACAGCGACGTTACGAGGGATTACACCTCGCACACGGTGACCGCGGCAACTGACCAGGAACGCATGTTAATCGTTCACTACCAAGGCGCTGGTCCGCCGAGTGTCAGCTACCAATCTTCGCGCGGAAAGGTTTACCAGAACCTCAACGCTTTGCGCGGGAAAGTCCTGATTGGCGAGGTCGGATCGAGCTCGGCTTCACTGTACAAGCGCATGGCCGGACTGCTCGCCGCGATGCAACGGGAAGGGCATTTCGCACAGCTGACCTTCTGCCTCCAGAGCGGCAAGCGCCGCGATATTGCGGAGCGCCACTATGCCGCCTACGCCCGGGCCAGAGGTTGGCCAGAGAAACTTAGAGGCGTGTACGATTGATAGGCTGCATGGCGCTCGGGCATCGACAAAACTGATCGCTGACGGCTAGGAACCTGCGTCCGCATCGGGGGCGTCAGGAGAGTACATTGTCCAAACTCAACGGAGCCATTTGCGTCGTTACCGGTGGTGCACGCGGTATCGGTCGCGCGATTTGCGCTGCCTTCCGCGCAGAGGGTGGCACGGTGACGCTCACCGATATCGACGATGAAGCCGGCGAGGCTGCTGCGGCAGAGATCGGCTGCGACTACCTGCACCTCGACGTGCGATCCGAGGCTGATTGGGACGCGCTGGCCAAACGGCTTCCGCAAGCGCACGTGGTCGTCAACAACGCGGGCATTACCGGCTTCGAGGCGGGTGTAGCTCCCCACGATCCCGAGAACGCCTCGCTCGACGACTGGCGCGCTGTCCACGCAGTTAACACCGACGGCACCTTCCTCGGTTGCCGCTATGCCTTGCGCGCGATGCGCGAGAACAAGCGCGGGTCGATCATCAACATCTCCTCGCGCTCCGGCCTCGTCGGTATTCCCGGAGCGGCGGCCTATGCCGCTTCCAAAGCCGCGATCCGCAACCACTCCAAATCGGTCGCGCTCTATGCCGCAAGCCAAGGCTGGGCGGTGCGGTGCAACTCGGTCCACCCCGCCGCCGTGCTCACCCCGATGTGGGAGCCGATGCTCGGAAACGGGCCGGAGCGCGAGGCGAACATGGCCGCGCTGGTCGCCGACACGCCCTTGAAGCGGTTCGGCACGGTCGAGGAGGTCGCCGCGCTGGCACTCTACCTCGCCAGCGACGAGAGCGCCTATATGACCGGCAGCGAGTTGACGCTCGACGGCGGTCTGCTTGCAGGCAGCGCCGCTTCTCCGGGCTAGCCTACCAAGCAACCTTGCGTTGTGCGTGGGTCTGACCTTTGTTCCCTAACAGGGTGAAGGTCAGCTCGCGCGCGGCCCAGTCGATGTCGACGAGGCCGAAGTTCTCCTCGCCGATCAGGTCGGTTATGCGGTCGGCATCGGGTTCGCGCGCGGTCGATTGCGCGGTGGTGGAATAGGACACGTTGAGCGAGGAACTCGTGACCTCGGTGATCGTCTCGTCGCCCTGCGCAAGCTGATAGATCCCGCCCGCATGACGATCGCCGGACAGCACCACCAGCCCGCTCTCGGCGCGGCTTTCCAGGAGGTCGAGCATCTTCTGGCGTTCCAGCGGCATTTCGTACCACGCCTCCCAGCCGTGAGCCGTGCTGATCAGCTGGATCGAGCTAACGACGATTCTAAGGTCGGCAGGCTTGGCCAGCTCGGCTTCGAGCCATTCCCATTGCGCATCCCCAAGCACCGTCGCAGCCGGGTCCTGATTGGGCATGAAGCGCCCCATTGCAGGGCCTTCCTCGCCCTCCCCGGGGCGGCGCAGGTTGGAGCGGAAGAAGCGCGTGTCGAGCAGGATGACCTGCACCCGCGTCCCTGCTTCGCCATACATCCGGCTCATGTAAACGCCGTCCCGCTCGCGCACATCAGCGGGCGAGCGCCAGTAGGTCTCGAATATCGTCTCGGCAAAGCGGCGATGGGTGAAGGCCGCGCCGCCGTCGTTGAAGCCGAAATCGTGATCGTCCCATGTCGTGAGCATCGGGATTTTGGCGGCAAAATCGATGAACTCGGGATGGGTTGATTGCTTGGCATAGGCCGCGCGCAGCGATGCGAGATCGGCGCCGCCGTCCCATGTGGGATCGCCGTAGATGTTGTCGCCGATGAACAGGAACGCCTGCGGATCGCGCGCGGCGATCAGAGACCACATGTGCTGGCGGTTGTTCTGCTCATTGCACGATCCGAACGCGATGCGGGTCAGCACCGTGTCCGCCGCAAGCTCGGGGTTCGGCGGCGCAAGCGGCATGTCGACAGTCGCCGCCAGCTTCGCGTGATAGGGCGCCAGCAGCTCGTCCGCGCCGACGCTCACTTCCGGCGGGTCGGCGCTCAGCGGGGCGCTCGCCAAAACGGCGGCAGAGCCAAGGGCGATCAACCGGGACAGGCGCATTCGGGTATCCTTTCGGGATGGATTAGGTCAGCGGCGGCAACTGGCTGAAATCGGTCAGCGCTGCATCGCGCATGCCTCGCCACACGTTGCGCGCCTGCACCGTTTCGGGAACGTCATGCACGCGCAGCATGTGCGCGCCGGCTTCGAACGCCTTGACGGCGAGCGTGATCGAGCCACCGAGACGGTTCGCCGCGTCTTCCTCTTTCGACAAGGCCCCGATCATCCGCTTGCGGCTCACCCCGACCAGCAGCGGACTGCCGAGCGCATGAAACAGCGGCAGCGCGTTCATCAGCGCGAGGTTCTCCTGAAGCGTCTTGCCGAAGCCGATGCCGGGGTCGATCATGATGTTGGTCTCGGCAATGCCGGCGGCTATCGCCCGCTCGCGCGATGCCTTGAGCGCATCGAAGACCTCGCTCACCACATCGGCATGCCTGCCCCCGGGCACGCTATCCATCGCGTGCACATCGTCTCCGCGCCCGGGCGAGTGCATCAGCACCACCGGCACTTTCGCACGCGCGGCCAGATCGGGCATCGCCGGATCGTAGCGCAGCGCCGACACGTCATTGAGCATATGCGCCCCGCGTTCCAGACCTGCCTGCAGCACGCTTGCACGCCGCGTGTCGATGCTGACCGCGCCGCCCATCGCGGTCACATACTCGACCGCCGGAGCGATGCGTTCGATCTCGTCGCCTTCCCAAGTAGCCGGTCCGCCCGGCCTTGTGCTCTCTCCGCCGATGTCGATCAGCGCCGCGCCTGCATCGAGCATTGCGGCTGCGTGGCGGCGACCGGCGTCCTCCTTTTCGAGGAACTCGCCGCCATCGCTGAAGCTGTCGGGCGTTACATTGAGCACGCCCATCACCTGCGGCTGGTCGAACCGGATGCGGCGCTCGCCCAGTTCCAGCGGCGCGTGCACCTTCTGGATGTTCGCCCATTGCTGCTGCGCTTCTGCGGCAAGCAGCGGGTCAAGCGATGTCAGCGCCGCCTCGAACCCGCGTGCACCGAACAGCAGGCGCTGGGTGACGGTTCCGCCTTCGCGCACGATCAGTGCAAAGCGGCTGCCATAGACCATCGAACCGGCAAGCCGGATCGCCGCGCCTTCCTCTTCCTGCGGGCCGGAAGCGAAGCCGATCGGGTGGAGGTAGACGGATGCGGTCATTGGGGGTTCCTGAACTGGGCAAACCCTACAGGATGGAACACATGGAACACACCCTTGAGACTAAAAAGTCGGGGTCTCACGACCCGTCGGAAAAGGCCGGACGCAATCGGGGTTTTTCGGCGGGGAACGGGCATTGCATCGTCATAGCGCTTGCAGGCGGTGTAGGACAGATGCCGCAAGGTTTTGCCGCTGGCGCCTTAGTCCTCGGTCGCCAGGCGGTAGAGTTCGCGCGCGGCATCGACGGGCTTTACCTCGCCGCCGTCCTCGTAATGCCAGAAGGTCCAGCCATTGCAGCTGGGCGCGCCTTGGAGGTCTTTGCCGAGGCCGTGGATCGAACCTGTCTTGCCGTCGCATTCGAGTGAGCCGTCGGCGCGCACGGTGGCGGTCCATTTGCGCTTCTTGTCGAACACTTGCGTACCCGGCTTGATCAGCCCGTTCTCGACCACCGAACCGAAGGCGACGCGCGGCGCGCTCTTCTTGCTCTGCATGGTGGTGA